>NZ_CP157940.1:0-320713 GCF_040207125.1 Lacrimispora sp. BS-2
ATAAATGTTGACTTTTGTCGAATGCTTTGGTATGATATAACTCGCCGCTGAAAACGGCGGCAAATTTCTTCTAAAACACATCGATGAACGATGAAAAAAGTTTTGAAGAAAATTCAAAAAAAGATTGACAGAAACAACCAGTTATGATATCCTATAAAAGTTACTGCTGAGACAGCGACACAGGAAAAAGCACTTTGAAAACAGAAGATTGAACAGTATGTAAAACCCTGAAAATTCTAATAAAACAAGTCATGTTTGATGACTTTGAATGAGAAAATTCAGAACGAATACAAGCAATTGTATACGAACCAAACAACAAGTAAAACGGGAAATAAATTAGCTAGTTAGTTGATTTTGACCCCGGATTGAACCGAATGGCAAGTCCAAGCGGTACGCTCATGAAGCTTTGCTTCATTCGCTACCATTTGCTTCGCAAATGTTCGGAGATTCGCAAAAAAAGTCCTTATGAAAGCGAACTTTCAACAGACTTTTCTACAAATCACCGACCGCTTTCAAAGACTATCTGCTTAAATTTGAGAGTTCGATCCTGGCTCAGGATGAACGCTGGCGGCGTGCTTAACACATGCAAGTCGAGCGAAGCGATTTTAAAGAAGTTTTCGGACGGAATTAAAATTGACTGAGCGGCGGACGGGTGAGTAACGCGTGGGTAACCTGCCTCATACAGGGGGATAACAGTTGGAAACGGCTGCTAATACCGCATAAGCACACAGTGCCGCATGGTACGGTGTGAAAAACTCCGGTGGTATGAGATGGACCCGCGTCTGATTAGGTAGTTGGTGAGGTAACGGCCCACCAAGCCGACGATCAGTAGCCGACCTGAGAGGGTGACCGGCCACATTGGGACTGAGACACGGCCCAAACTCCTACGGGAGGCAGCAGTGGGGAATATTGGACAATGGGGGAAACCCTGATCCAGCGACGCCGCGTGAGTGAAGAAGTATTTCGGTATGTAAAGCTCTATCAGCAGGGAAGAAAATGACGGTACCTGACTAAGAAGCCCCGGCTAACTACGTGCCAGCAGCCGCGGTAATACGTAGGGGGCAAGCGTTATCCGGATTTACTGGGTGTAAAGGGAGCGTAGACGGCAATGCAAGTCTGGAGTGAAAGCCCGGGGCTCAACCCCGGGACTGCTTTGGAAACTGTGTTGCTAGAGTGCAGGAGAGGTAAGTGGAATTCCTAGTGTAGCGGTGAAATGCGTAGATATTAGGAGGAACACCAGTGGCGAAGGCGGCTTACTGGACTGTAACTGACGTTGAGGCTCGAAAGCGTGGGGAGCAAACAGGATTAGATACCCTGGTAGTCCACGCCGTAAACGATGAATACTAGGTGTTGGGGAGCAAAGCTCTTCGGTGCCGCCGCTAACGCAATAAGTATTCCACCTGGGGAGTACGTTCGCAAGAATGAAACTCAAAGGAATTGACGGGGACCCGCACAAGCGGTGGAGCATGTGGTTTAATTCGAAGCAACGCGAAGAACCTTACCAAGTCTTGACATCGGAATGACCGGTCCGTAACGGGGCCTTCCCTACGGGGCATTCCAGACAGGTGGTGCATGGTTGTCGTCAGCTCGTGTCGTGAGATGTTGGGTTAAGTCCCGCAACGAGCGCAACCCTTATCCTTAGTAGCCAGCAGGTAGAGCTGGGCACTCTGGGGAGACTGCCAGGGATAACCTGGAGGAAGGTGGGGATGACGTCAAATCATCATGCCCCTTATGATTTGGGCTACACACGTGCTACAATGGCGTAAACAAAGGGAAGCAAAGGAGCGATCTTAAGCAAACCCCAAAAATAACGTCTCAGTTCGGATTGTAGTCTGCAACTCGACTACATGAAGCTGGAATCGCTAGTAATCGCGGATCAGAATGCCGCGGTGAATACGTTCCCGGGTCTTGTACACACCGCCCGTCACACCATGGGAGTTGGTAACGCCCGAAGTCAGTGACCCAACCGTAAGGAGGGAGCTGCCGAAGGCGGGACTGATAACTGGGGTGAAGTCGTAACAAGGTAGCCGTATCGGAAGGTGCGGCTGGATCACCTCCTTTCTAAGGAAGAAGAAGTAAGGGTTTTATATACTGTTGAGTCTTTGGTTTTCAAAGAAATAAAAAAGAATAATAGAAACACCAAGAAAGACAAAAGATTTCTGGTGCCGATGCGCTTAGGGGAGACACCCGTTCCCATCCCGAACACGATGGTTAAGACTTAAGCGGCCGATGGTACTATGCTGGAGACGGCATGGGAGAGCAGGTGGGTGCCAGATTATTTATGGGCTTATAGCTCAGCTGGTTAGAGCGCACGCCTGATAAGCGTGAGGTCGGTGGTTCGAGTCCACTTAAGCCCATTGGTTTATTAAACCAGATGATAATATAATAAAAGAATATAGGGATTGCCTTTACAGGGTAGACTCACATCCAAGTATTTTGGGGGTGTAGCTCAGTTGGGAGAGCACCTGCCTTGCAAGCAGGGGGTCAAGAGTTCGAATCTCTCCATCTCCATTTGGTGTAGTTACGAAGTGTATTTTTAACTGATAATCCTTCTGATTGCATCACGCATGTACCTTGAAAACCACATATTGAAATATATCTAGATAAAGTTTTTATACGTCAAAGTATAAAGACAATATCAAGACATCCGAGGTGTTACATCGCAAGATGTAACCAAACAAAACTCATTAAAGTAACCGTAACGTACGGTGAAATAACAACCTAAGACCAGAGATACAACGCTATGTATCTTAGATCAGTAGCCCGCACCCGCAGGTGAACATCGAATTGGTTAAGCTATAAAGAGCACAGGGTGGATGCCTTGGCACTAAGAGCCGATGAAAGACGTGATAAGCTGCGAAAAGCTTCGGGGAGGAGCAAATATCCTTTGATCCGGAGATATCTGAATGGGGAAACCCAGCTGAGCAAACCTCAGTTGTCGTATGGTGAATAAATAGCCATACGTCGGGAACCCGGGGAACTGAAACATCTAAGTACCCGGAGGAAAAGAAAGAAAACTCGATTTCCAAAGTAGCGGCGAGCGAAATGGAAGGAGCCTAAACCAGTATGCGTGCATACTGGGGTTATGGACTGCAATAAGTGAGACGATTTGTTACCAGAACGGTCCTGGAAAGACCGGCCATAGAAAGTGAAAGCCTTGTATGGGAAAGCAATAGTCAGCGAGCAGGATCCAAAGTACCACGAGACACGAGAAACCTTGTGGGAATTCGGGGGGACCACCCCCCAAGGCTAAATACTACTTAGTGACCGATAGCGCATAGTACTGTGAAGGAAAGGTGAAAAGGACCCCGGGAGGGGAGTGAAAGAGAACCTGAAACCCTGTGTTTACAAGCTGTGGAACCACGTTAAAGGTGGAACCGCGTACTTTTTGTAGAACGGTCCGGCGAGTTACCGTTACTGGCAAGGTTAAGCACTTAAGGTGTGGAGCCGAAGGGAAACCAAGTCTTAATAGGGCGAATGAGTCAGTAAAGGTAGACCCGAAACCGGGTGATCTACCCATGTCCAGGTTGAAGTTTCCGTAAAAGGAAATGGAGGACCGAACGCACATCCGTTGAAAAGGGTGGCGATGAGGTGTGGGTAGGGGAGAAATTCCAATCGAACCCGGAGATAGCTGGTTCTCCTCGAAATAGCTTTAGGGCTAGCCTCGTATTAGTCTGCCGGAGGTAGAGCACTGAATTTCCTAGGGGGCGTCAAAGCTTACCAAAGAATATCAAACTCCGAATGCCGGCCAGATGATGTACGGGAGTCAGACTGCACGAGATAAGTTGGGTAGTCAAAAGGGAAAGAGCCCAGACCACCAGCTAAGGTCCCAAAGTGCGTGTTAAGTGGAAAAGGATGTGGGATTTCACAGACAACTAGGATGTTGGCTTAGAAGCAGCCACACATTCAAAGAGTGCGTAATAGCTCACTAGTCGAGAGGTCCTGCGCCGAAAATGTCCGGGGCTGAAACACGACACCGAAGCTGTGGAATGTGTATTCATACACATTGGTAGAGGAGCATTCTTAACGCACAGAAGCATTACCGTAAGGAGATGTGGAGTGTTAAGAAGAGAGAATGCCGGAATGAGTAGCGAGATGGAGGTGAGAATCCTCCAGGCCGAATATCTAAGGTTTCCAGAGTAAAGCTGATCTGCTCTGGGTAAGTCGGGGCCTAAGGCGAGGTCGAAAGACGTAGTCGATGGACAACAGGTTGAAATTCCTGTACCGCATATCATCAGAACTGTGGGGACACAGAACCGAAGAAGAACCCGGGAATGAAAAGACCGGGGCAAGCACTGGACTGGCTGGGAAGGCAAATCCGCCCAGCAACAGGAAGGTGTGACGCGTACCGAACATAAGTAGGGAAGTCTTTGTAGGGGCTGTCAAGAAAAGCCGCTATTGTGTGATATGTGCCCGTACCGTAAACCGACACAGGTGGATGAGGAGAGAATCCTAAGGCCGGCGGGAGAAGCATTGTTAAGGAACTCGGCAAAATGACCCCGTAACTTCGGGATAAGGGGTGCCTGGGAAACCAGGCCGCAGAGAATAGGCTCAAGCAACTGTTTAGCAAAAACACAGGTCTATGCAAAACCGAAAGGTGAGGTATATGGGCTGACGCCTGCCCGGTGCTGGAAGGTTACGAGGAGGGGTTAGCGGCAACGCGAAGCTCTGAATTTAAGCCCCAGTAAACGGCGGCCGTAACTATAACGGTCCTAAGGTAGCGAAATTCCTTGTCGGGTAAGTTCCGACCCGCACGAAAGGCGTAATGATTTGAGCGCTGTCTCAACAATGCACCCGGTGAAATTGAAATACCAGTGAAGATGCTGGTTACCTGCGCCAGGACGGAAAGACCCCATGGAGCTTTACTCCAGCTTGATACTGGGATTCGGTACTGCATGTACAGGATAGGTGGGAGGCTATGAAACAGGGACGCCAGTCTCTGTGGAGCCGATGTTGGGATACCACCCTTGCGGTATTGGATTTCTAACCTGCAGCCATGACCTGGCTGGGGGACAATGTCAGGCGGGGAGTTTGACTGGGGCGGTCGCCTCCGAAAGGGTATCGGAGGCGCTCAAAGGTTCCCTCAGAATGGACGGAAACCATTCGAAGAGTGCAAAGGCATAAGGGAGCTTGACTGCGACACCGACGGGTGGAGCAGGTAGGAAACTAGGACTTAGTGATCCGGTGGTATAAAGTGGGATTGCCATCGCTCAACGGATAAAAGCTACCCTGGGGATAACAGGCTTATCACTCCCAAGAGTTCACATCGACGGAGTGGTTTGGCACCTCGATGTCGGCTCATCGCATCCTGGGGCTGTAGTAGGTCCCAAGGGTTGGGCTGTTCGCCCATTAAAGCGGTACGCGAGCTGGGTTCAGAACGTCGTGAGACAGTTCGGTCCCTATCCGGCGTGGGCGTAGGATATTTGAGAGGAGCTGTCCTTAGTACGAGAGGACCGGGATGGACTGACCTCTGGTGTATCTGTTGGCTATCAAAGCCATGGCAGAGTAGCCAAGTCGGGAAGGGATAAACGCTGAAGGCATCTAAGCGTGAAGCCCCCCTCAAGATGAGATATCCCATCGCAAGAGTAAGACCCCTTGAAGACGACGAGGTAGATAGGGCAGAGGTGGAAGCATGGCAACATGTGGAGCTGACTGTCACTAATAGGTCGAGGGCTTAACCAGGTTGGTTTAGGTAAGAGGAAGAACGGATGAAGATAGATATGTAACAATGTGTGGTTTTGAGGGTATATGCCTCAAAAGAAAAAGTTAAAAAGAGATGTGCGCGAGTGGCTCAGTTGGTGGAGTACGACCTTGCCAAGGTCGGGGTCGCGGGTTCGAGTCCCGTCTCGCGCTCTTTTTATTGGTAGCGGAAACCTAGGTTTTATCAGGGTTTCCGCTATTTTTTGATTTGTGAAAATGTCTTTTTTGGGGTAGACCGGGGTAGACATTAAACCGCTAAAGCTTTTTCCATATCGGATTCATTTTCTATGTTGGTTTTCCGGTTGAAACAGTAGTTTTTCAGGGTGGTGCGCTCGTCCTCATGACCGACTTGTTTTCGTATCTCATTGATGTTAATGCCCCCATCGAGTAGCGATGAAATATAGGTCTTTCTAATCGTATGAAGTCCTTTCTGCCTGATATTGATATGGTCGCAGTATTTACGGATACGGGTATCAACGGCTCTGGGATTGATTCGTTTTCCACCATGGATAAACAGGAAGCCATCATCATAGAAGCCATTCTCCTTATTGGAATCAAGAATCACTATAATAATACGCCTTGCTTCCTCTGTCAGATAAATCATGCGGTCACCAGCGGAGGATTTTGTATGCTCTACGGCTTCCCATCTGGCAGGATACCATGATCCGTCCGGGCGTTGCAGTTCTTGTTTCTGAACCATTCGTTGAATATGTAGGTATTTTCCGTCTGGGGAAATGTCGGTTTCTTTGATTGTTATAAGTTCTCCTAAGCGTACTCCTAATTGAAATGCTAGTGGAATGGCTAAGGCAGAAGTACAGCCCTTTTCCTCAAAGTCTAACCATGCTTCACACTCAATCAATGGGCGTTCATTGGTTAAAAATACTTGTGTCCCATCTTCCGGCTGTTTTACTTTCTTTAACAGCTTTTTGTCTACGGTAAACTGATTATAAGGATTTAAGGGAATCAGTTCATGGTCAACGGCATAATCAAGGCACTGACGGATAATCATGGACATGTTATAATACTGGGTTTTAGTTAGTTCTTTGTCCCTGACCTTATTTAATGCCCATTCCTTTAGGGTGGCTTTTGTAAAGGTTCGGATATCCATGTCAATGATAGAGTCGTTAACATAATAGGCGTTCCAGTCATTGTCTATGCGTCTGATATAGCTTGTGGCGGTTGTTTCCAGACCTTTGATATTCAGCCATAAAGGATAGATATTCCTTACGGTTGATAGCCGTTCCTGCTCTTTCTGGCTTTCTTCCTGCTGTTGCCGTTCCAGATAAAAGTTAATGATCTTTCGCTCCAGCTTTTCTTTCGTTGTAGCGGTAACGGGCTTTCGTCCCTTTGGTTTTGTGAAATCAGGAAGATACGAGAGAAAAGCTCCTTTGTCGTTTGTCCAGATATGGTAAAAGTTTTCAATGTGCTCTTGTAGAATGGCATTCTCTTTTTTAAGTTGTTTTTTCATGTCAATTAATTCGAGAAGCTCTTCTGTACTTAAGTCCATTATATCACATTTAGACAAATATATCCATCTATTTTGTTGTGTCTCATCTGATTTATTGTTAAAAATACACAATTATTATCACCTACTCGGTGCTAAGTAACTAGCAATTTTGTATTTGTTGTATTCAAAATTAAAGGCCTTTAAAATTGTTTAATCTTAATCTATTCTATATAAACCCAGGATTTGGAGTAAAATTGGGAAAGTGGAATCGTCATTCCACTTTTTTGTAAAACTATAGCTTTGATTTTTTTGCATTTGATTGCTTCTATAACTTCGGGAAGCGGTATCCCTGAGATTTTTGATAATTCAAAAGCTGTTACGAAAATTTCTTTAATGATGATACCTCCATATATTCTATTTGAACGGTAGGCATTGCTGTTCTTCTTTGCTTAATTTATGGAATTTTTCATGCCTTTTCAAATATTCCTCGACTGAATCGTAAGTGGTAACTTTTTCTTTTGTATAGACTTTTACTTTATGTATACGCCTTAAGAACGCTTTCCAGGTTTCACCGTCACCCTCCTGTATCTCAGGATATTGCTTTTCTAAAGACCAGTTCGATATTATGTAAACTACATTATAGCAGGCATACTTATTATTGAATCTTGCAGGTAATTCTAGTGGATAAATATCACAATAATTTAACATTTCCCTGATACGGAGAGAACTTCTAAATTCGTCAAAGACAAGGATAGGCTGGCAAGTATATCCATCAAAGGGGTGGTCGTAGTCGGTTACGCGATAAACATTCTCACACCCATGCTCTTGTAACACACCGCTGGTCTTGCCCGAACCAGTTTCACCATATACGTAGATCACTCGTAAATCAGTACGAAAAATCCCCTTAAATTTTTCCGTTAGAAGAGTAGTACGCACTTTGTCTATTTTATCCATGTTTAAAATATAATCTTGATTTATTGCGAGAATTTCAGCATTTGAAAGACCATCGGATACCATCTGGTATAGCTCGGTCATGTCGCCAAGCTTACCCTTACTGTCAGGCGGTGGGGTTCCATACTCGATGAAACTACCACCCACTTGTGTACCATGTTTGATATCATCTTGCCATTTACCAGATTTTTTTATGTAGGTAATATTATCAGTGACGGTACCTTTGCAGCTTTCTATATGAACCTCTGGAAAATGCTTCTGTATCATTGAAAACCGAACCCTTGAATCAAAGACTACAAAAATATGGGTATGGAAAGTTAAGCCTTGTTCATCTGCCATACAGCAGTAATTTAGGGTCTTAAAATTGTTCCTTAGAGTTTCAAAAATTTTTTCGTGGGTGTATCCCTTTTCGATGGGATTGTTAATGGTAAGCTGGTATTTATTGGATTGACTATCCTTTTTTTGTGCCATGTTGTTTTTCCCTTCTTGCCCGTTTTTTCTATGAATCCTAGGCATTTATCTAAGATAAAGTATATATGTGTTTGAGAAAACGTTCGATGGCCGAAACAGCAAAGTCTTGCCAGAAGAGCAATATTTTCATAAATACCTTGTTTTTGTTGCCCCATCATTTCTCTTTTCGTATTTTGTGCAGTTTGTGCAGTGATAACGAACATTGCTTTTCCCCTTGTAGTTACTGGGCTTTTTCATGTTTGTTCATTTTCGGGGTAATAGTAACCCGAAAAACGCAAGCGTAGCTAGCATTGCTACATTTGGGACTGCTTCGCTTTGGGCTTCGCCCACGCTATGCAGTCCCAAACTACGCAATATTACTTTTTGCTTGCATACTTCCTTAATAAAACCTTTAACTCCTCTTTGTTCGAAATACGAGGAATTACAAGGGGTTTTAAGGGCTGTCCATCGATTAGGATTAAGCCTTGCCCCTGACCGGGATCATACGTTTCCTCGAAGGCTTCATCTTCGAAATGCTCCCCAGCGAATAATGATTTACGGCTTTCAAAGTTTAACCTTGACATACCAACACATATTTGGTAATTATCTATCGCTCCTATGCCACTAGGGAACAGGCTGGCGCTCATACGTTGCTGGATACACCAGACGTAACAATGGCGTGAACGTCCCAACATCAGCAAATTTGAAACCTTTCCTTTAATTTCTTCGCACTTTTTTTTGTCGGCTTGTGTCAGCCATGTAATATAGCCAGCATATTCATCTATTATAAGCAATTTTATTGTTTTATTATTTTCTGGTGTTTCCTCAAAGGTCTTGTAAAAGTCCTCAATTAGATTAGTTACTTTGTCAAACTCTGAAAAGTTTTTACTCAATCCCTTATAGTCGCCAGATTTTTTGAAATCTCCTACCCAGAGTTCAACGTTTCCTACTGTTTTTAGAAGATTGTACAAAAAGTATAAAACTGCCATCGATTTCCCGGAACCAGTGCCTCCGATACAGCACAGATGGCCTATGTCGGAGAAATTAGCAACAATAGGGGTTCTGTATTGGGCATCATACCCCAGTTTTACTAGATTAATCTTCAAAATCTCCCCCGTCTCCTTCAAGTTCGCGTTCTAACTCATCATCAACAACAGGTTTAACCGAATTTTTTACTATGATTTCGGCTTGCCTTTTCTTGGTCATGACTAATCTTTTGAGATTTTCTTTTTCGGCATCTGAAACTGCATAGACAAGAAGGAGTTTATAACTGCTTTCTTCTAATTTCTGGAAACATATATTGTTATAAAAGCCTTGCAATCCACACTCTGCCATATGCTCTTTAAATACGTTGTTTAAAATATTCCTTATAATAGGAAAGTTTTCATCATTTTTACATACTATATGGATTGCGATGGCTGGCAATTTAAGCTTTGAATATGTACAAAGCTGCCATTCAGTGTAGGCTATAGGAAGCTCGTTATATGGTGCAAGACTTTCCATGAGCTTTCTGATCAAGACCTCATCAGGGATGTACTGGCTGTACTGAATTTGATCATCATTTGAAAACAAACCTATAAAAAATCTTAAAAGCTTTAAAATAGCAGTATCTACGACAGCTTTCGCGGTATTGGTATCGGTTTTTGCCATTACCTGGTATAAAGCGATTACGGAAGCGTACGCAAGAAACAAACTCATCATTAGTATAATTAAATCTTTCATGCCTTAAGTCTCCTTTCATTATTAAAGATATCTGGTTGGGGTTTCCGGCATAAGGTAATCAAGCCTGGAAATCCTCAACCTAAATCAATGTTTAATTTTCTGACAACTTTACAAATGGGACAGTAATTGAAAGAAATACCATGCCAAATTCCAATTTATAAATCTTTATTATGGCTTCATCAATAGGTATATTTAAGTGAATAGCTTCTGTAGCCTTATCAATGGTATCCTGCTCAATCACTGGTTTTGTAGTATTCACCTTGAATGTGACACTGTTGAATGTAAGAGGGTCGACGCAGGAATAGCTAATGCTATCAATTATATCTGTCTTTTTTCCACCGTCATAACGGAAGTTGATCTTTACCCCTCGTAAAACAAAATCTTCACTTTCAAAAAAAACTTTTCCTGTAAGAACTAAATCCTTAGCTTTAATTTTGTTGTCGCTCATTCTGATCGTATTGCTCAACATAATTGGATTGCTCATTCTATTTTCCTCCTTGTCATTTTGGCACCATAGATTTTTTCATCGGTGCATCGTTGTCTACTTGTGCAAATCTTTATGCAGTTTTTATAAACGGCATTGCTTTTCTCCTTTCTCGTTCCCAAAACCCAGAACGGCTATCTAAAAAAAGTATACAATAGATACAGAAAACGTTCGGTGCTGAAATGACAACATCTTGCCTGAAATATTGCTTTTCTGGCAAGATGTTATTTTGTAGTTTATTTATTATCCTGCAAAACTTTTTCCATGAAAGGCTGACGTCTATCTTCTGGTAAAAAATTCAGCATTGTTGATATTAAACAGTGGAAATTGCTTTCGTATTCCTCTGGAGCGTCTATATGATGGAGTTCCTTAATATCTGTACGACCCAATAAGTAATCAATAGAAACATTGAAATATTTTGAAAGTTTTAATATATGCTGTAGTGAAAATTTTCTTTCGCTGTTTTTTATTCTAGACAAGGAACTTCCATCTTCATATCCCAATATTCTTGAAAGCGTTTCATAATTTATATTTTTATCTTTCATCAAGTCTTTAATCCGGCCCCACATGACTTTCTCATATTCAACATCGGGGATTAAGTCTACTTCGGTATGATACTTCGTCTGGTTTTCCCTTGTTATTTCTGCATTTCCTTTTTTGTTTTCTACAACAGTTTCTTTAATCTCTTTCATATTATTGTCCTTTGGGACAAGTACTTGTCTTTTGTATTTCAGCTGATGAACTCATTATAGCTAAATAATGAAGTTCCAAAAAGAGAACACAAAAAAAGAGAGCCTTGTAGTTTGCTCTCTTTGCTTTACAGTCCTCTATATAAACATTTCTGTCCTAAACATAAACATATCCGTCCTAAGTAAGAAAATAGGACGGAAAACATTAAAAATTTTTATTTTTATTATAAACTATGCAGGAATTCACCTTTTCTAGATGTTCCCGAAGACATTTTTTATAGCTGTTAAGTGTCAGATTATCAGAACGCAAAAGTTCTGTATACTTGGTTGATTCTAAAAAAGCTTTGTTCCTTTCAATGGCATTCTGCTCTGCCTTAATTTCTCCCCTGGATTTTATAAAAGCAGTGGCAATCTGCATATTAGGCAGATATAAAAATTCCTGAATCAATTTATCGATGGTTTTGCTCTCATCCCTATAGCCATAGCTGTTCGATGATGAAAAGCGTGCTTCAGCAAATTTATGAAGTTTTGGTAAGGTGTTATTGTTTATAGGAATAAGGCATTCTTCTCCGGTAAATATAGAAGAATGTAGATGGGTTACTTTGGAAAGTCCGTTGATTTTCTTCTTAGCGGTAGTGTCTTCGCTCAATGCATTTATGGCGGTGTAATTTCCATGCATGATATCATCATAATAATCGTACGTTATATCAAACAAGCCATAGAAGTTAAAGTTTTCTACAGATTTTTTAGATACATAGGATACCTCATTTTTAATGAATATCTTAGTTTTTATGGTCACTTCAATAGGAAATTTTGTTTCCAGCCTGAATTTGCTGTCCCTTTCGTTAGGGTCGGATTGATCCCAAACCTCTTTATATGTTTTTCTCCAAAGTTTAGAAAATATGTACCAGTTTACACATAGAATGTGTTTTGCTTCCAGTCTTATTTCTTCCTGCATATGCGATTCTCCTATGAAAAGTTCAGGAATGGTAAAGATATGAATGGTAATCCATAGAGAAGGTATCGTTTACCATTCCTTTGATTATTAATATTAATTTTTATCAAAAGCATCTTTTTAAACTATTTTAAAAGAAAGTCAGCGCTTACCTGAAAAACAGAAGCAATAACAGCAACTTCATAATCAGCTACAAAACGAGTGCCTTGCTCCGCTCTTAAAACGGTAAGAATTTTCCCGGGTTATCTTATGGCTCTTCCGGCATGAGACATGGGTACTGTGTTAACGAAATTCAAATAATTTAGCAACCGGAATACTCAAGACTTTTGCAATGGTAAAAATTACATCAAGGGATACCGCACAGTCGTTATTTTCAATACGGGACATATGGGTACGGCTTATATCAACTTTATCAGCAAGTTGCATTTGAGACAGGCCTTGCTCTTTCCGATAGTATGCAATATTTAATCCAAGCTTCTTGTATTCTTCATGATGTTGTCGTTTCATACACTATATCACCTCCCGATATAGCGTATAAAATTTTCTTAATCAATGCGACAACGTATAATATAATATTTGTGATGATATACGTTGCAAAATGTGCTCTGTATGTGATATAATCATTGATATATTACAATATCTTAGCGTGTTGCTATTATAAAGGAGGAAAATACATTGGGAAAACAGGTAAGGAAAGTGTTAATCTTATCAGGATTAGTGTCATTAACATTGTTTAAAGGTAACGTAACAGCATTTGCAAGTGAGTCCGGGGCATATCTGTACGGAAATGAAGTTGCAGCTGTAAATGGAAGAATACAGGATTATTTTGCTATAGTCATAGGGGATTCAGATGGAATAATAGATAGAAACGAGTTGACCTTAGACATTGGAAATAGTGCCTTTGGATTTAGAAATATGGTCACTATAGGAAATGAAAGCGTCTCTACTTCAACAGATGATTTTGGGAATCCAATACCGGAACTGAAGAAGCAGAATGGTAAGTGGTTAAGTCCTCAGGAATTAATGAGTGGTTATTCATATCAATATAATGTCGGAGTAGCATTGGATTTTTATATTAGCAAGAACTCAGCTGATGGAGGAATGGTAAGTGGGCTAGGAGTTGTAAAACTACCTGATGGTGTAAATGTTTCGGAATTAAGTGCAGAATTGCAGAAGTATGTCATATATGCAAAGGATGTACAAGAAAAACAGCAAGGTTGGAAGTATGATAAATTTGGATGGTGGTATGTAAATGAAGATGGTACATATTTGGTAAATCAATGGAAGGAGATAGGTGGAAAGTTTTACTATTTTGGGGAAGACGGATACATGCTTGCAGGTACCCGTACACCTGATGGGTATTACGTGGGTTCAAACGGAGAATGGGTAGAGAGCAGATCACGATACAAGGTATAAAATATTAAAACTTTGATTAGGAGGATGAAAATAAAACGTATGAAAAATAAAAGTTTGTTAGCACTTTGCATGGGTGTAATAATAATTTTTGCATTTTCTAATATAGTTTATGCAGAAACAATTAATGGTTACACCAGAGAGGACTTTTTATCATCATATTATGGTTTACCGCCTGAAGAGTGGACGGATAGCGGAACTTATAGCGGTGAGGATGGTGGGACGTATGCGGTAGGTAAATATAATGCAGAGATAGACAGGCGTACAGTGCGTAGTGTTTACGGGGGTAAGTACAGTGGTCAAGTAGGATATGCAGATGCCAATATGAACATGGTAATTCCATTCACCGACAAGTGGGATAGTGTAGAGGATTTTTATAAGGGAAGGGCAATGACTACATACAATGACCGTGGAGTAGATGCATCTGGAAAATACTATAGTTATGATATGAGATACCTAATAGATGTTAATGGTAATGTACTTAACGAAATTAAATTGAAGTATAGTGGAGGTAATTTCGACTACAATGCTCGTGGTGGTTCGCTTATTACGTCAGATGGAGAAAAGTACTACTATCAAATATCTGGATTTGAAAAGCCTAAAGAATCTGCTGGGCTTGATGTAGAGGTTATTAAATACAGTGATGGAAGTTACTACAATCATTTCTATTCGTTTACTGACTATCCATTCCTCATTGATAGGTATAAGGAAGGAACACATGGAAATTCCTTAATGTTGTCAGACTTTGATAAAAATGGAGTGGCTGAATTAAAGTGCTACGATACGGATTCATGGGAATATCATCAACCAGTAGGAATAGGGGATTCAGGTTGGAGTTACACAAGGACAATAACCTTAGGAAAGATAACCATATGGGGAACTGTGATGCAATAAGTGTTTAGGGAGATAAAAGTATAAGTTTATTAAACAAGCTAGGAAAGGTGAAGAATCTTTCCTAGCTATTTCAATTTTTAGGTTTTTCTTTTCTGCTACAAGCTATCAAGGGCAAGCGTTGTTCCTGTGGAACCTTTGACAGCTTTTCTCTGTAATGCCAAAGTTTTGACGTTAGAGTATAGTAGAGGGGGGTAAGAAGCACAATAATTTTTATTTGATCTCTCTGGGTTAATTCCCCACATCTTGCTGAGAGGGCGTTTATTACATACTTTTGGTGAAAAAGTAAACTAGCTAACCTTATAATAAAATTGTAAAGAGTTGTTTTTATCTTTTATATTTTCTTTTCTTGTGCCAATCATCAATAGTTCTAATAATAGTATGGATATTTATATATTAGTGTGATAAAATGACTTTATTATTTAATTTAAAATGTAATTATAACAAAAATCATAATTTTAGTCGCTATTTACCATTGAAAATGTAGCTTGATAATAAGGTGTAAAGTATATGCGAAAGGAGAAAGTTTTGAATACGCTCGACTTGTCAGATTCAGATATCAATGAATATGAAAAGACAATAATATGTATTATTGCATCATATTTAAGGGTTTATCCAGTGGGTTTAGATAATTCACAATGGTATGATATTTCGGAATTTCTATGTATTAAAGTTGATTTTATAGAAAAACTGCTTGCTTTTGCAAACACCCAAAATGAATTTGGGTGTTCTCATTTAAATATAAATGGGGAAATTATAGATTTATCAGAATATTGGCTTAGCTATCAAATATTTGAATGTTTGCTTAATTATTATTTTATACGAAATTGTATTAGTCAAGTTTTAATTAATAATAAAAGAGCATCATTAAAAAGTAATTATCAATTATATCAAAGTGCTAAACATAATATGAATATGATGAATGTGTGCGCAGGTGCATATGAATGTTTCTGCAACCAAAAATTTTCTAGAGAGTATGCGCCGCAATCTTTTGAAAGCTTTCATCCAGATTGTTACATTGATGAATTAGAGATGTATTTATTCTCTGATGACTATTTTAAATTAAATAATAATATGTTACCTATTGTATATAGAATTATTAATTACGAAATTTTGTCCCATGCAAATTCAATGTATTTAATAGTGATATTTCAAATATTAAAGCACTCGATTTTTTATAATGATATTACACATAATATTGCTAAAGAGTTATATAATAATTTACATTTGTTGCTCAAGGATGCTAGGGTGGTTTCTGTTCAAACCAATTATTTATTTCAAGATACACACAAAAGTTATGATAAGAGAAATAGACAGACAGACAATACAACAAGATTACATATTGTCTATGGGTTTGATAATTATGACACTTATAGTTTACGACTTGATTTATCCCATAAGGGTATTGATTGGATTCATTATAATAATAATTCTCCAGGTGGAGTAAAGAGTTACTATTTTACACAAACAGATTACGATATAATAATTCAGGATATGCCTGACATGAAGAAGTGCTTTATTAATCAAGGAAATAAATGGTATTTGAAAGAAAAATGTAATTGTAACTTAAACCAAGAAGAAAATGAGTTATTTGATTTAATCCAAAGGCGAAATGAACATACTCACGTTTTTAATACTATATATTCAGAAGAAGATGTAATAACATTTTTAAATGAAATCAATAAATTTCTGTCAAATTTATCTGCGGGTGGCATAGATAAAACTGGAAAAAATGCAAAATACTGCTTTAATTTTGACAAGTTGATGAGTTTACTTGAGCTATTCCATGTTTGCCAAGTGAATTCGGATGCTGAAGGTATTGATAAGTTTATGAAATTGATTGTAGAAAGAGCTATAATTTATGATATTATTCTGCCATCTGATAAAAAGTGTTTTTTATCAAATGAGGGGATTCAAATAATAATTGATTTAGCTTATGATAGATGCTATCTAAAGAAACAAACTTTATAGAATCATTGCGAGGTGAATTAATATAAAATGAGTGAACCTAAAAAACAGCACTATGTGCCTCAAACATACTTGAGAAAATTTTCGTTTTCTGATGGCTCTGTTCAAAAGATCTTTTCACTACATAAAGACCAAAGCAAGATAATTTGTACAAATATTAGAGATACAGCTGCCGAAAGGCACTTTTACACTATAAAAAAAAGTGATGACCAATATATTTGGGAAAACATTTATGCCAAGGAAATAGAGCCTTTAATGAGTAATATTCTCTCACAAATAACTTCACAGTGTGAAAATGAGCTTATACAAGATTATTCTTTTGTTTTAACGCAAGAAATGAAAAAACAATTGTCAATAACCATGATATTTCAACTTCTTAGGGGCAGACAAAGTAGAGAATTTCAACGTAATATTTACTCTGAGGTTGTGCTATCCGTAATTAAAGATGTCCGTGAGCGTTTTTTGCCAATAGATGAGACAAAGGAGAAAATATTAAAGGCTGCTATTGAGGAAGATGATTATTTTAAATTAGCTTCTATGCAGGCAACATTTGATATTAAGAGACTTGAAAAATATATTAATATTCTTATTCGAAAGTGTTTTTTGGTGTATAGAATTATTGATAATGCAGAGTTTATTACCAGTGATAATCCGGTTATGTGTTTAGATGCTTTATCTTTGAGTGCTAAGCCATTTAATAATGGCCTTGCGCAAAACACCACTGTCATATATTTCCCGGTAACTTCCAGACTTCTTATAGCTGCATATGATTCGAGTTTTTATTTAGGAATGCTTTCAGAATATGATAAAAGGATTATTTTTCTTGATAGTTGTAAAGATCAACCTTTTATAAAAATGCAGAATCAAAAGCAATATGAGCAATGTTTTAATCAAGTGTACGCCAAAAGAAAAGAAGTATTGGAAGAACTCTACTGATAGAAATAATATACGGAATAAGTGTAAGGTATGTATAATTTCTTGTAGGCTAATTATGTTTAAGTATATAAAAAAGCATAATATAAGCAGGTATCACGGTTAAGAAGAAAACTAGTTATCATAGTCTGTAATTTTTAATTTGATTGAATCAAGTAACTATTTTGAAGCATGTTTTATAGTATTATATACAGTCCTTGTTTGCACTTATTTAATGATATATTAAAATAATTTATAAAAGGGTTCAAGAGGTGCAAGAAAATGATAGTAGATATTTCCGGATTTAATGACAGGTGCGTAAAAAGTTTTTTGTTTTATTTAATAACTTTTTTTCAGCCTTATTCAATTGATAACAGTAAGAATCAACGTTTGGTTGAAAGAATATTGAGAGATAAAATCCCTATGGGTGAGGAACTTTATAATTATTTGATGCGAGATATAACAAATATAAATAATATCTCAAAATTAGTAGATAATAATGGTAAGGAATATATAATAAAAAAAAAGAATGACATTTACAATTATTCACTGGGAGTTTTCTCGTTTGAAAATATGGATGAGTTAATAAATTTAATTAATGTAATAGGAAACACCGTAATAATTGAAGAAGAAAATTTAATATATCTACAAGGCTTACAAGAAGTTATTACTTTTTGGAACTATGGAATTAATTTTATTGAAGGCAAACGATTTTATGAGTTAAATGGATTTTATCCGGAAATTAAGGATTTAATTAATGGATATTTACAATCCCAGATAAGAAGCTTTAAATCTATGTTTAGTATTTTCTATAATTCAGCTGTAGAAATACATGTTTTTGATAAATATAAAAAAACTATAAATAATTACAAAAGAATGGTTAAGGATGAGATAAAATCGAAAAGTTTGACTATTAGATTTGTTTTAGCTTGTTTAGCATTTTTAGACTCACCGTTTTATTCTGATGATGAAAAAAAATTAATAGAAATTATTTATAACCAGACAAGAGAGATTTTAGTTAATTGTGATATTCATAATATTTATTTAGAACAGTCAGTGTTCTACAATTCAGAAATACCAGATGAGGAAAAAGGTTCCAAAGATAAAACAACAAGAATCCAAATGATTTTTTCCTTAGAAAACGATGATATTTATAGTTTGCGATTTGATATGCCACATAAGGGAGTAGATTATATTCATCTAAACATGGAAGAAGTGAAGGATGGAAAGGTGTTTTGTAGCGCGTTACCAATTACAGAGCGAAAAGAAGTTTTTTTAGTAAAAAAAATATGTGGAACTAAAGAGAAGAATTTTTTTATTGACTACGGCAACATGTGGTTCAAAAAAGATTTTACTAATAGTGTTGAGAGATCTATACTAGAAGAGAATAATAAAACTTATCTATTAGATCTGTATAAAAGAAATTCTCATTATAGAATAGACATTAAAAATGGGGTGGATTATTATGGGATATTTAATGAGTTTAGTAAGTTTCTAAAAGTTTATAATGAAGATTCTATAGTAATGCCAACAGAAAAAGTTGATATAGCTTTAATGATTTATAAAGCTAGAATAAAAAAATGGTTAAGAGATTATTGGGAAATTACAATTTTGAAAGTTATTAGTGGAGTGGATATTCATGATCATACAAAAAGAGCAAAAGAGAATATTATACACATTTTGTTTGATGAGTTAAGATATCAGGAGTTTTCGCGAAGCGATATGGAAGAGCTTGATTTCCCAGATATAATTGATATGATTTCAGAGTATATTAATTACTAAAAATTTGGATTGTGATTTTTCCAGTTGGGAAGGGGAAAATATCTTGTCCCAGCATTTCCATTGGTTAAGAGGTGAGATTATGAAAAATTCTGCTGAGAGAATTCAATATATTACAGAATATCTAATAAGTTATAAGCAAAAAATAGAGGCTTTGAATAAGAATGGGTTATTTGATGCAGCAACATTATATGAATTGTTTGCACTTGAAGTGTGTGCTTTATGGTTTGGACAGAAGTTCTCAAATCTTAATTCAGATACAGCCAATTTTCCGTATGTTGATCTGATATCAGCAGATGGTCAATTATATGTACAAGTAAGTACAGCACAAGATATTCCAGCAAAGGTTAAGAAAACTCTTGAAAAAATAAGTGATGCAAAATCCGGTAAGATTTCAGGTGTTAAACAGTTGTTCTTCTTTGTATTGGGGAATGGAAGTATAAACAGTATCAAGGATTATTCCGGTGCTGAAAAAATAGGTAATATTGATTTTGTTTCATCAGAACACCTTATAACCATCAATAATATTATAGAAAAATCTAAGAACAATCTTGAATTTCAAATAGGTTTATATGATGTTCTTTACAAGGAATCAGAGTTCTATAATATTAATGCTTTGAAGTTAAGTGAAATGTTAGACCTTGGGAAGGCACTTGTTTCAAAAAATATAGATAACCTGATAAATAACGAGTATGAGATTAATAGAGAAGAAATAATTGCTTCCATAAAAAAGGATAATCATCAATTTATATCAATACAAGGTGATGCTGGCGCTGGTAAATCTGCATTATGTAAGAAATTAGTGTTAGAAGAAGAACTTGTATTATATGCTCGTGCTGAAAGATTCACAGAAGTAACTGATTTAGATAGTATATGGGGAATAAGTGTTTGCAGAACATTAAAATATCTTAATGGAAAGAGAATTATTTTTTTTATTGATGCTCTTGAGTTTATTGCAGATGGAAAAAAGACAAAGATTGAACTCTTACAGCAGTTGTATGAATTGGCAGTACATAATGATAATGCATTTATTATTACATCATGTAGAACTTGCGATAAAACGGCATTTATTAAGCTTGAGGCGAATTATAACATATATGCATATCAATTACCAGAATTGACTGATGAAGAAATTATTCTTGTCGCTGATAAGTATCCGCTAATAAAAGAGATGTGGAATCTACATTCCTATACACAATTACTTAGAGCACCGTTTTATTTAAATCTGATTGTTAGTCAGATGAAGTCTGTAGATAACATAACAGATGTGAATGAATTAAGAAATTATATCTGGCAGAATATAATCTGCTTAAAGAACAAACAGATGCAAAATGATATCAATACATCAGATATCTATAATGCGGTTAATTCAATTGTTTTTACGAGAGCAAAAGAGTTTTCAACTGGGATATCGAGTGAGAGTATTAATAGCAAGATACTAACACTCTTAATTTCAGAAGGAGTGATCACAGAATCTGAAAATAAAGTTCGTTTGAAATATGATGTTTTTGAAGATATTTGTTTTGAACATTTCTTTGATGAAAAGTTTGATAATTGCAAAGGAAATTATTACACCTTTTTTTCTGAAATTGAGAGTTTAGGAAGGTGTGTTTATAGACGATATCAGATATGGGTTGAGAATAAGTTATTTGCAAAAAATAACCGAGAAAAATTTCTGTATAGCCTTATTGCTGCAAATATTATTCCGGAAACATGGAAACAGCAGACAATAATAGGGATGGTTAAGTCACGATTTTGTACGGATTTTTTTGAAGAATATGGAAGATATATTGCTGAAAACAATATAAAAGAATTTTTGAAAATCGTAAATATGTTTTCGTTTGAAACAAAAATCGTTTTGCCTAAGAGTGGAAATTCTTATACAGCTTTGAACCCTATTGGATATGGTCGTTCTTGCTTGATTAAGCTATTAAGAATAACCGATAAATATAAAAGTCTACCCCTAAAACAAGACTCGGTAAAAATATGTTCGGATTACGCCAGATGTACTGATATGGAATTAGAAACGGCTTCTGCTGCATGTGAAATATTAGAATATTATGTTGAAAATGTAATGGTAGATTTGAATAAAGAAAAGATTTATTCTTCTGATAAAATTGTTAATGAATATCTTGCTTCCATATATTTAATGGCAGAATATGCAGATGCTTGGATAAAGAAATTCTGGGAGCAGGTGGTTGCTGATTATAAATACCAAAATAATAAACAACAAGGTCAACTAGCAGAAGAAATAATAGAAAATGTATTGAATCACACAACAGCAGCTCTTGTAAAAAAATTGCCAGTAGAGCTTTGCCTTCTTGCAGAGACCTATTGGATATATGTTCCTGAAGATAATGGTAGCAATCTATATAGGATGTATCATGGAACTTCAATGTCCAGAAGTGAAGAATACGGATTAAATGATAATGCAGATCATTATTCTTATGAATTTAGATCTGTTGATGATAATGTATTTTTCTGGATGTTGACGAAATTCAATTATGCTGTCGCATTAGACTGGGCAATTAAAATGACAAATTATGTCGCAACCACATATAAAGAGAAAAATCCACAGTATGTACTGGACATAGAGATTGTGGTAAATGAAACCGGACAGTTGAAAAAATACATTGGAAGTCCAGAATTTTGGTTGGCAGGCGTACAAGAACATCGAATTCATGATTTAATCGGAGACATCATATACATTCTGAAACAGCAGGCTTTGGGATTAATTGAAAATAAGTATGTAGGCGAGCAGTATATAAAACGGTTTGCTGAATATTTGAAGAAGAGTATTTACGAAAAATCTAACAACATTATTATGCTTACAGTGATAGAAGAGATTGGACATCGATGCAGCCAAGTCTTACCAGGATATGCAATAGAGCTTGCAAGTAGCATAGAAATTATAATGTGGGATATTCAGAGAGTTGCACTGTTGCTTCCAGATTTTAATCGTATGCTGTTAGAAAAACAAATACTACTTGCTATGGGTATTCCATCTTTGGAATGTCGTTATTCTGTTAAAAAGGAATCTGTATATACTATGCAAGAATATGTGATGCGTATGCAAATGTGCAAGGACGAAAAAATAAGATTGAAAGCAGAAAATGTATTAGATTATCTTTATTCAAAGATACCAGATGATGCTGATAATGCTCATTATCATTTGCAAATTCAAAAAATGGATTTGAGAAATGCACAAATCTATAAGGTTAATGACAATACGTTTGCTATATCGCCTCAGATTTCTGGAGAAGCTGAGAAGATTGTAAATAATAATCAGAATGGTAACTTTAATATTGAACAAAAGTATATTTCAGAGATTGTAGATGAGTGCAACAAGAAAGTGAATGAAGAAACGTTTAGCACGGCCGAATGTTTAGCTGCTATAGATAGATTGTATAATATTGCTTCTTCGTCAGATCTTCCTTATACAACTGAAAAAATTCTCATAATGCTTATTTCTTGCGCACTTAGCAAAGATGATTTGAATAGAACTCGAAGATCAGAGTTGTGTAGGGTGTGGATTGATGGCATCAATAAGATTTTTAATAATAACAGTTTTACATACGATCATATACTATCAACAATGCTTTTTAAGCAAATTGAAGAAGAACTGGAAGATACTGTATCAGTAGCTTTAAAACAATTGATGTTGGATTGCTTATTGTATCATGGCCAGCAGGGAATAATATCAGACATAGCCAGATATCTTAAAGAATATTTACCTTCTAACCAGAAGTTGGCTAGAGCTCTTTTCAATACAATTGTGGCGCTATCAGAAGATGAAATGAACCACCATGTATTTAATGTTAATTATGCAGTAAAAAGAAATAAGAAAAAGCCCTTTGCCTATATAGCTAATAGACAACAACCCCCATATTGGATCGACAGAATAATTAAAGAAAAAGGGAAAAAGGGATTTAAGAGCAAGAGAGATGAATTAATATCAAAGTATCTTATGAATGAAGAAGAATTAGAATTAATAAATTTCGATATTAACCGCTATGATATTGCAACATTGTGTTATGTAGCTAATTGCGGATTAAATCTCAATACTTCTGCATTCTATAATGTTTTGAATGAAATTATCATAAACATGATCGATATTTGGCACTCTTGCGACGATTCTCATCATTTTTTGGATACATACGCTCGATGCGAAGTTACACATTTCTTTAACAAAGAACTTACATGTTCAGATGATATTAACTTAGCACTAGATTTGTTGTTTGCAGGTATAGACTATTCAAAATTTACAAAAGAAGTCTACGAGTTTTATGAAGATATAATGCTCCATTTTCTACCTGTATTTTTTGATGCTTACAACAATCCATCGGTACGGGAGCGTTGCATTAATAATATTCGAAATGTAGAAAAAAGGCTTATATCGATAACAAATGAAAAAGTTCGAACTGAGTTGTCAAAAATAATGTTCTCGACGTTAGGGAGATTTCATTTAAATGATTGGAATAAGCTTACGACTAGTTTTTCATATTCAGATAAATGTTTTCTGAATGATCTTTGGTCAAAATACGGAAAAAATCACCCAATTGGAATGCTTAATGTTATTCATCAGATGCACATAGACGAGTTGCTACCTGAAGTCCTAGTTTCAGTAAATAATTGTTTTGATGAGGTTAATAAGAAACCGGATTCATTTAGGCGTGCTATTAAAGAAGCAGAATTTATAGTAAATATACTTATTACAAAGGCTTTTTTGGATTTTAATGATGAAATAAAGCAAGATGAAGAACTGACACAAGCATACGAGAATATTCTTGAAACACTAATGACAGTAAATTTTGAGGAAGCAGCAGTTCTTTTAGATGAATTCAGAGTACATTAGACGTGGAGAGGTATTGAAAATAAATAGTGAGAAGACTTAAAAACCAATAATTAGAACATATCGTGAAATACCGTGTTACCTTAATTAAGTTTAACGCCTGAAAATCCATATCAGCTTATCCTTGCGTATTTAAAGAGTACAGAGGAATTTAACAGAAGGAAGAATTAACTGCGACAAATACCAAATTGAAGGGAGGGGACTTTCCCCCTTAGAAGTTAAAATGTGGGGTAGAGTATGGGATAGAGTACAGAAGAGCAACTCCAAAACCTCCTTTATTTACTGTGTTTTCGGAATGATGATGGGGTTCGAGTCCCGTCTCGCGCTCTTTTTATTTATAGCGGAAGCCTTTATTCACTAGGGTTTCCGCTATTTTTGCGTATTTGCAGCCTGTAAACAGTTGTATACAGCTGTTTACAGGCTGAAGAATACAACCTTCAGAACATTTATCTTACCATTTTGATGCAACAAATGAATTATAGGTTTCTGTTAAACTTTACTGGAATCTGGCTGCGGGATAGCCGGTATCTAGATTCTGACGGTAAGTGGTTCTGGCATAGTCCTCATATTCTTTCCCCTTCTGCCATAACATTTAATATGCATATCAGCCCGGCATCAATATCGGGATACTCCAATTTTAGACAGCCAATTTCATTTTGTCTATTGCATGATTGCTGCTGTCAGTAATCGTAAGGAGACTTAACTGTGAAAAAAATTTTGGATAACAATTATTTTGATTTAATCTTTACTAACCCAGTAATTTCAGCTCCCGACAATGATAGCATTACCTATTTAAACAACCGGCATTCCCTGCTGCATGTCCCGATTTCTAGCGTAAATATTTGTGAATTGGCAAGGTATCCCGTTCACACTTTTCCGACCTTGTTTACTCTCAATTCTACAGTCAGTCTTGAACAGACCGGTGTTGGGGAGGTGCAGCGGAATCCTGCCTTAGCCCTGTTCGGACAGGACGTAATTGTTGTAGTCATTGATACAGGTATTGATTATCAACATCCTGCTTTCCGCAACAGCGACGGTTCGACCCGTATCCTTACCATATGGGACCAGACTCAACAGGAGGGAACTCCTCCTGATACATTCACCTTTGGTACGGAATATAGCCGGGAGACAATCAATACCGCATTGAATTCTGAAGATCCCCTATCCGTTGTACCATCAACAGATACCAATGGACACGGAACGGCCATGGCAAGCGTTATGGCCGGCACTCCCAATATACTGGAAGCCTTTAGCGGGGTAGTCCCACAGTCTGATCTGGTAATCATAAAACTAAAGGAAGCAAAACAGAATCTAAAGAGTTTTTATTTTGTTCCCGATGATGCTTTATGCTTTCAGGAATCCGATCTTATGCTTGGCTTTCGTTATTCCCTTACCATCCAGGAAAGGTTTAACCGCCCTGTGGTTACCTGCTTTGCCGTTGGAAGCAGCCAGGGAGGCCATGATGGAAGAGGCCCCCTAAGCGGTTACCTAAATGACTTGGTATTGCAGCCCGGTATCGCCACATCCGTCTCGGCCGGTAATGAGGGAAACAGCCAAAGGCATTATTTTAATTCCACTGCATTAGAGCCTTATTACAATGATTTCGAATTAAGAATAGGGGAAAATGACAAAATGTTTGCTATGGAAATTTGGTCACATTCTCTAGGACGGGTTTCCATTGACATTTCCTCACCTAACAGGGAATCTACCCAGCAGATTTATCCTGCAATCGGTGATTGCAGAATGTTCAATTTTGTTTTTACTCCTACTACCCTTTATGTTAACAATTATATTTTTGAAGAGGAGACAGGAGATCAGATGATCCTGGTTCGTTTTCAGAACGCTATTCCTGGAATTTGGCGTATGCGGATCAGGAGCATTGAAAATGAGCCCTTAGCCTATCATGCCTGGCTTCCTGCAGGCAATCTTATATCCAACCAGACCTACTTTATTAACTCATCTCCGGATACCACCATCACAGCACCTGGAAACGGCAATCGCCAGCTGACTGTAACTGCCTACAACCAGACTAATAATTCAATGCTTGGCGAATCAAGCAGGGGTTATACAAGAATGGGCCTTGTTAAGCCGGATATTGCAGCTCCCGGTTACCAGCTCACCTGTGCAGTTCCTGGAGGCGGATATGGTTCTGTAACAGGAACAGGAGCTGCTGCTGCCCATACAGCCGGCATTATTTCCATGGTTTTTGAGTGGGCCATTGTCAGGGGAAATTACAGGACGATGAACGGAGTCAATGTCAGTCGGCTGATGATGAGGAGTGCGGTGCGAAGCAGCTCATACACCTATCCCAATAACATATGGGGATATGGCCAGGTGAATGTAGCCAGTCTGTTTAGGCAGTTTTCCAGTATTTAACCTCATCAGGTAAAGTCCCCCGCTTCAATGTCGGAAAGGCATAAGTGGCGTGTGGGACTTACTTGTGTCAGAAGGGAGCAAGCCTCTTCTGACAAGCTTTCGATAGCAGTTATAAAGTTATGCCCGGTAGAGCGGGACACGCTGTGAGCAAGTAGCGAAGCGGATTGCGAATATCCAATTGACTGGAATGGATTCAATAATATAGAACAAAATAAAATCAGTGCATAAGAGGTTGGTAGAGAATTCGGTCTACCAACCTCTTTACCTTATCCCGCAAATTTCACACATTCCGGATAAGGTATTTTTCTTATCATGGACAAATACTCATATAATCCATTGACAATTCGATGAATCAGGATATAATAGTTATGTGTGCAACTGTTGTAAGTGCAATAGTTGCCAAAACAACTAATGCGGGAGCCTGATATGAAAAACTTATTTTTCTATACAAAAAAATACAAAAAAGAATTCATTCTTGCAATCATCTTTATTGAGGCTGAAACCATTTTTGAATTAGTTATCCCCATGATTATGGCTGATATCATTGATGTGGGAGTTGCAAACGGTGATAGAAATTACATATTTCTAAAGGGATTTCAAATGGTATTCTTTGCCGTTCTTTCTCTTTTTCTGGGCCATGCATGCGCCCGGTATACCGCAATCTGCGGAAATGGTGTGGGGGCCCAGATCCGAATGGCTGAGTTTCAGAAAATGCAGTCTTATTCTTTCGCTAACACGGACCGGTTCAGCACCCCTTCTCTGGTAACAAGGCTTACAAGCGATATTACCACGATCCAGAATTCCATTACAAACGGAATGCGTCCCGGTTTCCGTTCTCCAGTGATGATGATGACGGCATTGATCGTTTCTTTCCGGTTGAATGCGGAACTGGCTGTGGTATTTTTAATTGCGGCCCCTGTACTGGCCGTTATTTTATTCACAATTATCAAAAACGTAAAACCCTTATATGCAAAAATGCAGGGAGCCGTTGATCTTGTGAACCGGATCATTCAGGAGAATCTGATTGCCATCCGCGTAGTAAAGGCTTATGTCCGGGGAGATTATGAGATAAGTAAATTTAAAGAGGGAAACATGAATTTACAGAATTCCTCCGAAAGGTCCTTTTCCCTGGCGGCCTTAAATATGCCTGCCTTACAGTTTATTATGTACGGGACCATATTAAGTATCCTGTGGTTCGGCGGAAACCTGGTTATGATCGGAAACATGAAGGTAGGCGCACTGACCAGCTTTCTCAGCTACGTGCTGCAAGTGCTTAATTCCCTTATGATGTTTTCCAATGTGTTTCTTTTGTTTACCCGGTCCTTAACCTCATGGAAGAGGATTTCAGAAGTCTTAGAGGAGGAACCGACCATTAATGATGACCGGGCAAAGGATATCTCCATCAAGGAAGGAAAAATCCGGTTTGAAAACGTATATTTTAAATACAAGGAAGATGCAAAGGAATATGTTCTTTCTGATATTTCCTTTGAGATTGGTCCCGGTGAGACCGTTGGAATCATTGGTCAGACAGGTGCAGCCAAAAGTACCCTGGTACAGCTGATTCCAAGACTCTATGAGGTGACAAGCGGTAATATTATTATTGACAGCCATCCCATATACGAATATACCCAGGATCATTTAAGGGATTCCATTGCCATGGTGTTACAGAAAAACACCCTTTTTTCCGGCTCAGTGAAGGAAAATCTTTACTGGGGAAAAGAGGATGCAACGGATGAAGAAATAGAAAGAGCATGCAGCATTGCCTGTGTGGACGAATTCATCGGCCGCCTGGACCATGGATATGATACGGAGCTGGGGCAGGGAGGTGTTAATGTCTCAGGCGGACAGAAACAGCGGCTTTGCATTGCAAGAGCCATCTTAAAAGCGCCAAAGGTGCTTATTCTGGATGATTCCACAAGCGCCCTTGATACTGAGACAGAAGCAAAAATAAAAGAAGGTTTGGAAAAATCCCTTCCTGGAATGACAAAGATCATTATCAGCCAGCGGATCTCCTCTATCATGGATGCCGACCAGATCATTATTCTTGATGACGGAAAAATAAATGCCATTGGAACCCATGAACAGCTTCTGGCTGATAATGAAATATATCAGGATATTTATTTTTCCCAGCAGAAAGGAGGCGGCCAGTCCTTATGAAGAATACCGGACATGTAAAACCAAAAGACACAAAAAAAGCCATGGTAAAGCTTTTAAGATATATAGGCCATTACAAGTTTTCCATGATGTTCATAGCTATCCTGGTAATCATCAGTGCATTTTCCGGAATCATGGGAACCTATTTGCTGAAACCGGTCATAAACGAATATATTCTGCCGGGAAATATACCCGGTCTTGTGAGAATGATTTTTATAATGGGACTGATCTATCTGGCGGGAGCCATTTCCTGTCTGCTTTATAACCGAATGATGGTCCATGTTTCCCAGCAGGTGGTCAGTGAGATAAGGATAGACTTATTCCGCCATACCCAGAAGCTGCCTTTAGAATTTTTTGATACCCATACACACGGGGATCTGATGAGCCATTTTACAAATGATGTGGACACTATCTCAGAAGCCCTCAACAACAGCTTTACATTGCTGATCCAGAGCTTTATCACTTCCGCAGGTACCATTATCATGTTAATTCTCCTGGACTGGAAGCTGTCATTAATCGTTGTATTTTTTCTTCTGATTATGTTAATATATATTCGTCACAATGGAAGGCTCAGCAAAAAATATTTTGCAGAGCAGCAGAAAAATCTGGGGAATATTAATGGTTATGTAGAGGAAATGGTGGAAGGCCAGAAAGTAGAAAAGATTTTCCGCCATGAAAAACAGGATCTTAAAAAATTTTGTGAACTGAATGAGAAATTGAGGATTTCCTCTACAATGGCCGCAACCTATACGGGCATTACCGTTCCTACGATTGTTTCTCTTTCTTACATTAATTATGCCATTTCTGCCTGCGTGGGCGGATTGTTTGCTCTTTCCGGACTGATTAATATGGGTACTCTGGCCTCCTATCTGGTTTATGTCAGGCAGAGTGCCATGCCCATGAACCAGTTTACCATGCAGATCAATTTTCTTATGGTGGCGTTGGCCAGTGCAGAAAAGATTTTTAATATGATGGAGGAAGAGCCTGAATGGGATGAAGGAACCGTCACCTTAAAGAGGGTGGTGCAGGAGGCCGATGGCAGCCTTAAGGAAACGGATGTTTATACCGGTTCCTTTGCCTGGAAGGTTCCTGACCGGGACCGTGGATATCTTCTGGTCCCTTTAAAGGGTGACGTGCGATTCCACGATGTGATTTTCGGTTATACAGGCGGAAACAGGATTTTAAACGGCATCAGCCTGTATGCCACGCCTGGTCAGAAGATCGCATTCGTCGGTTCTACCGGCGCGGGCAAGACGACAATCATCAACCTGATCAACCGATTTTATGAATTAAATGGAGGAACTATAACCTATGATGGAATCGATATCCGAAGCATAAAAAAGGATGATTTAAGACGTTCCATTTCTCTGGTCATTCAGGAAACCCACTTATTTACCGGAAGCATTGCCGATAATATCCGGTACGGAAGGCTGAATGCTTTCCATGAAGACATACTGGCAGCCGCAAAAATCGCAAATGCGGATTCCTTTATAAGACGTCTTCCTAATGGATATGATACCATGTTAGAAAGTGACGGCAGCAATTTATCACAGGGCCAGAGGCAGCTGATCGCCATTGCCAGGGCTGCCATATCACAGCCGCCTGTTCTTGTCATGGATGAAGCCACCAGCTCCATTGATACACGAACGGAAAAACTCATTGAAAAAGGTATGGATGCCCTTATGAAGGACAGGACGGTATTCGTCATCGCCCACAGGCTTTCCACCGTAAGAAACTCAGACGCCATTTTGGTTCTTGAAAAAGGAGAGATTATTGAGCGGGGCAGCCATGACGAATTGCTGCAGGAAAAAGGGAAATATTATCAACTGCATACAGGGCAGTTTGAATTAGAATAGGGGCACAACCTGTTTCATGATTTATTTGTGCCCTGCGCGAAGGGAAAGGGAAAAATATATGAAGCGACATAATGTGAGAGAGCTATTGGTTCGTGAAGAAAAGGCCAGAAAACAGATTGTTTCTCCCCTTCTGTCAAATATCGGACTGACGCCTGGGCAGGGACATGCCAGGGTCTTATATCACCTTTTACAAAAGGATCATGTCACCCAAAAAGAGCTGGCAGACCGATGCCTTTTCGATGCCGCAACCATGTCAAGAAATATAGACAAGCTGCAGGATATGGGGTTCCTTCTCAGGGAAAATAATCCGGACTGCAGACGTTCCGTTTTGATCAGTCTGACAGAAAAAGGGGTTGCTGAAGCCGAAGAGGTAAGAAAAGTTTTTCAGCAGTTTGAAGAGCTTATCTGCTCTGGTATCCCAGAAGACGAAATAGCCGTATTCTGTAAAGTATTAATGAAAATGTGTGATAATCTGGAAGCTTATTAAATTCCGGTAAGCCATAAAACAAAGGAGTGTGCAGCATAATGTTATGAAATCAGCGGCCATTTCACGCAGAGCCTGCCTTTTGGAATATCTCCATAGCAGTAAGCCGCTTAATGATTGGCCGCTGTTATTATGGGTTTAACTCTTTTTGCTCCCCATCCAGATGGAAGTCGTATCCCATGAGACATTTAGGGTTACATTCCTCTGGATTTATTAACCGCTTACACACAGATGCTTTTTTGATTTCATTCTTCATTTTTTCCGGCAAAGTATTTAAAAAGTTTTCATAAGCTTTTATGTGTTCCGGATAGATCCGTAATCTCATTCCGGCTTTCCGAAACACAAAAGTTGCTAAAACTTTTTTTGCAGTCCCCAGTTTATAAGAAGCGATAAATCCATTTTTGGCAGATTTGATTTCGCATTTACAATTGTTTTGTGTGAGGTATTCATTTATTTCCACAACGAAATCTTTATCGCGTTTATCTACTGCTTCAAGAAAAGCAGTAAAGTTTTCATTTGGCCTATCCATGGCTATCTCCTGGTTATTTCTTTACAACGGGTATCCATACTTCAAAGTTAGAGTTTTGGGGGTCAGGATTCAGATAGACTTCAATATCTGGTCCGTTATCGTATTCGTACCCAGAAGTGGGAAGCCAGTCGGTCACAATTCGTTTTTCTAAATCTTGTATTGCTTGAGGACATTGTCCTTCTCCGGAAAATATAGCCCATGTGAAGGGGGGAACAACATATTCCTCCAATGTATCATCAATTTCTTTTGTGCTGGCAGCGGCAATAAAGTACCGCCATTCTTCCGAGTCATTGCAGACGCTGACTCCTAATATCCCTGCAGGGGATCCCTCTATCATAGCAGCTAATTTAGGGAGTGTTCCGTCAACAGCAGCCTTGTACCACATTTGAGGTACGATCTCAAAATTCTTTTCAATTTCACGGTGTAAGGGCTGTACCGTACCTACAATCCGGAACGATTCCTTTTTTTCTATTCGATAATTCAATTCCTCCGCTCCTTTTATTGTTATTTTAAAACCAATGGGTGGATATGATTTTATGAATGCACCGCTTTCTTTTAGACGGGATGGTGCGATACCATGTATGTTCTGAAAAGCCCGGTTAAAAGCGGTTGGAGAATTATAACCGTATTTAAGTGCAACATCAATAATTTTATTATCCCCATTCTGCAGATCAACCGCGGCCAGGGACATGCGCCTGCGCCGGATATATTCAGATAATGGCAGATTTGCCATATATGCGAACATTCTTTGAAAATGATAAGTAGAACAGCAAGCTAGTTTTACAACTTGTTCATAGTCTATCTCTTCCGTTAAATGCTCCTCAATATACTCCATTGACTTATTTAATCCCTCAATCCATTCCATAAAATGCAATCCTTTCACACATATTGTATTTGCTATTTATTGGCCTGTCCTCTCTTTTTATGTACAAATTAGAGAGGAGATGTGTAACAAGTGCTGTGATTACTATTATAAATATTTAGGAACAGATAAACAATCCTTTCTTGCTTAAACTTTAAAAGCAAGTTGTTCAGGAAGGTTATCAGACCTATATGTAAATATAGAAGGAAACGTCTGCTAATCGCTTTTAAAGCGTTCATATGGCTACATGGCTATAAGGTAATGAAGACCGGGGATTGGAGGGCAGAAGAGGCATATAAGGCGTTATAGGCTGAAGTTATATAAAGCGAGGAATGGGAGAGGAAACGAGAAAGATCCTTATACCAGTTAAAACAGACAAAGCAAAAGACCGGGAAAATCATCTGATTTCCCGGCCTTTTCCGATCATTCATGAGACACCGGGGACTCGAACCCCGGACAACTTGATTAAAAGTCAAGTGCTCTACCACCTGAGCTAGTATCCCATACTGGGCTAGTTGGATTCGAACCAACGAGTGCAGGAGTCAAAGTCCTGTGCCTTACCGCTTGGCGATAGCCCAATAAAACTTGTGATAAAAAAAAATTCCCTAGAAGGGAAAGGTGAGTACAGGGATTCGAACCCTGGGCCTCCAGAGCCACAATCTGGCGCGATAACCACCTTCGCCATACCCACCATAAAATTTTCACATCTTGGTCAGAGATGTGAAACGAGCCTGAAGGGATTCGAACCCCCGACCCACGGCTTAGAAGGCCGTTGCTCTATCCAACTGAGCTACAGACTCAAAAGCGGGTGATGGGAATCGAACCCACGTATCTAGCTTGGAAGGCTAGTGTTCTACCATTGAACTACACCCGCAAAAGGCAAGAGAAACTAAAACTACCATTGACGGTTTTTCTCTTAAATCGGGGTGACAGGATTCGAACCTGCGACCCCCTGGTCCCAAACCAGGTACTCTAGCCAAGCTGAGCCACACCCCGATAGTGAAAGTATTTTTCGTCTTTCTCTTAGTTGCTTTTCCGCAACGCAAGAGTTATTATATATGATGGATATCATTTTGTCAATAATATTTTAGAAAAAAATTCAAATTCGTTATTAAGCCTGTATTTATGCGGTTTTTAAGGGAAAAAATACCCCTGAAATGGGAGGAACCGGCAGGTACATATCATGTTCCTGCCGGTTGAGTATGAAAAATAAAAAGTCAATGTTAAAAGGGTGGGGTTCCTTTTCAATAATTAGTATACGCGGAAAATATGACGGAAGTTTGACTAAGCCATAAACATTTCATAAAAAAACTAAAAGAATTATGAGGAATATTTGAAGAAACAGAAATCTTCCTTATGGTATAATGTATCCATATGAAAACGTGGTACAACTCACAACAGAAAGAAGGATTTGGAATGAAGTACTGGGAAGTTTATGAAAGCAAAATAGGACCTCTCACCTTACTATGTGACGATGAAGCGCTTCTGAGTATAGATTTTGGAAGGTCAGAGCCTAATGAAGCCATAAAAAAGCGAACCGGGCTGATCGAAAAAACCATCAGTCAATTGGAAGAATATATGACTGGAAAGAGAAAGAACTTTGATCTGCCTCTTAAGCCGGCAGGAACGGAATTTCAAAAAAGGGTCTGGGACGCACTTTTAACAATTCCTTACGGAGAAACAAAGAGCTATAAGGATATTGCGGTTCAGATTCATAACCCCAAAGGATGCCGTGCTGTGGGAATGGCAAATAACCGAAATCCCATACCTGTCATCATTCCCTGCCATCGGGTGATCGGAGCCAATGGAAGCCTGGTGGGTTATGGCGGAGGCATGGACATAAAGGTGAAATTGCTGGAGCTGGAGTGCCCGGATGCTTCCGCCTGTAATTATTAAGAATTTTTGGTGATTCTTTCAGTTCCTTTAATCCCCTATACATTTGATTCAGATAATGTTATAATCCTCATCGTCACCAGGAATAAGATTGATGATGAGGAGTGATTAAAATGAGAAAAAACAAAATGCTGGCAGTAATTGCAATCGCCATGGCAGTCATGATGGCGGCTACGGCCTGTGGATCAAAAGATAATGGTAAGTCCTCGCAGGATAATCCTACAGAAGTCAATGCTGCTGAGACGAAAGTAACAGGAGATGAATCAGAAGGTACAGATGAGACTACATTAGGTGAGGATGATTCTGACAGTGAGGAAGATGGAACCGCCGAAACTACGGAAACGACTGCTTCTGATGCAGGAACTTTGTCTTCCGGTGTCTTTACTTCCAAATCTGGAAAATATCAGATTACGCCGCCTCAGGGCTGGACCATTGAGGACGACGGAGATGAAAGCGCAGTGGCATTCACTTCTTCCAATGGCAGCGATATGCTGGAAGTTACTTATGTAGAAGGCGATGAGGCTGACGGAGCCAGAGAGATCTATCCGGATACCATGGAAGAATACAAGGAATTAGTCAGCCGTGGTGAGGATATGGAATTTGTCCGTTATAATGTAGAAAACGGCAGCGACGGAAGCCAGACCTTCCGCTATGCGATCCGGTATAAGACTTCTCAGGATGGGATCCGCTACTATGCAATTTCCGGTTCCTATAATGCTGCTACAAAGAAATACATCAGTGCGGCAGGAACGGTTGAATCACCGGACAGCGCGGTAGAAGGCCAGATTGAGGCAGCTCTTGATACCTTGAAACTGAAATAAAGCAGGAAATATGATATCAAAAAAACAGGGGCTAAAGCGGAAATATCTGCTTTAGCCCCTGTTTTTATAGTTTCATAAGGGTGCCGTTAAGGAGTTCTATATCCTCCTCCTGGTGGGTGCTTATGATGATCAGCTTGTCACGGGTCTTTTCTTTGATGTATTGGATTACGGTCAGTTTTGTGTTCTCATCAAGACCGGTAAAGGGTTCGTCCATTAAGACCATGTCGCAGGGAACCGACAAAGCTCTTACAATGGCCACACGGCGCTTCATTCCGCCGCTTAAGGTGGAGACGGGGCGGGATAAGGCTTCTTCAGGAAGAAGCCTTAAAAGCTCTTCTCTGGCCTGTTTTCTGTTTTGGGAGGAACGGCCGGGAATTACCATGGTAATGTTGTCCACCGGGGTAAATGACTGGCACAGACGGTTCTCCTGAAACACGGCGGAGGCTCTTATGCCTTGAAGCCCTTCAATGGAGCCGGAGTCGGCCTGCTCAAGTCCCAGAAGGATACGTAAGAATGTGGTTTTACCGGATCCTGAGGGTCCCATGAGACAGTAGATCTGGCCAGAACGAAGGGAAAGATTTACCTGCATGAGCACTTTAAGGCTTCCAAAGGACTTGGACAGATGATTTACCTTTAATTCCATGGATCAAACCTCCTGTTTTTTATGGGATTTTTGGCCGGCATCTGCAAGGCTTAAAAGCCATAAAAAGAATTTTTCGAAAAGGGCACTGATTATGATAATGACAAGGGTCCAGGCAAAAAGATCTGCAGTACTTAAATAAATTTTTGCCATATAGAGCTTTTCGCCGATGGAATGGTTTGGGACTCCAATCACCTCTGCGGCGACTCCGGATTTCCAGCCCATGCCCAAAGCCACCCTGCAGCCGCTTATGAGGTAGGGGAGAAGGGCGGGGCGGTAAATATATAAGAGCTTCTTTTTGCCTTGCATATGGAAAACCCGGGCCATTTCCAAAAGCTTTGGATCCGTACTCATAAATCCTGCCATGGTATTTATGTAAATGATGGGGAATACCACAAGAAAGGCAATAAAAACGGACAAATTTTCAGAACCTACCCAGATCAGGGCCAGTATGACAAAGGAAGCCACCGGAACCGACTTGATAAGGGACATAAGCGGTTCCAGCAAGTCCTTTAAAAGGGGGAAACGCCATGCAGCTCCCCCGGCCAGGATTCCTGTTCCAAAAGCCAGGAGGAATCCAAGGCTTATCTTTCCAAAGGAGAAGGCAATGGTTTTCCAGAAGCCGGACATGGCTGCCTGAATCCATAAAGCCTGGATTACCTCCAAAGGGCCTACCAGTATGATGCTGTTGCGCACGAACAGGCTTGCCGCCTGCCATGCCAGAAGCCAGAGAAAGATGATACCGGCCTTTTTAACCGGGAGAGCTGTTGGTTTCATAATGGGAATCTCCTTACAAAGCTTTACCTTAATTATGGCATATAGTAGAAATCATCGGCTGGCAGCGTTCCGCCCACGGAAGACGGCTCCATATCAAAAAGAACCTTTAAGTAACCGCTTAACAGGGACTTCATCTGGTCTCCGTCCACATAGGTGATGCTGCAGTATGGGATGGCTTTTTCTGCAACCGGGGCTTTCTCAATAATTCCGGCAGCAGCTACCAGAGCCGCGGTTTCGGCTACATTGGCATTGGCAAATTCAGCGGATTCCTTATGTTCCGCCATAAAGGCAGCAATGGCTTCCTCGTGATCTTTGATCACGTCATTGCGGCAGATGGTAACTCCGGTCACAAGACTGCCGCCGTTTTCACCGGCTGTGGCATCCCATTCCTTTGTCAGGTCAAGAACCATTTTAAGGGCGTCATTCTGAGCCATGGCTGCTGTTACAAAAGGCTGTGGAAGAAGACCCACTGCATCAGGCTTTTCCTTCAGGATCGAAGCGACCTCAGCGGCTTCGGATTTATATTCCAGGGTTACGTCGTCAGTGGTTAAGCCGTTGGCTTTAAGCACATGCTGAAGGGCATAGTCCGGTGTGGCTCCTTTGCCGGTTAAGTAAACGGTCTTTCCCTTTAAGTCTGCGGCTGTTTTGATGGAATCATCGGCAGATACCCCGTAGAGAACACCCAGGGTGTTAATATCCAGGACCGTCACCTCATGATTGGTTTTGTTATAAATGATAGAGGCCATATTGGCAGGCACAAGTGCCACATCCAATTCCTTGTTTACAATTTTTCCAAGGAGTTCGTCGGCAGCAGTCACCATGGTAAAATCATAGGAGCCTTTTGCATCGCCTTTTTCGGACTGGTCCATCAGCTTTACAAGACCCATGGAGGTAGGCCCTTTCAGGGAACCTATTTTTAAGGTATAGCTGTCGGCAGGTTTTTGGGCCTCAGACGTTTCTTCTGCTGTCTCAGAGGTAGTTTCCTTTTCTGAGGCAGAGGTTGTCTGGGTATTTTCGGTGCCGCCCTTTGCACAGCCGGAGAGAAGGGCAGCCGTTACGGCAAACGCCGTTAAAACTGATAATACTTTTTTCATAATGATCCTCACTTTCTGTCCGTACCTGTCATGTTTTTTTCTTTACGATTATGGAAAAAATCCCACACCAACAGGCATGGGATTTCCGGTTTACGTATTCTCCTCGCCTTCGCCGTCAGGGATCCTTCCGGGTTAGTACGAACACCTTCAGTATATCATTATTCCCCCATATTTGTCAAAATATTGATACAGAAATATGGGGAGATGTGGTATACTGTATATACCTATGTCTATCAAGTTTGACAGGAGTGTGAAACACCCTGCGGGTATCCCTGCATGTCTAAAAAGTGTGGACGGTAACAATGAAAGGAGAAAAGGTATATGAATGAAGTATATGCAAAGCTTAAAAATTGTTTGGAAAGTGTACGGGAGAAGACTGACTTTGTCCCGGAAATAGCTCTGATCCTGGGGTCTGGCCTTGGGGAATATGCAGAGGAGATAAAGGTGGAGGCATCCATTGATTATAAGGACATTGAAGGATTTCCGGTATCAACGGTGGCAGGACATAAAGGAAGGTTTGTATTTGGATATGTAAACGAGGTTCCGGTTGTCATCATGCAGGGACGGGTGCATTTCTATGAGGGGTACCCAATGACGGATGTAGTGCTTCCGGCAAGACTGATGGGTCTTTTGGGAGCAAAGGTCCTGTTTCTGACCAATGCCTGCGGCGGTGTTAATAAGGACTTTAAGCCAGGCGATTTCATGCTCTTAAGGGATCATATTGCAAGCTTTGTTCCATCTCCGTTAATTGGGGCTAATTTAGAAGAACTGGGACCCAGATTCCCGGACATGAGTGATGTTTACAGTAAAGAGCTGCAGCAGACCATCAGAGAGGCAGCAGGAGAAGAAGAGATCAGTCTTAGGGAGGGTATTTACATGCAGCTTTCCGGTCCGGCTTATGAGTCTCCGGCAGAGGTACAGATGTGCCGCATTCTGGGAGCTGATGCGGTTGGAATGAGCACAGCCTGTGAAGCGGTAGCTGCAAACCACATGGGAATGAAGGTTTGCGGTATTTCCTGCATCACCAATATGGCCTGCGGCATTACGGATCAGCCTTTAAGCCATGGAGAGGTACAGGAGACAGCAGACCGGGTTGCACCTTTGTTTAAACGGCTGATTACAGCTTCTATTACAAAAATCGCGGGCAAATAAGAACGAAAGGCACAGGCAAGAAGTCTTGGAACCGGGGATAGTATGAATCCTTCCATGACTCTTGCCTTTGTCAGCCTTCCGGCGGCTTTTAAAGCCGGGGTTTCATACATATGGGCTGATTGACGTAAAGAAGCAGGAGATAGCGGAGACAATTATTTCCTGTATTTGAAAAAGAACAGGAAACCGATAAAAAATTATTGATAAAAATATAACGATATGCGATAATATTTAAAAAGGGCAATCAAATACAAGGTATTTAATTGGAGGGAGAATATTCATGAGAGTAACAATTTGTATAGGGAGCGCATGCCATTTAAAGGGTTCCAGAGACATTATCGCCCAGCTGCAGACCCTTGTGAAAGAGAACCGCCTGGAGGATAAGGTGGACTTAAATGGTTCCTTTTGCTGCGGTGACTGCGTAAATGGCGTCTGTGTGACCGTGGAGGGTCAATTATACTCTTTAAAACCAGAAGATACAAAGGAGTTTTTTGACAAAGAAATCATGGGGAGGCTGTAATCATGGGAATCATTGATTTCAAGGCTACTAAATGCAAGCACTGTTATAAATGTATTCGTAACTGCGAAGTCAAGGCAGTCATGATTCGGGATGAGCGGGCTGAAATCATGCCGGATAAGTGCATTTTATGCGGAAAATGCATGCAGGTCTGTCCCCAGTCGGCTAAAACCCTGGTAAGTGATTTAGAACTGGTAAAGGGCTTTATTGACGCAGGGCTCCGGACGGTCATTTCCCTGGCCCCGTCTTATATGGGCTTGTTAAGCTATAAGACCATCGGCCAGGTAAACGGAGCGCTTCGGAAGCTGGGATTTGAGGATGTCCGGGAAACTTCGGAGGGAGCGGCTGTTGTAACAGCGGAATATGCAAGGCTTTTGGAAGAGGGGGAGATGGAGAATATCATCACCACCTGCTGTCCAAGCGTCAACGATTTAATTGAAATTTATTATCCTCAGCTGATTCCATATATGGCTCCTGTGGTATCTCCTATGATTGCCCATGGAAAGATGATAAAAGAAGAATTGGGATCTGAGGTAAAGGTGGTTTTCCTTGGACCGTGCATAGCAAAGAAAAAGGAAGCAGGAGACCCCCGCCATGATGGCTATATTGATGCTGTCCTGAATTTCAATGATATTTCCAGATGGCTTTCCGAAGAGGAAATTACCATTGAAGACTGCGAGGATGTCCCGTTTACCAGGGATCCCAGAGTCAACCGCCTTTATCCGGTTACCAATGGAGTGGTGAATTCTGTTCTTGCCACGGAAGAGGGACGGGATGGATACCGGAAGTTTTATGTCCATGGCAGCCTTAACTGCATGGATCTATGCGAAAGCATGCTGCGGGGAGGAATTAAAGGCTGCTTTATTGAGATGAATATGTGCTCCGGCGGCTGCATAAAGGGGCCAACCGTGGATGATGAGAGCGTATCCAGATTCAAGATCAAGCTTGATATGGAGGATGCCATTGAAAAGGAACCGGTGCCGATTGAGGAGTTGAACCCTGTCCTGGAACGTATTTCCTTCAGGAAGTTGTTTATGGACCGGGCGCCAAGAGATGTCATGCCAACGGAAGTCCAGATCCAGGAGATATTAAAAATGACCGGAAAGACCAGGCCTGAGGATGAGTTAAACTGCGGTGCCTGCGGATATTCCACCTGCCGGGAAAAGGCTATAGCAGTTTTCCAGAAAAAGGCGGAGCTTAATATGTGCATTCCCTTTATGCATGAAAAGTCAGAGTCCTTATCCAATCTGGTGATGCAGACCTCTCCCAACATTGTTCTGATTGTGGATAAAGATATGAAGATATTAGAGTATTCTGCAGTGGGGGAAAAGTATTTTGGAAAGACCAGGCAGGAAGCCTTAACCATGTATTTATATGAGTTTATTGATCCTTCTGATTTTCAGTGGGTTTATAATACCCATCAGAAGATCCATGGAAAAAAGGTGACTTACGGGGAATACCGTATTTCTACTCTTCAGAATATTATATACATCGAAAAAGAAGATGTGGTATTAGCCACCTTCATAGATATCACCAAAGAGGAAGAACAGGCAAGGCAGGAATACGAAAAGAAGCTGGAGACCATTGAACTGGCACAGAAGGTCATTCACAAGCAGATGATGGTGGCCCAGGAAATTGCAGGTCTTTTAGGGGAAACCACTGCGGAGACCAAAACTACCTTAACAAAGCTTTGCAGATCCTTATTGGATGAGGGAAGTGAAAGTGAGGTCAAGTGATGGGAGTTACCGTTGATGTTGCATACACGAGCCTGAATAAATTCAAGGAAGTATTGTGCGGTGATAAGGTAGAGCTTTTGCAGACCGAGGATTCCAATATCATGATTCTCGCTGACGGCATGGGCAGCGGGGTAAAGGCCAACATTTTAGCGACCATGACCTCCAAGATTCTTGGAACCATGTTCTTAAATGGTGCGACCCTGGATGAGTGTGTGGAAACCATTGTAGAAACTCTTCCGGTATGCCAGGTGCGCCAGGTGGCCTATTCGACCTTCAGCATCCTTCAGGTATTTCATGACGGCGAAGCCTATCTGGTAGAATTTGATAATCCCGGCTGCATCTTTATCAGGGACGGAAACCTGGTTTCCATACCTCAAAACGTCAGGATTATCCGTGATAAAAGGATCAATGAATACCGTTTTAGGGTGAAAAAAGGTGATGCGCTGGTCCTGATGAGCGATGGGACCATTCATGCAGGAGTTGGGAAGCTTCTGAACTTTGGCTGGCTGTGGGAGGATGTTGCTTCCTATGCTGTGAAGCAGTACCGTCTGACCATATCCGCAGCCCGTCTTGCTTCTGTTTTGAGCCGTGCCTGTGATGAACTGTATCAGTACCGGCCTGGCGATGATACTACGGTTGCTGTCATGAGGATCATTGACCGCAAGCCGGTGCATTTGATGACAGGCCCTCCAAAGAAGCCGGAGGATGACTGCAGTATGGTGAATGATTTTATGTCAGGAGATGAAACTGCCAAGAAAGTTGTCTGCGGAGGGACCAGTGCAAATATTGTTTCCAGGGTAACCGAAAGGAAGCTGTCAGTTTCCCTGGATTATGATGACCCGGAAATTCCACCCATCGCTTATATCGATGGAATTGAACTGGTTACGGAAGGTGTTTTGACTTTAAACAAAGTTTTAAAGCTTTTAAGGCGTTATGTGGAGAATGAATCCGTTACAGAGGAGTTTTTCCTGGAACTGGATAAGCCAAACGGCGCTTCCATGGTAGCGAAGATGATCATTGAGGATTGTACGGAGCTTAATTTATACGTAGGAATGGCCATTAACAGCGCTTACCAGAACCCTGGCCTGCCCTTTGATTTGGGGATACGCCAGAATCTTGTGGAGCAGTTAAAGCATGTAGTGGAAGAAATGGGGAAAAGGGTTATAGTAACCTATTATTGATTTGGAATAGACATTGATACAGCCACAAGATGTGGAAGTTACAAGGAGGAAAAATATGGCAACAAATGATGCAACATTACTTCGCATAAAGCATCAGGTTTTAAATGAAGTGGCGAAGCTTGCATGGGAAGGGAAGCTGGAGGCAGAAAGGAATGAGATTCCTTATAAGATCATTCAAGGCCCCAAGGCCCAGTTCCGCTGCTGCATTTACAGGGAACGGGAAATTATCAGAGAGAGAATCCGCCTGGTGGAAGGCCTATGTCCCAGCGGAAGGGATACGAAAAACATAGTCCAGGTAATCAGCTCTGCCTGCGAAGACTGTCCCATTACCCGGTATGTGGTAACCGATAACTGCCAGCTGTGTATGGGCAAGGCGTGCCAGGGTTCCTGTAATTTTGATGCCATCAGCATGGGACATGACCGTGCCTATATTGATCCTGATAAATGCAGGGAATGCGGAAAATGTTCTCAGGCATGTCCTTATAACGCCATTGCGGACCTGACCCGTCCATGTAAAAAGAGCTGCCCTGTGGATGCCATCACCATGGATGAAAACGGCATTGTAGTCATTGATGAGAGTAAATGCATCCAGTGCGGTGCCTGCATTCACGGCTGCCCCTTTGGAGCCATTGATTCCAAGACATTCCTTGTGGATGTCATTAACCTTATTAATGCAGGGAAACGGGTGGTTGCCATGGTCGCTCCGGCGACGGAAGGCCAGTTCGGCCCGGAAATCACCATGGCAAGCTGGAGAACGGCCTTAAAGAAAATCGGTTTTCAGGATATGATTGAGGTTGCTCTGGGCGGCGATTTAACCGCTGCAGCAGAAGCGGAAGAATGGGCGGAGGCTTATAAGGAAGGCAGGAAGATGACTACCTCCTGCTGTCCGGCCTTTGTAAACATGATCAAACAGCATTATCCTATGCTCCTTGAGAATATGTCCACCACCGTATCTCCAATGTGCGCCGTATCCAGAATGTTGAAGGAAAAAGACCCGGAGACGATTACTGTTTTCATTGGACCATGTATTGCAAAGAAGAGCGAGACTTTGGATTTGAATATTAAGGACAATGCAGATTATGCCCTGACCCTGGGAGAGATTCAGGCAATGATGGCAGCAAAGGGCGTGGAACTTGAGCCGGAAGAAAATACTTATCAGGCAGGATCCGTATTTGGTAAGCGTTTTGGAAATGGCGGCGGTGTGACTGCAGCTGTTCTGGAATGCTTAAAGGAATCGGGAGAAAGTACGGAGATTGAAGTCCTTAAATGCAATGGAGCAGCTGAGTGTAAAAAGGCTCTGATGCTCCTTAAGATTGGCAGGCTTCCTGGAGACTTTATAGAAGGAATGGCATGCGTGGGAGGCTGTGTAGGCGGCCCAAGCAGGCATAAGAGCGAGAATGAAGCAAAGAAAGCCCGCGATCTGCTGATCAAGCAGGCAGACGGAAGGGAAGTTCATGAGAACTTACGAAACCAGGGCCTTCAGGAAGTACCGATGCACAGACATTAATAAAAAAAGCTATGGCTGCCCCTTTTACGGGAACACCCATAGCTTTTTTATTTTACATTCCTGCGAACTGGTTCTTGACTTTGGAAAGTTTCTGCTGTTCTGCCTGATCTGTGGTATACCATCCCTTTGCAGTCATTTTTTTGTAGATATCGCTCTGCATGCACAGGCTGTCGTTTAATGCGGTATCAAAGGTCTGATGCACGTTCATGGTAGGAGATTCGATGGTTCCATGCAGGTATAAGTCACACACCCCTTTTGCGGTGTGGAGCAGATTCTCCATAATAAGCTTGTCATCCATATGTGATTCCTCCTTACACTAAGTTATAGAAGCTGTCAAAAATCTGCTGGTGCTTCTGTAAAAGCTGTTGTGCACAAGCTTTTAATTCAGGATCCTGCAGATTCTGTGTTGCTTCCTGGCACTGGGTTTTTAAAAATTTTTCATGACCAAGAGCATCTTCAATATAATTTAATTCTTTTGGGCTCATGTCTCATCACCTCCAGTCTTAGTATGGTGATTTTCACATAATCCATTCACGCTGGGATTAATTCTTTACTGATGGATTAAAATGGAAAAATTATGTATTCAAAATTAGTTGTTTAACCGTCTGATAATATCGTACGCTTTATCTTCATTCCTGACAAAGCCCTGAACAGTCGTATCAATCCCGCTGTGATTGCTGAAATCCACAAAGGCACTGCGGAGCTTTTCCATGAGCATCGAGGGCATGTCTTTTCTGACAGCCAGGGCATCTTTGGGAATTTCCTCCGTACGGGCAACAATGATCAGCTCATCCGTGAAAAGCCCGTCTGCATGTGCCTGATTGTAAACCTCGTCATAGGTAGCGCCTGCGTCCACTTCTCCGGCCAGAATGGCGTTGACAACATTATTGTGGTTGCCCAAAAAGACGACCTTTTCAAAAATAGTGTCCGGATCCATATGGTTTTGCTTCATCATATCCCGGGCGTACAGATACCCTGACGCGCTTTTTTTATCGACGTAGGCAAAGGTCTTTCCTTTTAAGTCATTGAGGGTATGTACCCTGCCGTCCTTGCGGGCCACAATGTAGCCGTGGTAGGAGCAGCGGCCCTGGACCTTTGGTGTAACGAGCACATTCGCCCCACATTTTTCATGGGCGCTTACATACGCGAACGGAGAAAACCAGCCCACGTCAATGATGCTCTTTTCCACGCTTTCACTGAGGGCATCATAGCTTCTGACGATTAAGGGGCGGCATTTCAGCCCTACGCTGGCACATACCTGCTCAAGGATGGGCACATAGGTTTTCCGGATACGTTCAGGCTCGATAAAGGGATTGACACCGAAGATAATTTCGTCCGGCTTTTTGAAAGCCATGGCACCCTGCTGCAGTATTTCTGCAGTTTCCCCGATTTTGTTGCAGAAGGAAAGAATGGTTTCGTTTTTCTTCTGCTGGACATTTACCATATCAATGGCGGAGCTGGAAACATGGTGGGTTTTTTGTACCGCCTCTGCCACATTCTCCACTGCGTTTTCAATCTCAGCCGCCGTATTCTTCTGAATCATCGACTCCTGGGTAAGACCGGAAATCGCCTTCTGAACATCCTTAAGGATCGAGTTGATTTCCTGAATGATCTGAGAGGATTCTGTGACAATGTTGTCCACATTTTTCATCTTGTCGCCGATTTCGGTCATGGCTGTGTTGGATGTCTGTATTTTATCCACAATATTTTTGACCACGCCTTCAATGACGGAGATCGCGTCGTTGGTCTGCATGGCGAGCCGCCGGATTTCCCCGGCAACAACGGCAAAGCCCCTGCCAGCCTCTCCGGCCCGGGCGGCCTCTATGGAAGCATTCAGTGCAAGAAGATTGGTCTGGCTTGATATTGTTCGGATAGAGTCCACAATTTCATTGATTTTCGCAGAGGATTCTTTAAGCGCCAGGTTGCTGTCGGAAGCGGCCTTGATGACTGTCGTAAGATCGAGGATGAAACTCCCGATGCTTTGGAGAGTCTGCTCATTTTTGTCCAGCATTTCAATGGAGGTTTTGGAATGATCCTCGATTTTTATAATCCCGGAATTCAAATTGGTACATGCTCCGACCAGCTCGTTGATGCCAGCATTGATTTCTTCCGAACTGGCTGCATTTTGTTCGCTGAGCTTTTCAATCTCATAAGAAAACTTTGCAACCTTTTCAAAGGTTTTCATGTTGTCGTTGGAAAGCCAGATCAGCTGCTGTGAGTCAAAGCCCATGGTTTCCGCGATCTGAAAAAGCCGTTCCCCCAGGTCGTTCTGCTGGACGGGGCGGGATTCCCCGCCGGTTTTTCTAAACAGGGCGGAGACGGCAGCCAGAATCAGGATGCTCCCGATCACGGAATAGAGAAAGCCGCCCATTCCACTGAATTGGAACAATAATCCTGCCGCCTGAAGAATGAGAATTGCAATTGCAGAAATAAGGACTGGTTGTTTCGATGTAAGTTTCATTTTTCTACCACCTTAGCAATCAAAAATTTTAGTTCAAAATTGATAAAGTTTCATTTCTTTACTTTCATGTTTCTTATGTACATAATTTTATTTTAAATCTTATAATCTAACAATGCTCTGCCAGTTTTCCGGTCAGAATCAGTTCCCGATACATCTACGGTCTTTGTTCATGCAGAAAGCTCAGACGGAGCAGTCCATATTTCCTCAAGTTGCAAACTCGGCTTTCCCGTCAATTTTAATGTTTGATAAAGCAGACCGTTAATTTTTGTATATTCAAATTCAAACTTTTCCATAAAGCAAATCCTCCAACAAAGATTATTTACAATTCATCGGTAATCGTTTGGCCATGAACTAAACAACTATGATTTTCGTAAACATCCTTATTGGAGGATTTCTAATTATAAAGGGTGTTTTTTTAAGTTAAACTTCGTTTATTTTCCTCTTAACGTAGGTCGTGTGAAGCAGGTGATGAGCCTTCTCACTTCCCGGCTCTCCAAGGTAGGTTTCATAAAGTTCCTTGATTGCAGGGTTTTCGTGAGATTTACGAATGGTCTTGGCAGCATCTTCATCATAAAGAACCTTGGCGCGCAGGCTGCGGATGTCGGTTGTATTACGTACATAGCCAGGCTGCTGGGGCTGGCCGCCTCCGTTTACACATCCGCCGGGGCATCCCATGATCTCGATGAAGTGATAGTTTGCCTCTCCGGATTTTACCCGGTTAAGGAGTTCTCTTGCATTGCCCAGGCCGGAAGCAACTGCAACATTGACATCCATATCGCCTACACGGTACGTGGCCTCCTTAATTCCCTCTGTTCCCCGGACATCGGTGAAGTCAGGTCTTTCAAGCTCTTCGCCGGTCAGGCTTTCTACAGCGGTTCTTAAGGCTGCTTCCATAACGCCGCCGGTGGCTCCAAAGATAACGGCTGCACCGGTACCAAGCCCTAACGGTGTGTCAAAATCTTCGTCCGGAAGTTCTGTAAACCGGATTCCGGACTGCTTGATCATTCTGGCCAGTTCTCTGGTGGTCATGGAATAATCTACGTCAGGAGCGCCGTTGGCATCCTGGTCATCTCTTCCGATCTCGAATTTCTTAGCAGTACATGGCATCACGCTGACGGATACAATATCCTCCGGCTTCAGACCCATCTTTTCCGCATAATAGGATTTGGCGATGGCACCGAACATCTGCTGCGGGGATTTGCAGGAGGATAAATTCTCTGTCATATCCGGGAAGTAGTGCTCGCAGTATTTGATCCATCCTGGAGAACAGGAGGTGATCATCGGAAGAACGCCGCCGTTTTGCACGCGTTCAATGAATTCATGTGCTTCTTCCATAATGGTCAAATCGGCACTGAAGTTGGTATCAAATACCTTGTTAAAGCCCAGTCTTCTTAACGCGGCCGCCATCTTGCCTTCCACATTGGTTCCGATGGGATAACCGAATTCTTCTCCCAGGCCTGCACGTACGGCAGGAGCGGTCTGGACGATCACATGCTTTGACGGGTCTGCAATGGCAGCAGCCACTTCGTCAATGCTGCTCTTCTCATAGAGAGCGCCGGTAGGACATACTGCGATACACTGCCCGCAGGATACACAGCTTGTTTCCCCAAGTCCCTTTTCAAAGGCGGAGCCGATAACAGTAGCAAATCCACGCTCATTAGGTCCGATCACGCCGATTCCCTGAACCTTTTCACAGATAGCGGAACAGCGGCGGCACAGGATACATTTGCTGTTGTCACGTACCATATGGGCTGCACTTTCATCAGGAGTAGTAGAAGTTTTTGCTCCATCGTAATAATCATCCACTTCAACGCCCAATTCCTTACATAAGGTCTGTAACTCGCAGTTTCCGCTGCGGACACAGGATAAACAGGAACGGTCGTGATTGGAAAGGATCAGCTGAAGCGTTTTCTTTCTGTAATCACGCAGCTTGGGCGTATTGGTCCATACTTCCATTCCTGGATTGATAGGGTATACGCAGGAAGCAGCCAGTCTGCCGCCATTGATCTCAACGGTACAGATACGGCAGGCAGCGATTTCATTCATATCTTTTAAAAAGCATAAAGTCGGTATCTCAACATGGGCCAGTCTGGCAGCTTCCAGGATGGTGGAGCCTGCCGGAGCGCTTACGTCCATGCCATTGATTTTTATTGTGATATTCTCCATGATCCAATTTCCCTCCATTATTTCTTGTAGACAGCGTCAAACTTACATTTCTCCATACATACGCCGCACTTGATGCACTTCTCAGGATCAATGACATGTGGGTTCTTAACGGAACCGGAGATGGCGTTAACCGGACAGTTTCTGGCACAAAGGGTACAGCCCTTACATTTCTCAGCATCAATATGGTAGGAGAGAAGCGCCTTGCACACACCAGCCGGACATGTCTTGCCGATAATATGGGCATTATATTCGTCGCGGAAGAACTTAAGGGTTGACAGAACCGGGTTTGGCGCTGTCTGGCCCAGTCCGCAGGCAGAGTTTTCTTTTATATAGTAGCACAACTCTTCCAGACGGTCTAAATCTTCCAGTTTGGCCTGTCCCTTGGTGATCTTTTCGAGGATTTCCAGCATTCGCTTTGTACCGATACGGCATGGCGTACATTTTCCGCAGGATTCTTCTACGGTGAATTCCAGGAAGAATTTTGCGATATCAACCATACAGTCGGTTTCATCCATTACGATCAGACCGCCGGAACCCATCATGGAGCCGATTGATATCAGGTTGTCGTAATCAATAGGAATATCGTAATGTTCCATTGGGATACAGCCGCCGGATGGTCCGCCGGTCTGGGCAGCCTTGAACTTTTTGCCGTTTGGAATGCCGCCGCCGATTTCTTCGATGATCTCACGGAGAGTAGTTCCCATAGGAACTTCTACCAGTCCGGTGTTATGGATCTTTCCGCCTAAAGCGAATACCTTTGTTCCCTTGGATTTCTCAGTACCCATGGAAGCAAACCATTCTGCTCCGTTTAATATGATCTGCGGAATATTTGCATAAGTTTCAACATTATTTAAGATGGTTGGCTTGCCGAATAAACCTTTCTGCGCTGGGAACGGAGGACGTGGCCTTGGCTCTCCGCGGTTGCCTTCGATGGAAACCATAAGGGCGGTTTCTTCGCCGCATACGAATGCACCGGCACCTAAACGAAGGTCAATATTAAAGGAGAAGCCTGATCCAAAGATATCGTCGCCTAAAAGCTCCATCTCTCTGGCCTGGTCAATGGCAATTTTTAAACGCTGTACGGCGATCGGATACTCTGCACGCACGTAAATGTAACCCTGGGAAGCTCCGATTGCGTAGCCGGCAATGGTCATAGCCTCCAATAGGGCATGAGGATCACCCTCTAATACGGAACGGTCCATAAATGCGCCTGGATCACCCTCGTCTGCGTTACAACAGACATACTTCTGGTCCGCATCGTTTTGACTGGCCAGCTTCCATTTGAGGCCGGTAGGGAAACCTGCGCCGCCCCGCCCTCTTAATCCACTGTCTAAGAGAGTCTGGATCACTTCGTCCGGAGCCATCTCGGTAAGAACCTTACCAAGGGCCTGATATCCGCCGGTACCAATGTATTCTTCGATTTCTTCCGGGTTGATGACACCGCAGTTGCGCAGAGCAATTCTGTGCTGCTTCTTATAGAAGTCCGTATCGCTTAAAGCCTTAATGCCGGCCGGAGTCACTGTCTCATCATAAAGAAGTCTTTCCACCGGACGTCCTTTTAATAAGTGCTCGGATACGATTTCTGCAATATCATCTTCTTTTACCATTGCATAGAAGGTGGCATCCGGATAAATGATCATGATCGGGCCTAAAGCGCAAAGGCCGTGGCAGCCGGTCTGTACAACGGATACTTCCTGATCCAATTCCTGTTTCTTTAACTCATCTCTTAATTTAACCATAATCTGCTGGCTTCCGGAGGAAGTACACCCTGTGCCGCCGCAAACTAATACATGTGAACGATACATCCTGTTTCCTCCTTATTTGATGTCAGCTGAAGCCAACGTGTAGTTTTGAACAATATGGCCACCCAGTAAATGCTCTTTATAAACTTCTTCTGCTTTTTCAGGGGTCATCTTGATATAAGTAACTTTTTCTTTTCCAGGTTCCAGAATCTCAACGATGGGTTCATACTGGCATAAGCCGATGCATCCGGTCTGGGTAACGGAAAAACGGTCTGTCATCTGGTTTTCCTGAACCAGGTTTGACAATGTATTAAGAACAGGTCTTGCACCGCTGGCAATTCCGCATGTAGCCATGCCCACCAGAATGCGTGTGCGTCCGTGGTCTTCACCGCGCATGCTGACCTGACCCTGCATCTTTTCTCGAATTGCTTTTAATTCTTCAAGAGTCTTCATGTTATTCCTCCAATTCAACTTTGATCCGACGGGCCTAAATGGCCGCGCCTCCGTCTGTTTCCAATTTGTTTTCACTGAGATATTCCTTTATGTAAACCGATACTTCTGGGGTATCAAAGGGGATATCTCCTAAAATCTCGCGGAAGTTTCTGGTATCCAGCTCAAATGACGCTTGGTTGTAACGATAGATATAGAGAAAGTCTGTGTCCGGATGACAGGTGATAAGGGTTTCAATGGTACTGTTTATATCACCAAGGGGCATGCGGTCGATATGGGATAGTCCAAAAACAGCGGTTACCACTGTTCCGGTTCCCGGCTCTGACTCAATGGAAAAACTTCCGCCTGTGCTTTCCGCCGCATATTTGAAAAACGGAATGCCAAGGCCCACCTTTCTGGTTTTTCTGGTGGTAAAAAAGGGATCGGTCACCTGATGTACCTGTTCCTTTGTCATGCCGCAGCCGTTGTCTTTAATGGTGGCAATCAGCTTATCTGCCGCAGAATCAACGGATACAAGAATGGTAACCAGGGCAGCCCCTGCCCGTGTGGAGTTTTCCGCCACATCCAGAATATTTAAAGAAATCTCTGTCATCATAAGCGTAATTTTTATTCGTACTTAGCAAGAATATCAGGAACATCGTCAGCGGTCAGCCTGCCGTAGACCTCTCCGTTCACCATCATGACGGGAGCCAGGCCGCAGGCACCTACACAGCGGCAGGAATCAAGGGAGTACTTTCCATCCGGTGTGCATTCACCGTTGGTAATTCCAAGGATTTCTTCAATCTTATGGAAGATGTCTCCGGAACCCTTTACATAACATGCAGTTCCAAGACAGACGGATATCTGGTACTTGCCCTTTGGCTGAAGTGCGAACTGGGCATAGAATGTTGCAACACCATAAATTTTCTCAAGCGGTATGCCCGTTTCATCAGAAATTATGGTCTGGACTTCAATTGGAAGATAGCCATAAATCTCCTGTGCCTTTTGCATGATAGGCATGAGAGATCCCTTTGTGTCTCTTAGCAGGGCGATTGCTTCTTTTAAAGCAGCTTCCTGCTCCTTTGTCCCATTAAACTGGACGCCTTGTTTTTTACAAGCCATTTGATAACCTCCTTAAATGTTGCTTATGCAATGTATCTGATATTTTACCATGTTATTGAGAAAAAATCTATAGTTTAATCAATATTCGACAAAAAAATAACAATCCTTCCGTGTAATATTTCTATACCTGACGTGCTATTTATGATATAATGATCAAAAATGATATGAATTGCGTGAATTGAGTGAATGAAGGAAAGGGGAGCGTTAATATGACAGTAAAAGATGTGAGAGATATACTTGGTGCCCGGGTGCTGGCAGGAGAGGACCATCTGGATGAGGAGGTCCGGAGTGCCTGCGGATCTGATATGATGAGCGATGTTCTGGCGTTTTCCAAGGATCATTCAGTTCTTCTTACGGGACTTTGCAATCCCCAGGTGATCCGTACGGCGGAGATGCTTGACATTGTCTGTATCGTGTTTGTCAGAGGCAAGATGCCGGATGAGTCAATGCTTTTGATGGCGGAGGAGCGGGGTCTCATTATTCTGTCTACCGGGCACCGCATGTTCTCGGCCTGTGGCATGCTTTATGAGGCAGGGCTCCATGGAGGTGCTGTTTCATGACGGATATGATAACGTTTCACTACAGGATTTCTCCTGATGATTTTACAAGGGCGGGAGAAGCCAGCAGTGATGTAAAGAGTAAGCTGAAAAAGATGGGGGTCACCCCGGAAGCTGTGCGCAAGGTGGCCATTGCCATGTATGAAGGGGAGATCAACATGGTAATCCACGCGCATGGAGGAGAAATAACCGTTAACATAACTCCGGACCGGATCGAGATGATCCTGGCTGATGTGGGCCCCGGAATACCGGATATCGGTTTAGCCATGCAGGCAGGATATTCCACTGCGCCGGACGCGGTGCGTTCCCTGGGCTTTGGAGCCGGAATGGGGCTTCCGAATATGAAAAAGTATTCGGATGAGATGGAGATCGATACGGTAATCGGAAAAGGAACGACCATTTGTATGGTGGTGTATATATGAGAACCTTCTTCTTTTAAAGAAGCGCCGCCAGAGGGCGTGGGCGATAACATGGAAACGAGGTAAAAAGGTGGATAAATTTTATCATTCCGTAAGGCTTGACGAGGAGCTTTGCATGGGGTGCATCAACTGCATCAAGCGGTGCCCTACCCAGGCCATCAGGGTGAGAAACGGGAAGGCACAGATCAACAGTAAATTCTGCATTGACTGCGGCGAGTGCATCAGGGTATGTCCTCACCATGCAAAACATGCCACATATGACAAGCTGGAGGCTATGAAACAGTATGAATATACGGTAGCATTGCCGCCGCCATCCCTGTACAGCCAGTTTAATAATCTGGATGATGTGAATATTGTCTTAAATGCCCTTCTCATGATGGGATTTGATGATGTATTTGAAGTAAGTGCCGCGGCGGAGCTGGTAAGCGAGGCAACCAGGGAGTATTTAAGTGAAAATCCGGACAAACTTCCGGCCATCAGCACCGCCTGCCCTTCTGTGGTGAGGCTCATCCGGGTCCGGTTTCCAAACCTGATTCCAAATCTGCTGCCCTTAATTCCTCCGGTGGAGGTGGCTGCCATTCTTGCGGCCAGGAAAGCCATGGAAAAAACCGGACTTGAAAGGGATAAGATCGGAATCATTTTCATTTCCCCCTGTCCCTCCAAGGTCACCTATGTAAAGTCCCCTCTGGGTACGGAGCACAGTGAGGTGGATAAGGTATTTGCCATAAAGGATTTATATCCCCAGCTTTTGCCCTGCATGAAGGCGGTGGGAGATGATCCGCCGGAGATCGGGACCTCAGGTAAAATCGGAGTCAGCTGGGGGCGCAGCGGCGGAGAGGCAAGCGGCCTGTTTACTGAAGATTACCTGGCAGCAGACGGCATTGAAAATGTTATCCGGGTCCTTGAGGATATGGAGGACCAGAAATTTACGAATCTGAAATTTGTGGAGCTGAGCGCCTGCAACGGCGGCTGCGTGGGCGGTGTGCTCACGGTGGAAAACCCGTATGTAGCAGAGGTAAAGCTGAAACGGCTCCGGAAGTACATGCCTGTGGCAAGAAACCATATGCATGCAGAGGCAGAGGAACTGGTGAAGTGGACCAAGGCGGTTCAATATGAACCGGTGTTTAATTTAGGTGAGACCATGATGGAAAGCTTTGCACGGCTTAACCAGGTGGAAAGACTTTTAAAGAAGCTTCCCGGCTTAGACTGCGGCTCCTGTGGGGCGCCCACCTGCAAGGCCCTTGCTGAGGACATCGTGCGGGGAGAGGCAGTGGAATCGGACTGCGTCTATTTCCTCAGGGACAATGTGCATAAGCTGTCGGAGGAGGTTTCCAGACTGGCGGCCGGTATCGTGGAAGGCGACAGGGACAGTTATGAGAAATTCAAAGTCATGACAAAGTACATTGAGAGAATTTCTGATGAAATGACTCAGCTTGACAGAAAAGAGGGGAGAAAACGAAATGACGGTAAAAGAATTGATTGACAGCAATTTATTTGAAGTGATAAATGCAGGAGAAGAGCTTGACCGTGAGATAAAAAAGCCGTTTTGCTGTGATTTATTAAGCATTGCAATGGGAAGAGCAGAAGAGGGGTGCGCATGGGTAACGGTGATGGGAAACATAAACACCCTTGCAGTAGCCTCCCTTGCCGACGCCGCCTGCGTGATCATGGCAGAGGGAACTGCTCTTGACGAAGCGGCTGTAAAAAAGGCGGCAGACCAGGAGATCACGGTTTTAAAAACAGAGCTGCCCATCTTTGAGGCTGCCCTGCTGATCTATCAAAGGCTGCCTCATGATGAACTTAACCTATGATCTTCATATTCATTCTTGCTTATCACCGTGCGGGGATGATGATATGACACCGGCAAATATTGTGGGAATGGCCGCCTTAAAAGGACTTGACGTGATCGCGGTGACGGATCACAATTCTTGCAAAAATTGTCCGGCTGTACTGCATTTTGCAAAGGAATACGGGATTGTTGCCCTGCCGGGTATGGAGGTCTGTACATCGGAGGAGGTACATGCGGTATGTCTGTTTTCTGATCTTGAAAAGGCCATGGAGTTTGATGCGTTCGTCTATGAACGGCTGATGGCATTTCCCAATAATGAGGAAATATTTGGAAAGCAGCAGATATATAATAAGGAAGATGTCCTATGCGGAACAGTGCCAAATCTTCTTATTAACAGTGTGGACATCTCTTTTGACCGGTTATGGGGTCTGGCCCGGTCTTATGGAGGCGTCATGTTTCCGGCTCATATTGACAAATCCGCCAACAGCCTGATCTCCAACTTAGGCTTTGTGCCTCCTGACAGTCAGTTTGCCACGGCGGAGGTAAAAGACCTTAAAAAGCTTCATGAACTTAGGAAAAACAACCCTTATCTGGAGGGCTGCCGGATCATCAGCAATTCTGATGCCCATTATTTGGAGGACATTCATGAGCCTGGGCTGACAATCCAGGCAGAAGAAAAAAGCATGGAGGCAGTGGTCCGGGCGCTTTTGCATCATTAGACTTTTTTTATTTAAGTTTAGAAATTTTCTTCCAATTTCTTCCTGTTTCCTGTATAGTAGTGGTTAGTATCCGTAATAACACCCTGCGGATATACCTGTACACCCAATAAAGCGGGTGGTCCTGCTTTAAAAGCATGGGCAAAATGGGGAAAGGAGAGATGCAGCATGAAAAAACTATTACAATGGGGCTTCGGCCTGATGACCGTGGCACTTGTGACAGCGTTCGTACCAGCGACACCGTTTCCTTCCATGGCGGATGAAGCGGCGTCGGGCCAGGAGGCAACGGAAGTACGGAATGGCTGGATAGATGAAAACCTGGGCCCTGGTGTAGCCAGGTGGGTAGATGGAGATGGAAATATTTCAGAGCAGCCGGGAAAGCAGGAGGAAGACGGGACTGGTGGTGAGAGCCAAAGCAGCGTGGAAACCCAGGACGCAAATGCCGGAACTGCAGCAGAGGGGCAGCAGGAAGCCGCTTCAGAGGAAAGCCAGGAGCAGGCGCAGACAGGACGCCAGATCGACCCTTCAAGGCCCATGGTAGCTCTGACCTTTGATGACGGGCCTTTTGCTCCCGTGGGAAATCAGATTATGGATTGTCTGGCCCAGTACGGTGGAAAGGCCACGTTTTTCGTGGTAGGCAGCCGGGTTTCCTCTTATGGGGCGGAACTGCAGCGCATGGTTGCGGAAGGGCATGAAATCGGCAATCACACTTATGAGCACAAAAATCTGACCAAATTAAGCGGAGCCCAGATCCAGAGTCAGATCAACCTTTGCAATGACGCGGTACAAGCTGCCAGCGGCGTTAAGCCTGCCCTGGTAAGAACACCGGGAGGAGCCAAAAATGGCACGGTTCTTGCAAATGTACATGCTCCTGTGATTATGTGGAGCATTGATACACGGGACTGGAAGACGCGGAATGCTAGTAAGACGGTAAATGCGGTAATGAGCCAGGTGCGGGATGGGGATATCGTTCTGATGCATGAGCTTTATTCCCAGAGCGGAGCGGCTGCCCTTGAAATTATTCCCAGACTTACAGAGGCAGGTTACCAGCTTGTCACGGTAAGCGAGATGGCCGCGCTCCGGGGAGGAGTTGCCCCAGGCGGAGTTTATTTTCACTTTTATCCATAAAGGATGAAGGAGCTCCAGAGATTTTAACCGAATCAAGTAGGGTCGCGGATTGCGAATATCCGCTTGACTAAGGAACTGAAAATGTTTGAGCATCCCTGTGTGGGGTGTTCAAACATTTTTTTATTCACGGTAAAAACCAATTTGATTTTTTAAATGCCCACATAGTCATCAGCCTGATCCATGAAGGGAGTATGCAATAAACAAGTTTTGGAAATAGTTTGAAAAGCAATATTAAAAAAATTATTGACAAATACGCAGAATAATTGTATTATTGTATTAACCGATTAGTACAACAATACAATAATACAAAAGGAGGCGGTATTATGATCTGGAAACTGACCGATGACCGGCCGATTTGGATACAACTTGTTGATCAGCTCACTTTGCGCATCGTATCCGGCGTATATGCTTCCGGCGCGGCTGTGCCAACGGTACGGGCCCTGGCCGGCGAGGCGGGGGTTAATCCCAACACGATGCAGCGTGCGCTGGCAGAGTTAGAGAGCAGGGGGCTGGTGGAAACGCGCCGCACAGCAGGGCGGCTGGTTACAGAGGATTTATCACTTATCCGCAGTGTGCGGGAGGAGCTTGCCTATGGGCGAATGGAGGAATTTCTTGCGTCCATGCGTGCCCTGGGCTATACCGATGAACAAACCCGCCAGCTGCTTGCAGCATGGGATAAAAAGGAGGAACATTTATGAATCAGGAACTCATTACTGCGCGCGGCCTGACTAAAATTTACGGCTCAAAGCCCGCGCTGGACCATATTGATCTGACGGTAGGACGTGGCCGCATTGTCGGCCTTCTGGGTCCAAACGGCTCAGGCAAGACCACCTTTATCAAGCTATTATGCGGACTCTTGCAGCCCACATCCGGTACGCTGGAGATAAACGGCAATGTCCCCGGCGTGGAGACCAAGACAGTTATTTCTTACCTGCCGGACCGCATGTATTTTGCCGACTGGATGAAGGCCTGTGACCTGACCGACTTTTTTGCCGATTTTTATATAGATTTTGACCGTACAAAGGCATTGGAAATGTTCGGGGCTCTTGGCATCCGGCCAAGTGACCGGCTAAAGACCATGTCTAAGGGGACGAAAGAAAAGGTGCAGCTTGCACTCATCATGAGCCGTAAGGCGCAGCTTTATCTGCTTGACGAACCGATCGGCGGCGTTGACCCGGCTGCACGTGACTTCATCCTGAATACGATTCTGACCAACTATAACGAAAATGGCACGGTTATGCTGTCCACACACCTGATTTCTGACATTGAGCGTGTGCTGGATGAGGCTATTTTCCTGCAAAACGGCAAGGTTGTGCGCCACGATACCGTGGATAACATCCGTGAACAGGAAGGCAAGTCAGTGGATCAGCTGTTCCGCGAAATCTTCGCGTACGGAAGCTGAGAAAAGGAGGAAGTAAGATGTTTGGCAAACTTTGTAAATACGAATTTAAATCCATTGTGCGCACGCTTGCGCCAATTTATCTGGCGGTTATCGTCATATCCATTCTTAATGCGTTTATGGGCGTAGGCTCGCTGGTCAACGGCTATTATAACAACCTGATGTCTGGCTTAAACTTTGGCAGCGGCCTTATGGGGCTGATTCAGTCGGTCTCTGTGATTGCCTACTTCGGCGTTCTGATTGCGATGAGTGTACTGACGCTGATCATTGTCATTCAGAGGTTTTATAAAGGACTTCTGTGCGATGAAGGCTATTTGATGTTTACCCTGCCGGTGAAACCCTGGCAGCTGATCGCAGCAAAGGGTACGGTAGCATTTGTGATGTCCCTGGCCAGCTTCCTGACGGCCATGGTATCCATTTTTATACTGGTGCTGGGCACCGCAGGTACTTCCAAGGTTTTTGCAGCATTGACCGATCCTCAGGTTTTGGATGTTATCAACAGCGGGTTAGCTCAGGTTCCATCCTGGCCGCTACTTGTGTTTGAGATGATTATTCTGGCTATCACCGGTGGGCTGGTAAAGCTTTACCACATGTACTTTTCCATGGCACTGGGCCATCTGGCAAACAAGTACCGAGTGATGATGTCTGTTGTAGCTTTTATTGTAATATCTATGATTTTTAGCTTTATTAACGGCTTGTTGATGATCATAATGGCAAATATACCATCCTTTCAGGCGTTCATCAACAGGATTGATACCATGCCTGACGTACAGGGGATTTCCTTAGTCATGCATTTGACCTTCATTGGTTCGGCTATTTACAACGTAATTCTGCTTGTAATATTCTTTTTCGGCACGGAGCGCATCTTGTCAAAGCGCCTTAATCTGGAGTAATTAAAAAAGTCTGAACATAAAAGCAGCAAAAGAGAGTGCCCATTAGCCAGTGACATTAAGCTAAAGGATTTATAAAATTCAACAATCAAAAATCCTGCCTCGCAATTAACTAAAAAATTAATTGTGAGGTGTTTTTTATGATTTGGATCCATTCGAACCCTTGATTCAGGAATGACAGCAAGGGGCACCTGTTATAAAAAAATGAAGGAGGCCGGCCCGCTGTTTTTGGAAAAAAAGGGATGATAATAAGAGGTACAAAATTGGGGAATAAGGTGATGGCAATATGCAAGTAATTGGTCGAGGGTATCCCAAAAGTTAAATTTAAAAATACTTTTGGGATACCCTCGGCCGATTGATTCAGAATGATAGAAGATATGATGAAATCCGTTTATTTCTCATCACAAACCTGAAAAATATAAAATTTCAGGTAATAAGAGGTTTCATCGCCTGCCCACAGAATGGGATGATCCGCTGCCTGTGTCCGGTATTCTACCTGGCGGAGCCGTTTGTGGACGTTAGCGGCTGCCTCCCGGATGGTTTTGGTGAAAAGTTCGGGGGTCATGAAATGGGAGCAGGAGCAGGTGGCTAAATAACCGCCGTCCCTGACCAGTTTCATGCCGCGAAGATTGATTTCACGGTAGCCTTTTACCGCATTTTTCACGGAGTTCCTGGATTTGGTGAAGGCAGGAGGATCCAGAATCACCACATCAAAGGTTTCCCCTTCTTTTTCCAGCCTGGGAAGAAGTTCAAAAACATCGGCACACTGAAAATCTACCCGGTCAGACAGGCCGTTTAATGCAGCATTTTCTTTTGCCTGGGCGACACCAAGCTCAGAGGCATCCACGCCAAGGACCTCCCTGGCTCCGGCAATGCCGGCATTTAAAGCAAAGGAACCGGTGTGAGTAAAGCAGTCTAAGACCCGCTTGTCCTTACATAAGCGCTGAATGGCAAGACGGTTGTATTTCTGGTCAAGGAAAAATCCGGTCTTCTGGCCTTCCTGGACGTCAACCAGGTATTTAACACCATTTTCTGTGATTTCCACTTTCGTGTCAAAGGAAGGTCCGATGAAGCCCTTAAAGCGCTCCATGCCCTCCTGGAGGCGGACCTTGGCGTCGCTTCTCTCGTAAACACCACGGATTTTTATTCCGTCTTCTTCCAGAACCTTTTTCAGCTTTTCCAGAATTACAGGCTTTAACCGGTCAATGCCAAGGGCCAGGGATTCCACTACAAGGACATCGTCGAACTTGTCCACCACGATGCCGGGAAGGAAGTCGGCCTCACCGAAGATGAGACGGCAGCTGGAGGTATCCACAGTGGCTTTGCGGTATTCCCAGGCGTTGCGGACCCGCATTTCAAGGAAGCTTTCGTTTATTGTTGTATCTTTTTTCCGGGACATGATGCGGACAGTTAACTTAGAATTGGTATTGATGAAGCCATGGCCCAGGAAATAGCCGTCAAAGTCCTCTACAGATACCATATCACCGTTGGTATAATCACCGGTGATGGTATCGATTTCATTATCATAGATCCACAGGCCGCCGGCTTTTAATGAACGGCCTTCTCCTTTTTTTAATCTTACGGTTGCTGATTCCATAAGCATACACTCCTTTATTGATGAGATTGACCTCGTTTCAGCGAGGTGAGCAGCCGGTACAACGGCTGGAACAAAATGAGGGACAGAAAGAAATTCCCTGTTCCGTGGATGATATCGTATGGAATTCCTGCAGCCCACCAGGTCAGGGCTGCACCGGGGCCTCCTGCAAGGAAGTAGAACCCGGAGCAGAATAATCCAAACAACATTCCAAAGATTCCGGAAACCAGGGATATGCCAAATGTCTTTGGCGTTTTGTTTTTGTAAATCAAAAATACGGCGGCCGGGAGAATGGGCCACACATACAGATAGGAAAACCACCAGAGGCCGAAGCCGTAGACCAACCCTTCCAATACAACAAACACGTATAGGATGAGCCATACGTGTTTTCGGAATACGAGGGTGTATAAAATTAGAAGCAGGGATACCAGTTCAATGTTGGGAAGCCAGGACAAACTTACCTGGCTGACAAATAAAAGGGCTGAAAGCAGTGCGTCTAATACCAGCTCCCTGGTGGTAAACAGGGGATGGTTTTTCATGATTTTTTTGTTTCCTCAGAGGACAGGGTGTATTGAAAGGTATAGCGCTCTCCATCCTTGATGGCCTGCTGGCTCACTCCATAATTGCAAGGTTCTCCGTTGCAGAGAAGAGCCCAGTAAGCGCTGTCCTTTTTGTAGTCTGCCCGTTTTCCATTAATTGTAGTGACCATCAGGCCAAGTTCTTCGGAAGTGGTTCCATCGATTTGAAGGTTTGGTATGGATTTTAGCGCTTCTGAGAGAAACTGCGCTTCTGTAGTTATCTGGTAATGGTCCGTAACTCCGTTATCATATACCACTTCAATGGAAATGCTTTTTGGCCCGGCCATTGGAACCGGTTTTGTCAGGGTATATACGACCAACAGAAGTGCCAGGACCGCAATGGCGGCGCAGCCTCCCAAAAAGGGAGAAAGCCTTTTAAACTTATTCATAATCTGCTGACTTCCTTTTTTATTATTTGCCTCCTATTGAATCAAGAGGATATGAATCAAGAGGGTATGCAAGCATTCCTGAATCTGACTAAATGCTTGCATTAGTATAGCATATATCCATGGCAGGCCGCAAGAACAGAATTTCCATCTTTTCTTAAAATACCCTTTGATGTATAATAAATGGGTATTGTTTGGGAAAGAAGGTGGATAGATGACTGTGAATGAGCAGATTTTAGAGGAAATAGCAGCTTGCGAAAAGCTTTTGATCGGAATCGGAGAGGAATGGAAGGCAGAGGGAATACCGGATATGGGAAGTCTTTATGAGAAGATGAACGGACTCATAAAGGACAAGGATTATTTTATTGTAACCACAGTTACCGATGGAGAGATACTGGGATCCCCTCTGGAACAGGGCCGGCTGGTAGCTCCCTGCGGGAACGAGACATGGAGGCAGTGTTCCAAATCCTGTACAAAAGATATCTGGGAGCCGGGTGAGATTCCCCAGGATGTCTGTCCCCATTGCGGGGAACCTCTTACGGGTAATACCATAGAGGCAGAGGATTACATAGAAGAGGGATACCTTCCCCAGTGGAAGGCATATACCACGTGGCTGGCAGGAACTCTTAATAAAAAGCTGCTGGTTTTGGAACTGGGGGCAGGCTTTAAGACTCCTACGGTCATCCGCTGGCCCTTTGAGAAAACCGTGTCCATAAACAATAAGGCCCATATGTACCGGATTCACCGGAAGTTTGCCCAGCTGCCGGAAACTGTAAAGGGAAAGGCTGACGCTGTTTTAGAGAATTCTACGGAATTCTTTCGGAAATTATAGCCTTATTTTGCGTTGTACATTACACGTTACTGTGTTAAAATGTTGGAAAAAGGCGTAAAGAGGTGACGGCTATGATTGCGATAATCGACTACGATGCTGGAAACTTAAAAAGTGTGGAGAAAGCCCTGACCGCTCTGGGAGAAAAACCGGTGGTAACCAGGGAAAAGGAAATCCTCCTTTCTGCGGATAAGGTGATTCTTCCGGGTGTTGGTTCCTTTGGCGATGCCATGGAAAAGCTTCATCAGTATGAGCTGGTGGATGTGATCCATCAGGTGGTTTCAAAAGGAACGCCTTTACTGGGGATATGCCTGGGACTTCAGCTTTTCTTTGAAAGCAGCGGAGAGTGCGAAGGGGTCAGGGGACTTTCCCTGCTTCCGGGTAAGATTGTAAGATTTCCGCAGACGCCGGGGCTTAAAGTTCCTCACATGGGCTGGAACCGTCTGGATATAAAGCCTGATGCAAGACTTTTTAAAGGGATTGATTCCGGGGCATATGTGTATTTTGTCCATTCATATTATTTAGAGGCGGGACGGGAATCTGATGTGGCCGCATCTGCAGTCTATGGAATCAGGTTCGGGGCATCGGTGGAACGGGAAAATCTTTTTGCCTGCCAGTTCCATCCGGAGAAAAGCGGCGATACTGGGTTAAAGATTCTGAAAAATTTTATTGAATTGACTTAAGGAGGTGCCGGATGCTTACGAAGAGGATCATTCCATGCCTGGATGTAATGGACGGAAGAGTGGTAAAGGGTGTTAATTTCGTGAATTTAAAGGATGCCGGGGATCCGGTGGAGATTGCTGCGGCTTATGATAAGGCCGGTGCCGATGAGCTGGTATTTCTTGATATCACCGCATCCTCTGATCACCGGAATACGGTGGTGGATATGGTGCGCCGGGTGGCGGAAAAGGTATTTATCCCCTTTACTGTTGGCGGAGGGATCCGTACGGTGGAGGATTTTAAAATGCTCTTGAGGGAAGGCGCGGATAAGATATCCATTAATTCCTCAGCCATCAACACCCCCCAGCTGATCTCCGAGGCAGCAGGCAAGTTCGGGCGCCAATGCGTGGTGGTTGCCATTGATGCCAGAAGGCGGATCGATGGAAGGGGCTGGAACGTATATAAGAACGGAGGCCGGATCGATACCGGGCTGGATGCGGTGGAATGGGCCATGAAGGCAGACTGCCTTGGAGCAGGAGAGATCCTGCTTACCAGCATGGATTGTGACGGAACAAAGGCCGGATACGATGATGAGCTGAACCGCATCATAGCAGAGAATGTTTCCGTGCCCGTGATCGCTTCAGGCGGTGCAGGCACTATGGAGGATTTCCATCACGCTCTGACATACGGAAAGGTAGATGCAGCTTTGGCGGCATCCCTGTTCCATTACAAGGAGCTTGAGATCATGGAATTAAAACGGTATTTAAAGGCCATGGAAGTACCGGTGAGGATTTAAGGATAAAAGTAAAACAAGGAAAATGCAAAGGAGAAAAAATGGGAGCAATTGAGAACGACTGGCTGGAACCCTTAAGCGGAGAGTTTAAAAAGCCATATTACAGGGAACTTTATCAGAAGGTGAAGCATGAATATGAAATGACCCAGGTCTTTCCGGACCCAAACGACATTTTTAATGCATTTCAGTTCACCCCCCTTTCCAATGTAAAGGTAGTGATTTTAGGGCAGGATCCTTATCATAATAATGGGCAGGCCCACGGGCTGTGTTTTTCCGTAAAGCCTGATGTGGATATTCCCCCGTCCCTGGTGAATATTTATCAGGAGCTGCGGGAAGATTTAGGCTGTGAGATTCCTAATAATGGATATTTAAAAAAATGGGCTGACCAGGGGGTCATGCTCCTTAATACGGTGCTTACCGTGCGCGCCCATGCGGCCAATTCCCATCAGGGGATCGGATGGGAGACCTTTACGGATGCTGCCATAAAGATTTTAAATGAACAGGACCGGCCCATGGTATTCCTTTTATGGGGACGTCCGGCTCAGAATAAGAAGGTGATGCTCACAAACCCCAGGCACCTGATTTTAGAGGCGCCTCATCCCAGCCCTCTTTCCGCTTACCGTGGATTTTTCGGATGTAAACACTTTAGCAGAACCAATGCTTATTTAAAGGAAAATGGGCTTAAGCCTATTGACTGGCAGATTGAAAATATTTAAAAAGACAGGGGAAAAGGAATGAATATCATTGAGATTTTAAAAGTAATTGTTCTTGGAATTGTGGAGGGCTTTACAGAGTGGCTTCCCATAAGCAGTACAGGGCATATGATCCTGGTGGATGAAATCATACACCTAAATCAGCCGACCGCCTTTAAAAACATGTTTTTGGTGGTAATCCAGCTGGGGGCGATCCTGGCAGTTCTGGTTCTGTATTTTGATAAGCTCAACCCCTTTTCAACCAGGAAGAAACCGGCCCAGAATCAGGCGACCCTGATTCTCTGGTCAAAGATTATTTTAGCCTGTATTCCGGCTGCAGTAATCGGGGTCCTGGTAGATGATATCCTTGATGAGTATCTGATGAACGGCTATGTGGTGGCAGCTACCCTGATCCTCTATGGTGTGTTGTTTATCATCATAGAGAACCGGAACCAGTACCGGAGTTTTGATGTGCAGAAGGTGGGGGATATTTCGTACCAGACAGCTCTTTGGATCGGCTTGTTTCAGCTTCTGGCCCTGATTCCGGGCACCTCCCGTTCCGGCGCTACTATTCTCGGAGCCATGATCCTGGGATGTTCCCGGGCAGCTTCAGCAGAGTTTTCCTTTTTCCTGGGAATCCCGGTGATGTTCGGAGCCAGCCTTTTAAAGGTTGTGAAATATGGATTGAATTTTACCGGTCCTCAGATATTCTATCTGATATTAGGCATGGTGGTGGCTTTTGTGGTTTCTATCTATTCTATTAAGTTCCTGATGGGATATATCAGACAGCATGATTTTAAATTCTTTGGATATTACAGAATTGTATTGGGCGCAGTGGTGCTTGTGTATTTTATCATTACGGCAATTCTTGGTTAAGGAAATAATGAAAAGAGAGTTGATAATCAGCGTTATGCTAATATCAACTCTCTTTTGGATGATAATTCATGAAGGTTCCTTTCTGGCGGATAATGGCTGAAACAGCATTTCAATCCGTCCTTCGGCGGCCTGTTCATCAATGCCGTCGAAATTAAACTGTAAATTCCGGTTCTGCGTGTTAACCCCTTTTTTCATCTCATCGTAGTCCTTGACATTTACCTTTGTTAAGCCATAGTCAATATAAATATCACAGTCAAAGGAATTAGCGACTTTGATTAAGAGTGCGAGAGGGATAGGGGGGTAACGCAGCTGGATATCGACTTCAATGGTCCGCATACCCATACCTCCTTTTCCAGGCGGCCGGATCAGACCGGCATGAACGTGTCAACAACTACATAGAGGTTTATAGAGGTACCAACAGAATGAAGATTCATTTCACTAACTGCAATTATATTTTACCATTTCTTATTGGAAAAACAAGAGAAAATTGAAAAATAATTAAAAAATGGGACGAATACTAACAACAATCAGGGGATAAAAGGAAAAATAAGCAAAATAAAATACCAGAAACAGTAAAAGATGTTTCTGGCATGATCTTAAATTAAGATGAGATTTTATGCATTTTCAGCGATTTCATATATCAGACGTTCGGAATCTTCCCAGCCCAGACAAGGATCGGTAATGGATTTTCCGTAGCAGTGTTCTCCTACCTTCTGGCTGCCCGGCTCGATGTAGCTTTCAATCATTAAGCCCTTAACCAGAGCACGTATTTCAGGTGAATGCTTTCTGCTGTGAAGGACTTCCTTGGAAATACGAATCTGTTCCCTGTATTTTTTGTTGGAATTGGAGTGGTTGGTATCCACGATGCAGGCCGGGTTCAGCAGATTGCGGCGGCTGTACATCTCATGGAGACGGAATAAGTCTTCAAAATGGTAGTTGGGGATGCACTGGCCGTGTTTGTTGACAGCGCCCCTTAAAATGGTATGAGACAGTGGATTACCGTTGCTTCTTACTTCCCAGCCCCTATAGGTAAAATCATGGGCCTGCTGTGCGGCCACAACGGAATTGAGCATAACGGAAAGATCACCGCTGGTAGGATTTTTCATGCCAACGGCAACGTCACAGGCGCTGGAGGTCAGCCGGTGCTGCTGGTTTTCCACGGAACGGGCGCCAATGGCAATGTAGGACATAATATCATCAAGGTATCCCAGGTTTTCCGGATAAAGCATCTCATCGGCTGTGGATAAACCGGTTTCTAAGAATACCTTCATGTGCATTTTGCGGATAGCGATCAGGCCTTCCTTAAGGTCCGGTTTCTTTTCCGGGTCAGGCTGGTGAAGCATTCCTTTGTATCCTTCGCCGGTGGTCCTTGGCTTGTTGGTATAGATCCTGGGGATGATGATCAGACGGTCTTTTGTTTTTTCCTGTACCTTAACAAGACGGCTTACATAATCGGAAACAGACTCTTCGTTGTCGGCGGAGCAGGGACCAATGATAACAAGGAATTTGTCGCTTTTCCCGGTAAGTACGCTTCTGATGGCCTGGTCTCGCTCTGTTTTGAGTACTTTTGCTTCTGGTGAAATTGGAAATTGTTCTTTGATCTCTTCCGGGCTCGGCAGATTGCTAATGTATTGAAATCCCATAATATCCTCCTGTGTATGTGCTTATTCTGTGTTTTTTCAGTTGATTATATAACAGAATGCAGGAAAAATCCAGCATTCATCGAAAATTTGGCAATGTGCTTCCCTAAAGTGTTTCTTTTTAACGAAAAATGGTGTATGATTGCATGGAATGAAAAGAGGAAGGATTGATTTCTATGGAACGATATTGGAATTGGCAGGGAAACTATATCGGTGTAAGGCAGAGGGATTATCTGGCTGCCTGTGACGGAAAAATTCTTGGAAAGTTTTTTGGTAAGGAAATCTATGACCAAAATGGGCATTATATAGGAGAGGTGGGCAGAGGCGGCCGGCTGATCAAAAATAAGACAAAAGAAGATTTTCGCCGCCAGGGATTCAGCGAGTATGTGAAAGGGACCATAACCGCACCTTTAAAGAACTGCGCTCCTTACCCCATGATCCATGGGTATGAAGATTTTTTCTAATAAGAGAACTCAAAAAGAGGGAAGAAAGATGGCAGGAATGGTAGATTTAAGCAAACTGACAGCAGGAAAGAACTTAACAGAAGTAGAAGACAGTGTGCTCCGCTACATCATTGATCACATGGATTCCATGCTGAAAATGGGAGTACGGGGAGTTGCAAAGGAAAATTTTACGTCTACTTCAACGATCATGCGCCTGACAAAAAAGCTGGGCTACAGCGGGTTTGTGGATATGTATTACAAGCTGCTTCCCCTTGTAAACAGCGCCAGGGACAATGAGGATGCCGGCATGCAGTTTATCAACAGCTTTTGCACCAATTCCCTCTTAAAATACAATTCCTATGAGGATATCCAGGAATTTGCCAGGCGGATCAGCCAACTGGAGGGGGGATACGTATTTTTGTATGCAACCGGTTTTTCCGCCATTCCGGTTGAATATCTGACAAAAAAGCTTCTGGTGCTTGGGATAAAATGCATTTATTCCAATGGAATGGATTCCATCGGAGTTTTTGAAAATAATCTGGAGAACATGAAAATGCTGATCGTGGTTTCCAGGTCCGGGGAAACGGACTGGGTGGCGGACCGGGTGAAAACTGCCGGGGAAAATGGAATTTTCACCGTGTCTTTTACCAATGAGGCGGAAAACCGGGTCAGCTCCATAACGGATATGCAGTTTCGCATAGAGGACAGCAATAAGCTGGACGATAGAAACATGATGGCAAACACATTTTTCCCCAACGTGTTTATGCTAATGGAGATTCTCATCTATGAGTACCATAGGGTGCTTCAAAATATGGATAAAGAAGAAGGATAAAGGTTCCGGATAACGCTTAAAAGGGCGGTATCCGGGACCTTTTTTGAAACCTGTTACTACCTGGAATAACAGGTTCCTATCCTTTCCCAAAGTATATACAAAGAGTGAGATGGCGACTATAATGTGGATATGATTTCACGTGAAATGAAAAAAGAAAACGAATCATTAATTATTGGAGGAAAAGAGAATGAAAGAAAAAGTGATGGATCAGCTGCAGCGCTTTTCAAAAGCAATGTTCATCCCGGTTTTAATTCTGCCCATCGCAGGTATTTTAATCGCTGTCGGAAACTTGTTTACAAATGCAAAGCTGCTGGAGTTTCTGCCATTTTTGGATAATCCGGTGACAAAGGGCTTTGGCACCATCCTGTCAGGTTCTTTGGTATCTATCTTAAATAACTTAGGACTGATCTTCTGTGTGGGACTTGCAGCAGGTCTTGCCAATAAGAAAAAATATGAGGCCGGATTTACTGCTCTTTTGGGATTCCTGGTATTCATTAACGCTATGAACAAATTCATGACACTGACGGGAATCCTGTTTACAGGGGAGTCTTTAAGAGGGACGGGTCAGGCCATGGTGATGGGAGTACAGATCCTGGATATGGGCGTATTCCTGGGAATTATTCTTGGAATTGTAACAGCCATGGTTCACAACAGATTTTGTGAAACAGAATTTAAAAATGCTTTTCAGATATATGGCGGATCCAGGTTTGTATTCATCGTATTGATCCCTGTAACCGTTCTTCTGGCAGTCCTTCTTACCTATGTATGGCCTTTTGTCCAGATGGGAATCACAAGCCTTGGGGTATTCATCAATCAATCCGGTAACTTCGGGATTTTTATTTACGGCGCGCTGGAACGTCTTCTCATTCCCACAGGCCTTCATCATCTGGTTTATACCCCGTTTTTATATACTTCCCTGGGAGGTGCTGCAACCATTGGAGGAGAAGTGTTTGAAGGAGCCAGAAACATTTATTATGCCGAAATCGCAGACCCTGCCATCGATATTCTGTCTAAGTCCGTGATCTGGGATGCCAGAGGAATCTCCAAAATGTTCGGCTTAATGGGCGCCTGTCTTGCCATGTATCATACGGCCAGACCGGAGAACCGCAATAAAATAAAAGCTATCCTGATTCCTGCCGCATTTACTTCTTTTATTGCAGGTGTTACAGAGCCCATTGAATTTTCCTTTATGTTCGTAGCTCCTGTTCTGTTTGTTGTTCATGCGGGTTTAAGCGGATTGAGCATGGTGGTTCTCAATATTTTAAACGTCCGCGCCATCGGTCCTAACGGCTTTTTAGATTTCCTGCTTTTCAATGTGCCTTTGGGAATCCATAAAACCGGATGGCCCATGTATATTGTCACCGGTCTTGGATTTTTTGTGATCTACTATGTAATATTCCGCGTTCTTATTACAAAACTGAATTTAAAGACCCTGGGCCGTGAAACGGAAGGGATGGAAATGAAGCTTCATACCAAAGCAGAGTACAAGGAAAAGATGGCTTCTGAGAAAGAGGGAAAGCTTGGGAAAGACGGCGAGGATGTGGATGCCGCACTGATCGTGAAAGCCCTGGGAGGCGCCGGAAATATTGAAAAGGTGGACAACTGCTTTACCCGTTTGCGCCTGATCATTACCAATCCTGATCTGGTTCAGGAAGATATTCTGAAAAATGACACCGGAGCCAATGGAGTAATGAAAAAGGGAAATAACGTTCAGGTAATCTATGGTTTAAAAGTAACTGCTGTAAGAAAGGCTGTTGACGAGGAACTGGGAAACAACGAAAATAGCTGACAGATCAGATGAAGCAAGGAGGAAAATTATCGTGAAAAAATTCTCAATCGTAATTGCCGGCGGCGGAAGCACCTACACGCCTGGCATTGTAATGATGCTGATGGATAACCTGCACCGGTTTCCTATCCGCTCTTTAAAACTTTATGACAATGACGGAGAGCGTCAGGAGACCCTGGCAAAGGCCATTGAAATTGTTATGAATGAAACAGCGCCTGATGTGGAGTTTTCTTATACAACAGACCCTAAGGAGGCTTTTACCGATGTGGATTTCTGTATGGCTCATATCCGGGTGGGCAAATATGCCATGCGGGAGCTGGATGAAAAAATCCCCATGAAATATCATGTGGTTGGACAGGAAACCTGCGGACCCGGCGGCATTGCATATGGAATGAGAAGCATTGGCGGGATGATGGAGCTGATTGAACTTATGGAAAAATATTCTCCGGACTGCTGGATGCTCAATTATTCCAATCCTGCTTCCATTGTGGCAGAGGCTTGCCGTGTATTAAAGCCTCATTCCAAGGTCTTAAATATCTGCGACATGCCGGTGGGAACCAAACGGCGTATGGGATATATTGTGGGCAGGGATCCTAAGGACATGGATGTAAAGTATTTCGGGCTGAACCACTTTGGCTGGTGGACCAGTGTAAAGGACAAAGATGGAACCGACCTGATGCCCCGGCTTTTGGATTATGTGTCTAAAAACGGATATTTAACGGAAAAGGCCGTGGAGACCCAGCATATGGATGCAAGCTGGCAGCTGACCCATAAAAAGGCGGCGGATTTATTAAAGCTGGAGCCTGACTTTCTTCCCAATACTTATTTAAAATACTACCTTTACCCGGATTATGTGGTGGAGCATACAGATCCTGACCATACCAGAGCCAATGAGGTAATGGAAGGAAGAGAAAAAGAGGTATTTGATGCCGCAAAAGCCATCATACAGGCAGGAACCGGAAAAGGCGGGGAATTCTCCATTGATAACCACGCTTCTTTCATTGTAGATTTAGCCTGCGCCATTGCCTTTAATACCCGTGAGCAGATGCTCTGCATCGTGGAAAATAAAGGTGCCATCTCTAATTTTGATCCAACTGCAATGGTGGAAGTGCCTTGTCTCGTAGGAAATGAAGGTCCGGAACCTATCTGTCAGGGAAATATTCCTACCTTTGAAAAGGGAATGATGGAAGAGCAGCTTGCTGTGGAGCGTCTGGTGGTGGAAGCATGGACCCAGGGAAGCTATTTAAAGCTGTGGCAGGCCCTGACTTTATCAAAGACTGTGCCAAGCGCTTCCGTTGCAAAACAGATTTTAGATGATCTGGTAGAGGCCAACAGGGAATACTGGCCGGAATTAAAGTAGGATTTTCTTAACTTCAATGATAAAAAAGATTCTTAGGGAGACTTTAGCCTCGTTCTTTTGACAGGACGGGGCTTTTTTTTGTTATATATTAACATTGCATTCCATCGATACGCTACAATTAAAATATTTTAAGTAAAAATATAGGCATGTATGAATACTTATAACTTTAAATTTACTTTCATTTTACTACAGATTGATAGATAAGTTTACATAATGCATTTATACTGGAAGTAGTAAAAAATAATACATATGTAGAAAGTAGGAGTGTAATGCCTAAAACTTATGTGCTAGATACCAATGTACTGATTCAGGCCCCTTATGCCTTAGAATCCTTTGAAGAGAACTGCATTGTCCTTCCCTTAGCAGTACTGGAAGAGCTTGACAGGCTTAAAAACTCCGACGGAGAACGCGGCAGCAACGCCCGGCAAGCGATTCGATTACTGGAAAATCTGCGCCTTTCCGGAAGCCTCAATGAGGGCGTTCCCCTTTCAAACGGTGGGTTTCTCCGATTGGAAGTAAACCATGTGGACGTTCCTCTGCCAGAAGGAATGCAGCCCAATAGCCAGGACAACCGCATCCTGAAAGTGTGCAGGGGATTGTGCAATCAAGGAGAATCTGTTATTTTAGTTACCCGGGATATTGTAGTCCGGATCAAGGCACAGATGATGGGAATTCCTGCGGAGGACTTTACTACCGATCAGGTTCCCGTTTCTTCGGGACAGTATACCGGGCGAGCGGAAGTATATGCTCCCGATGAAACCCTGTCCTCTTTTAAGAAAAAAGGAGTGCCGGCTGATCTGCTTTACACCATAGATGATCATGGGATATTTGTTCCGGTAAAACTTATGGAGAATCAGTTTGTACTGATCCGCTCGGATATTTCGGAAAAAAAGACGATACTGGGCCGCTTTCAGAAGGGGAAAGTTGTAGCTCTGGCCTACAAAAATATCCGGCCTTTCGGGGTAAAAGCCCGTAACGTGGGCCAGCAGTTTTTGCAGGAGGCCTTGATGCTTCCCGCTGATGAGGCACCTTTAGTGATTGTAAAGGGCCCTGCGGGTACGGCTAAGACGTTTTACGCTCTGGCGGTCGGATTGGAAAAAACAGTGGAACAGGCGCAGAAAGAATATCGCAAGCTTCTCATCTGCCGTCCCAATGCGCAATTTGATCAGGACATTGGATTTCTTCCGGGAAGTGAGCAGGAAAAAATCTCTCCTCTTCTCCGCCCCATCGTGGATAACCTTGAAATACTCTTAGACCATGGGCCCCATGAATCCCGCTGGGATGAAAAGGAACTGCACGGCAGAATCGATTATCTTTTTACGACAGGCATTATTTCAGCCGAAGCTATGAATTTCATGCGCGGGCGTTCCATCACCGATACCTGGCTTATTATCGACGAGGCACAAAATCTGACGCCACGGCAGGTGAAAGGGATTGTTACCCGGGTGGGCAAGGGCACTAAAGTTATTTTGCTGGGAGATCCGGCTCAGATAGACCATCCTCTTCTGGATGAGCGTACCAACGGTCTCTCTTATGCGGCAGAGCGGATGAAGGGCAGCCCGCTCAGTGTTCAACTTGCGATGCTCCCAGATGAATGCGTGCGCTCCGATCTGGCTTTGGACGCGGCCCAAAGGATGTAAATGCAGATGGGCAGTTGCTCTTAAAACTCCTAACTGGTATTGTTAAATAAATATAAACTGGCACTTTTGATAAGTCCAGTTTTGGGGCATAATAAGTGTATTAACTTAGACCCCAAAATACTAGGAGGATTTATTATGTCAGAACAATATGAACTCAATAAAAATCTGGCCCAAATGCTAAAGGGCGGCGTAATCATGGACGTCAGCACCCCGGAACAAGCACAAATAGCTGAAAAAGCCGGTGCGTGCGCTGTGATGGCACTGGAGCGGATTCCCGCCGACATTCGGGCTGCAGGCGGCGTTTCCCGGATGAGCGACCCTAAAATGATTAGAGGGATTCAATCAGCGGTTTCCATTCCCGTAATGGCAAAGGTACGCATTGGGCATTTTGTGGAAGCACAGCTTCTGGAAGCCATCGAAATCGACTACATAGATGAAAGCGAAGTACTTTCTCCGGCTGATGACATCTATCACATTGACAAAACTAAATTCCGCGCACCCTTTGTCTGCGGTGCCAAGGACCTTGGAGAAGCATTGCGCCGTATTGCCGAGGGCGCGTCGATGCTTCGTACCAAGGGCGAGCCAGGGACTGGAGACGTGGTGCAGGCAGTGCGGCATATGCGGAAAATTCAAAGCGAAATCCGGATGCTCACTGCATTGCAGGAGGATGAATTATTTGAAGCTGCTAAACAACTGGCTTCCCCATTGGATCTGGTGAAATGGGTGGCACAAAACGGCAAACTGCCTGTGGTGAACTTTGCAGCAGGAGGCGTGGCGACTCCTGCTGATGCCGCGCTGCTGATGCAGTTGGGAGCGGAAGGTGTGTTTGTGGGTTCTGGTATCTTTAAATCCGGCAATCCGGAAAAACGTGCCGCTGCCATTGTGAAAGCTGTTGCCAATTTTAATAATGCAAAATTAATCGCAGAACTTAGTGAAGACTTGGGAGAAGCGATGGTAGGTATCAACGAGCAGGAAATCGCCCTCTTGATGGCAGAACGTGGAAAGTAGAGTGAACGATGCGAATTGGAATACTTGCCTTGCAGGGCGCATTTATAGAGCATGGAAAGATGTTGTCAAAACTGGGGGCAGACAGCTTTGAAATCCGGCAGCGGGCAGATTTTACCGAAGAAATGAGTGGCTTAATTTTGCCCGGAGGCGAAAGCACGGTGATGGAAAAGCTGATGCGGGAATTAGAATTAAAGGAGCCAATCCTTCAGATGATTCAGAGTGGTTTCCCTGTGATGGGTACCTGCGCTGGTATGATCCTGCTGGCGAAAACGGTTATCGGAGGAGAAAACCATCTTGCCTGTATGGACATTACAGTGGAGCGCAACGCTTACGGGAGGCAGCTGGCCAGCTTCAAAACTGAATCGGAATTTGGCGGTGCGGGAACCATCCCCATGGTGTTTATCCGTGCGCCATATGTTGCAGATGTTGGTCAGGGAGTGGAGGTTTTAGCAAAGGTTGACGGAAAAATCGTGGCTGCCCGGGAAAAGAATATGCTGGCTTGTGCTTTCCATCCAGAGCTGACGGAAGATACGACCGTTCATTCTCACTTTTTGCACATGTGCAGATAAAAAATGAAAAAACCCCTCTTGACAAATAAAACTAAACAACATATACTAGTCAATAACTTCATAAAACAAGTAAAAGCGTTGATAAGAACAAGTAGCAGTACGATGGACCACACAGAAAGCAGCCGGCAGATGAGAGGCGCGTGGAAAACGAATTGCGAATACATCTTTGAGCTTCGCACCCAACGGCTGAGAGGCCAAGTAGGCTGCGACGGATTCCCGCACCCGTTATTGTGCTAGAGTATCGCATCAGGTACTCAAAGAGGTAGGCAGCGTGAGCTGTTTATAAACTTAAGGTGGTAACACGAGACTTCAGCCTCGTCCTTTTGATAGGACGGGGCTTATTTTTATGAAAAAGGAGAATAATGATGACAATTTATGACGAATTGAAAGCCCGTGGCCTGATCGCCCAGGTGACTAACGAAGAAGAAATCAGCAAAATGGTAAATGAAGGAAAAGCCGTATTCTATATCGGATTTGATCCCACGGCCGACAGCCTTCACGTAGGACATTTTATGGCCCTGTGCTTAATGAAGCGCCTTCAGGAGGCAGGCAATAAGCCCATCGCCCTGATCGGAGGCGGAACCGGTATGGTTGGAGATCCTTCCGGAAGAAGCGACTTGCGCCAGGTGATGACAGTGGAAACAATCCAGCATAACTGTGACTGCTTTAAAAAGCAGATGAGCCGTTTTATCGACTTTTCTGAAGGAAAGGCCCTTATGGTCAATAACGCAGACTGGCTGCTGAACTTAAATTATATCGATTTTCTCCGGGAGGTTGGCCCCCATTTCTCCGTCAACCGCATGCTGACTGCTGAATGCTATAAGCAGCGTATGGAAAAGGGCTTAAGCTTCCTGGAATTCAACTACATGATCATGCAGAGCTATGACTTCTATGAGCTGTTTAACCGTTATGGCTGCAACATGCAGTTTGGCGGAGATGACCAGTGGAGCAATATGCTTGGCGGCACAGAGTTAATCCGCCGGAAGCTGGGAAAAGATGCCCATGCCATGACCATTACCCTGCTTTTAAATTCCGAAGGAAATAAGATGGGAAAAACCCAGTCCGGCGCCGTATGGCTTGATCCGGAAAAGACTTCACCCTTTGATTTCTTCCAGTACTGGAGAAACATTGCCGATGCGGATGTGTTAAAGTGCCTGCGCATGCTGACCTTCCTTCCCATCGAGCAGATTAACGAGATGGATAGCTGGGAAGGCAGCCAGTTAAATGAAGCAAAAGAAATTCTTGCCTACGAGCTGACCAATCTGGTCCATGGGGAAGAGGAAGCGGAAAGGGCCAGGGAGAGTGCCAGAGCGCTGTTTACCGGCGGCAATGCGGCTGATATGCCCACCTGCGAACTGGAAGAGGCAGATTTTACGGACGGAAGCATTGACATCCTTGCCATTCTCCAAAAATCCGGTCTGGCTCCCACACGTTCCGAAGCAAGGCGCAATGTGGAACAGGGCGGAGTGACCGTAGAAGGTGAAACTGTTTCTGATGTAAAAGCTGTTTTTGCGAAAGAGAAATTCTCCGGAGAAGGAATTATAGTAAAACGCGGCAAGAAAAAGTTTGTAAGGGTAATTGCAAAATAAAGAAAAGAAGGTAGAAAAATCCGGCTGATTCCAGCCGGATTTTTCTACTTTATGGCCATGATGGCATTAGCTCCGGATCCTTTAAGGTAAGTGCAAAATGAAGCTTTTCATCATAGGACTCTAAATAAGGAAGAGATTCATATTCTTTTCTCAGCTTCTCGTAAATGCTTAATATAGGCTGACAGCGGATAGCGGTGGTGTCAAGGATTTCATCAAGATGTTCCACTGCCAGGTCAACGATGGCTTCATCCAACAGGCCGTCCCCCTTCATACTGAAGAGGATGGACAGAATGTGATCTTTTGGAAAGGAGTCTTTATAGCTTCTTGTACCGGTTAAGGCACTGATGATGTCGGCAATGGCTACCAACCGTTCTTCCGTAGTCAAATCTCGGGCTTTCAGCTTATTAGGATACCCGGATCCATCCAGCTTTTCATGATGACGCAGTGCGATGCGCTCAATGGCTTTATCAATACTGCCCCCGAATATTTTCTCCGTGTAATTTACATGGGTCCTCATAATTGCCATGGCCTGCCTGCTTAATTTTCCCGGATACTCAAGAATTTCCACCGGAACCGCGATTTTACCCAAATCGTGGAGCAGTGAGCCGCAGAGGACCATATTTAATTGTTCCTCATTAAAGGACAGGAGTTTTCCCAGCTCATAGCTGATGCTGGTGGTAGTTATGGTATGGGTCACCGTATGATGGCTTCTGAAATCAATGATAAAGACCAGCATTTTCAAATACTCTGTAGTCTCTTCTTCGGAAAGGGGAATGCTGGTTAAAAAGTCAAAGTATTCGGAATCGTTTCTCCATTCATTTTCAATGGAATCCTGAAAGTCAAGCTTAGAGGCAAGATCTACAATATGAGGTGCGAAAATGTTGTTGGCTCCCTGGGTTATCAGCTGGAGAGTTTCCTCCCAGGAATTCTTTTCCAGTGACATGGAGACATCAATGCGGTCTGCAATGTGAAGAATTTGTGCCAGATTTTTAATTTTTGTACTGGGCTCGTCCCCTTTTTCCAGGAAATTCCAGGTGATATGGTGTAAAAGCACTGCAGGAGCTAACTTTTTGAGGGGGGAAAAATATCGTATGAAAAGGTATCCGTAGAAGGAATGATTCCAAACATCATCGGTTTCAAATTGAAGCATTTTGGAGATTTCTTCTGTCTTATATGCCCCGATATCATGAAGCTGGGCCAGAAAACAGATATCACGAAGCTCCTGACTGGAATATTGCCCGGTATTTCGCAGCATGCGGGAAATGATATAAGCCACGTGGGAACCGTGTTCTGTCAGCCGTGGATCAATGTAACCGCAGAAGCGCCGGATAATGCCTAAGACGCTTTTGTTATTTATATTTTTTGTATACTGCATTTGCATGCATGAATCCTCCTTTGTAGTCATTGCTCTAAAGACAGTTTACCATATCAGTCCATATATGGAAAGAATAGAAAAGAGTTTGCTGCATAATAATTTGCTTTCATGTTTGAAACCGAATTATTTGACTAAGGTATACGTATATGTTAAAATAATAACCGATATCTAAATCAATGGAAATGACAGGTAAAGTGAGGATGTTAGCTTATGGAAAGTAAATACAGGCGTCTTTATAAGGAACTGCTTGAAAAAATAGAAAAACGGGAATACCGTCCGGGAGACAAGCTTCCGGCGGAAGGGGAGCTGATGGAAATTTACGGCGCATCCCGTGACACCGTCCGCAAGGCCCTGGGACTTTTGGAGGAGGATGGCTGCATCCGAAAAGCCAGGGGAAAAGCCGCCGAGGTAGTGGATAAGAGCAAGTTTAATTTTCCGGTATCGGAGATAGCAAGCTTTAAGGAAATCTACCGTTATTCGGAATCCAGGCCCAGAACCTTTGTGGAGAATTTAGAAATCGTCAAAAATAATAAAAAGCTTATGGAGGCGCTTCAGATCGGCCCGGAGGATGAGGCTTTTGTGCTGGAACGGGTCCGGGAGATCGATGGGGAAAAGATCATCATTGATAAGGATTATTTTTCCAGGAAGGTTGTGGAGAATCTGCCTTTGCGTGCTGCCCAGGATTCTGTTTATGAATACCTGGAGAATGAACAGGGGCTTAAAATTGGTTTTGCCATGAAGGAGATCACGGTCCATATGGCGGCCGATGAAGATTACCGCCTCCTTGATATGGGGCGTTATGATATGGTTGTGGTGGTAAAGAGTTATACGTATCTGGAGGATTCCACCCTGTTCCAGTACACCGAATCCCGCCACAGGCCGGACAAGTTTAAATTTGTGGATTTTGCCCGCCGGAAATTATAATTGCTGTCTTCACTGCCCTTGCCTGTATGCCCACAAGTTAATTTTCTTTTCTGCATATTGACAAAGTTATACGTATATGTTATAGTATGATTACAAAATAAACATATAAGTTCGCGAACGCCAAAAACATGTATGAAGGGAGTATGGATATGGGTAAGTATGAGAGCGATGCAAGGAAACTGTTAGAGTATGTGGGGGGAAAGGAAAATATAGGGGCAGTGACTCATTGTATGACGAGAATGCGTTTTGCACTGATTGACCCGGAAAAAGCGGATACAAAGCAGATCGGAGCCCTTTCAAGCGTCAAAGGCACCTTTACACAGGCCGGACAGTTTCAGGTAATTATTGGAAATGATGTACAGTCCTTTTACAATGACTTTGTTTCTGTATCCGGCGTGGAAGGAGTATCAAAGGATGAAGTAAAGAAAGAGGCAAAAGGAAACTTAAATCTTTTGCAGCGGGCGGTGGCGGATATTGCGGAGATTTTTGCTCCGTTGATTCCGGCGATCATCGTAGGCGGTCTGATCCTTGGCTTCCGCAACATAATAGGAGAGATCAAGTTCATGAATGGGGGAGCAGAAACCCTTATTCAGGTATCTCAGTTCTGGGCCGGTGTTCACAGCTTTCTCTGGCTCCTTGGTGAGGCGATCTTCCATTTCCTGCCCGTAGGAATCACCTGGTCTGTCACAAAAAAGATGGGAACCACACAGATCCTTGGAATTGTTCTGGGACTTACCCTTGTGTCTCCCCAGCTTTTAAATGCCTATGCCATGGCATCAGGCGCTGAGGTTCCGGTCTGGGACTTTGGATTTGTAAAAATGGAGATGATCGGCTACCAGGCTCAGGTCATTCCGGCTATTTTAGCAGGCTTTGTACTTGTTTATCTGGAGAGGTTCTTTAAGAAAATCACGCCTCAGGCGATCTCCATGATCGTGGTTCCATTCTTTTCCCTGCTGTTAGCAGTGATCGCTGCTCATGCAGTGGTAGGCCCTATTGGCTGGGTCATTGGTTCCTGGATTTCAAAAATTGTTTATGCAGGGCTTACTTCCAGCTTCCGCTGGCTGTTTGCAACCTTATTTGGCTTTATCTATGCTCCTTTAGTTATTACCGGCCTTCATCATATGACCAATGCCATTGACTTACAGCTGATGGCAGAGTTCGGAGGAACCATGCTGTGGCCTATGATCGCTTTATCCAACATTGCACAGGGTTCTGCAGTTCTTGGTATGATGTACCTTCAGAAAAAGAACGAGGAAGCAAAGCAGATCTCCATTCCTGCCTGCATTTCCTGTTATCTGGGAGTTACGGAGCCGGCTATGTTCGGTGTGAATTTAAAGAGGGGCTTCCCGTTTCTTTCTGCCATGATCGGTTCTGCTATAGCTGCTACAATTTCCGTGGGAATGAATGTTATGGCAAATTCCATCGGTGTGGGAGGCATTCCCGGAATCCTGTCCATTCAGCCTCAGTATATGGGAATATTCGGCTTGTGTATGCTGATTGCAATTGCAGTGCCCTTTACCCTGACAGTTATGGTTGGAAAAAAGAAAGGGATCGTATAAATGGAGAACTTTAAGAAATCATGTGTTTATCAGATCTATCCCAAATCCTTCCGGGACAGCAACGGAGACGGGATCGGAGATTTAAAGGGAGTGATGGAAAAACTGGATTACTTAAAAATGCTGGGAGTGGATTACCTCTGGCTGACCCCGTTTTTCTTATCTCCTCAGAATGATAACGGTTATGATATTAAGGATTACTGCCGGATCGATCCCCTGTTCGGGACCATGGAGGATTTAGACAGGCTGATCGCAAAGGCCGGTAAGCTGGGTATGGGGCTGATGTTTGATATGGTCTTCAACCATACATCCACAAGCCATGAATGGTTTCAAAAGGCATTAAGCGGTGATAAGAGGTACCGGGATTATTATTTCTTTAAGGAAGGAACTCCTGGAAACCCGCCTACCAACTGGCAGTCAAAGTTTGGCGGCAGCGCATGGGAATATTCGGAGGAAACCGGGAAATATTACCTCCATCTGTATGACAAGACCCAGGCTGATTTAAACTGGGAGAATCCCATGGTACGGGAAGAGATTAAAAAGGTGATCCGTTTCTGGAAAGAAAAGGGGATTAAGGGATTCCGGTTTGATGTGATCAATCTGGTATCCAAGCCTTCTGCCTGGGAAGACGATGAGGAGGGAGACGGCCGCCGGTTTTACACCGACGGTCCCCGGATTCATGAGTATCTGCAGGAGATCGTGGTGGATACGGGACTGGATGCCGATGATATGATTACGGTTGGAGAGATGTCCTCCACCACCATTGACCACTGCATCCAATATACCAATCCGGATGAAAAGCAGTTTAAGATGTGTTTTAATTTTCATCATTTAAAGGTGGATTATAAGGACGGAGATAAATGGTCTTTGATGCCCTTTGATTTTGAAAAGCTGAAAAAGATTTTCCACACATGGCAGACTTCCATGGCCGAAGGAAACGGCTGGAATGCGGTGTTCTGGTGCAATCACGACCAGCCCAGGGCCGTATCCAGGTTTGGCGATGACGGAATATACAGAAACCGCAGTGCAAAGATGCTGGCCACCGTCATACACGGGATGCGGGGAACACCCTATATTTACCAGGGAGAGGAAATTGGCATGACCAACGGGTATTTTACCCATATTTCCCAGTACCGTGATGTGGAAAGCCTTCATTATTTTGAAATATTAAAAGAACAGGGAAGAGCGGAAAAAGAGATTTACCAGATTTTAAGAGAGCGGTCCAGAGATAACAGCAGGACCCCCATGCAGTGGGAAGCAGGAGAGCAGGCCGGATTTACTACAGGCACTCCCTGGATCGGTGTCAATGAAAACTGTGAGGAGATCAATGTGAGGGAGAGCCTTGCAGAGCCTGATTCAATCTTTTTCTACTATCAAAAGCTGATCGAGCTGAGGAAACGCCACAACGTAATCAGTGAAGGAAGCTATGAGCCTGTACCCCTAAAGCAGGAAGGGATATTTGCCTATAGAAGAAGCTGGCAGGAAGAGAAACTTCTGGTCTTTGCAAATTTTACAGGAAAGCACCAGGAGATAGAAGGAATGGAGAACCTGGAGAACTGGGAGGTTCTGTTATCCAACTGCGGCTCCCCAAAGATCAATGGGAAAAAGCTTGAACTGGATCCATATGGCGCAGTGATGCTGTATTCCTGTGAGAAGGCTTAAAGTCCCAGCAAATGCTGTACCAGGATTTTGAGTCCCATAAGGATCAGGATCAGGCCGCCTGCAAATTCTGCCTTTGATTTATACCGTGTTCCAAATACATTTCCTACTTTAACTCCCAGGACTGACAGGGCAAAGGTGGTGGCTCCGATAAAGGAAACAGCCGGAACGATCTGTACCTGCAGGAATGCAAAGGTAACCCCCACTGCCAGAGCATCTATGCTGGTTGCGATTGCCAGCGGGATCATGTTTTTGGGGGCCATAGGGGAAACCTCACATTCTTCTACTTCTTTGCTGAAGGATTCCTTAATCATGCTGAAGCCAATGGCTCCAAGCAAAATAAAAGCGATCCAGTGGTCAAAAGCAGTAATGGCTTCCTTAAACTGTGACCCCAGCAGGTAGCCAATAAGAGGCATTCCCGACTGGAATCCCCCAAAATACAAACCTGCTATGATCCCATGGTTCCAGTTCATCTTTGGCATGCATAATCCCTTACAGATGGAGACTGCAAACGCATCCATGGATAAGGCTACCGCGATGATGAACAATTCCAGTAATGACATGAGATATTCCTCCTGTGTATTCGTTTTATAACTTATCTGAACTTGCCATGCAAGTGAAGATAAAAGGGGCGTATTTTGCCCCGTCCATCCGATTATCGAAAGCGTTTTTGGGCTTTCGGTAATATAAATATATGCCTAATCCTTTTTATTCAGCCGTATTTTTTCCAGATACTCCATAAGCTCCGGATCAACATTGTCGAAGAGGCGGTTTTTCTTTGAGGGAATTCGTTCCAGATGTTCCTTCTTAATCTCTAAATTTGTCTCTTCGATTTCTTTTTTTAAATCCCTGGCGGAGAGGCGTGTGCAGCCTTTTCCCAGAATGATGATCTGTTCCAGTTTGTCCGAAGTGGCTACCCGTACCTGATACTGCCTGCCGATTTGCTGGGAGATTTTTTCTATATACTGGTCCGCGGTTTCCGCTTCCTTAGTGAAAATTACGTGAATGTTGTGGTATTCCATGACCGTGCCCGGGTTTCCCTTGACTTTGTAACCGTCAAAGACCAGAATGACATTGCATTTTTTATAGCCCTGGTAGTTACATAGCATATCCTGAAGTTTCGTTCTGGCGGAGTCCATATTGGTCTCCGCCAGTTCTTTTAGCTCAGACCAGGCAAATATGATGTTGTAGCCGTCTATTAAAAGATAATCGGAACTCATTTTTTAACCTCTGTGAGAAACCTGTAGTTTTTTGATACGGTTTTCATAAATTCGTTTAAACAGGATGGTGCTTAAGACCAGGGCTATGATTTCAGCCATAGGGAAAGCATACCAAATTGCATTAAGACCAAATGCTTTCGCGAAAATATATGCAAAAGGCAAAATACATACAAGCTGTCTTGCAGCAGATACGATCAGGCTGTAGATGCCGTTTCCAAGAGCCTGAAACACGGAACCAATGATGATGCTGTAACCGGCAAAGAGGAACCCTGAGCTGATGATGCGAAGAGCAGGGACGCCGATGGAAATCATGTGCTCGGAGGCATCAAACAGGAGTAAAAGCTGCTTCGGGAAGGCCTGAAATATGATAAGTCCCAGGAACATAATGGAGACAGATCCTATGACGCTGGAGCGTATGGTTTTCATGATACGGTCCTTGTCTTTAGCACCCCAGTTATAAGCTACAATAGGAACCATACCGTTATTGAGTCCGAATACAGGCATGAAGATGAAGCTTTGCAGCTTAAAGAAAATGCCGAATACGGAGACAGCGGTTTCGGAAAACAAAAGAAGGATCTTATTCACACCAAAGGTCATGACAGAACCAATGGACAGCATGATAATGGATGGAAGCCCTACCTTATAAATATCAATAATGGTTTCTTTATGGGGACGGAAGCCCCGCATGTTTAAGTTAACATCAGGATTCCTGGTTAAATTAAAATACAAAAGGAGCAGCATGGCAATGATCTGGCCGATGACAGTTGCGACAGCGGCTCCGGCAATGCCAAGGCGGGGAAGGCCGAAGAGTCCGAATATAAGGATCGGGTCCAGTATGATGTTGATAATGGCTCCAAGCCCCTGGGTGATCATGTTATAGATGGTGCGGCCGGTGGACTGCATGATCCGTTCAAAAGCGATCTGCATATAAACACCGAAGGAGAATATGGTACAGATGGAAAGATAAGTGGTTCCCTGGCTGATGATCTCTTCATTGCCTGTCTGCACCGTAAAATAAAACCTGGAAAAGAAAATTGCTAACAGGGCGGAGACCAGATAGCTGAGAATGAAAACGAATATTCCATTAACTGTGGCCAGATTAGCCGCTTTCTGGTTCTTCTCCCCTAAGGAACGGGAAAGGAGAGCATTGACTCCCACACCGGTTCCTACGGCGATGGCGATGATCAGATTTTGTATGGGAAATGCAAGGGAGACTGCGGTAAGGGCTGTTTCCCCTATCTGCGCCACAAAAATGCTGTCGACTACATTGTAAAGCGCCTGTATCAGCATGGAAATAACCATGGGAATAGACATGGTCAGCAAAAGCTTGTTCACCGGCATGGTTCCCATCTTATTTTCTTCAGGTCTTAAAGCATCCATTGTCTCAGACATAAAAAAAGCCCTCCTGATTCTTTCGTAAACGTGATCATAATTGTAACTGTTTCCATAGAAAAAGTCAATATTGTATGATTTTTTAGGTTCTGTTTCCTAATATTGGAGGGAATTTGTGAAAAATAAATATTGCAGGTTAAAATGGATTGTGATATTATAAGTGAAATTCATTGTAGTGAAGTGATGAACTGTTATAAAACAGGCCTGTACAGGGAATCATGAAACTGCAGGAGTTATATTGTTAAAGGCAGAGAAGGAGACTCTGGCCTATGGACCTCTACAGGAAGAGGGCGTCACCGACTGAGAGCGCCGTCATGTGGGACTTGGCTAAGGGAACACTCCGGAGCCGATATGCCGAAGCGGCGGTCAATTCTTTCAGGGATAGACGGTGACATGAGTAGGCATATCCGTACACATGCGTTAAATGTTTGAGTGGGGGCATTTGCTTATCCGGCTGACATATCTGCGGCCGGAGGAAGAAGCAGCTGTCTCAATGCGGGTGGTACCGCGGGAACTTATAGCCATATAAATCCCGTCCCGGAATATGTAACTGTATTCCGGGGCGGGATATTTTTATGCTTAGCATGGCTAAACGATAAAATACCTTTACCGGAATCAAGACAATTACATTCAGGTAAGGAGAATGCAGATATGGAATTTATCAGTGGTGTAAAAGAAAAGGATATGGTCCCAATGGACCGCATTAAATCCGGCGGTTATGAGGGCCGGACCGTAAAAATGGAAGGATGTGTCCATACCATAAGGGATATGGGAGAGGTTGCTTTTGTGATCCTTCGGAAAGCAGAGGGCCTGGTGCAGTGCGTGTATGAGGAGGGGAAAACGGCTTTTGACTTAAGTCTTTTAAAAGAAGAGTCAGCGGTCCGGGTCACTGGAATCGTAACAAAGGAAGAGAGGGCTCCTCATGGGTTTGAGATCCGTCTTTTGGAGATTGACTTATTGTCCCAGCCGTCAGAGACCCTTCCTGTGGCAATCAGCAAGTGGAAATTAAACACTTCCCTTGAGACAAAGCTGACGCTGCGCCCTATTACCCTTCGAAACCCCATGGAAAGGGCAAAGTTCCGCATTCAGGAAGGAATTGTAAGAGGATTCAGGGACTTTCTTCACAGCCAGGGTTTTACGGAAATCCGTACACCAAAGATCGTAGCCCGCGGAGCGGAAGGCGGCTCCAACGTATTTAAACTGGATTATTTTAATAAAAAAGCAGAACTGGGCCAAAGCCCCCAGTTTTATAAGCAGACCATGGTAGGCGTGTATGACCGGGTATTTGAGGTCGCTCCTGTCTTCCGTGCGGAAAAGCATAATACAACAAGACATTTAAATGAATATACCAGTATGGACTTTGAAATGGGATACATTGACAGCTTTCAGGAGATCATGGAAATGGAGACAGCTATGCTCCAGTATACCTTTGGACTTCTTTGTGAGGAATACGAAACAGAGCTTAAGATGCTTAAAGTCACACTTCCCAATGTATCCAATATCCCGACAGTCCGCTTTGCAGAAGCAAAGGAGCTGGTTGCCGGAAAATACAACCGAAAGATCAAAAATCCCTATGATCTGGAGCCGGAGGAAGAAATGCTTATCGGCCGGTATTTTAAGGAAGAGCATGACAGTGATTTCGTGTTTGTCACCCACTACCCGTCAAAGAAGCGTCCTTTCTATGCAATGGATGATCCGGCACACCCTAAGTATACCTTGAGCTTTGATTTATTGTTCAAGGGGCTGGAAGTGACTACCGGAGGCCAGAGAATCCATGATTATGAAGCTATTATAAAGAAAATGGAGGCAAGGGGCATGAATCCGGAGGATATTTCTTCCTATTTAATGATATTCCGATACGGCATGCCGCCTCACGGAGGCCTTGGAATCGGTCTGGAGCGTCTTACCATGCGCCTTCTTGACGAAATGAACATAAGGGAAACCGCTTTGTTTCCAAGAGATGTAACGAGACTGGAACCATAAACACCCTGCGGGTATACCTTTATGCCCGGAAGGCGTGGGCAGGAAAATACCTTTACGCTCAGAATACATGGGCAGGAAAAAGGAAAGGTGAAAGAAAAAGATGGCACACATGATCGATGATGCTACAATCGAATACGTAGGAATCCTGGCACAGCTTGAACTTGACCGGACGGAAAAGGAAGCGGCAAAGAATGATATGGGCCGTATGCTGGATTATATTGATAAATTAAACGAATTGAATACCGAGGGCGTGGAGCCCATGTCCCATGTATTCCCGGTACGCAACGTTTTCCGTGAGGATGTGGTGGAAAACGGTGACGACAGAGAGAATATCTTAAAGAATGCTCCGGAAAGCAAGGATGGAACCTTTAAGGTACCAAAAACAGTGGAATAGGGGGAGTCTGGTATGACAGCGAAAGAAATATTATCCCTCACAGCGGTACAGTTGGGGAAAAAAATAAAAGACGGAGAGGTTACCTCCGCAGAAGCGGTAAAAGCAGTCCTGGGCCAGATAAAGGCCATGGAGCCGGTGCTTAACAGCTTTGTGACTATAGAGGAAGAAAAAGCACTGAAGCAGGCAGAGGAGGTGCAGAAACGGATCCAAGCCGGCCAACTGACCGGCCCTCTGGCAGGTGTACCGGTGGCGGTGAAGGATAACATCTGCATCGAAGGAATGAAAACCACCTGCAGCTCAAAAATCCTCTCTGATTTTGTTCCATCTTATACGGCTTCAGCGGTGGAGAATTTAAAAAAGGCCGGAGCGGTGATCCTTGGAAAAACCAACATGGATGAGTTTGCCATGGGAAGCACCACGGAAACCTCGGCCTACGGGGTCACGAGAAATCCATGGAACCCGGACCATGTTCCCGGCGGTTCCTCCGGCGGTTCCTGTGCGGCAGTTGCGGCGGCGGAATGCTTTTATGCCCTGGGTTCGGATACAGGCGGTTCTATCAGACAGCCTGCCTCCTTCTGCGGAGTTACAGGATTAAAGCCTACTTACGGGACCATTTCCAGGTACGGGCTTATTGCTTATGGATCTTCCTTAGACCAGATCGGCCCTGTTGCAAAGGATGTGACGGATTGTGCCGCGGTCCTGGAGGTTTTAGCTTCCCATGATGAAAAGGACAGCACATCCGTGGAGCGGAACGACTGTGACTTTACTGAGGCTTTAAGAGATGATGTGAAGGGTATGCGGATCGGCATTCCCGCGGATTATCTGAGCGAGGGCCTTGATCCTGAGGTAAAGGAGTCAGTTTTAAAGGCTGCCAGGGTCTTAGAGGAAAAGGGAGCCGTCTTAGAGACCTTTGATCTGGGGATGGTGGAATATGCGATCCCGGCATACTATGTGATCGCATCCGCAGAGGCCAGCTCCAACTTATCCAGATTTGACGGTGTGAAATACGGCTATCGGGCAAAGGAATACGAAGGACTTCACGGCATGTATAAAAAAAGCCGTTCCCAGGGCTTTGGACCGGAGGTAAAACGCCGCATCATGCTTGGCTCCTTTGTATTAAGCTCCGGTTATTATGACGCCTATTATCTGAAGGCTTTAAAAACAAAGGCTTTGATAAAGAAAGCATTTGACCAGGCATTTTCAAAATATGATGTGATTCTGGGGCCGGCTTCCCCTTCCACGGCACCAAAGCTTGGAGAGAGCTTAAGTGATCCTTTAAAGATGTATCTGGGCGATATTTATACCATTTCCGTGAACCTTGCCGGTCTACCTGGCCTTACGGTTCCCTGTGGCAGGGACTCCAAAGGACTGCCCATAGGAGTTCAGTTTATCGGGGACTGCTTTAAAGAAAAGAACATCATCCGGGCAGGCTTTGCTTTTGAGCAGAGCAGAAGCTATGAGATGCCCCCTATGGCAGGAAAGGAGGAGAGGTAAATGAGCAAACAGTATGAGACCGTCATTGGTCTGGAAGTCCATGTGGAGCTTGCCACAAAAACGAAAATCTTCTGCGCCTGCTCTACGGAATTCGGCGGAGCGCCCAATACCCACACCTGTCCGGTCTGCACCGGTATGCCAGGTTCCCTTCCTGTCCTTAATAAGCAGGTGGTGGAATATGCTCTTGCAGTAGGCCTTGCGGCAAACTGTCAGATCAACCAGCACTGCAAGTTTGACCGGAAGAATTATTTCTACCCTGATAATCCGCAGAACTATCAGATCTCCCAGCTATATCTTCCCATCTGCCATGACGGCTTTGTGGAGATTAACACACCGGCAGGAAAGAAGAAAATCGGGATCCATGAGATCCATATGGAAGAAGATGCGGGAAAGCTTATCCATGATGAATGGGAGGATTGTTCCCTGGTGGACTTTAACCGGAGCGGGGTTCCCCTCATTGAGATCGTGTCAGAGCCTGATATGAGAAGCGGAGATGAGGTGATCGCCTATCTGGAAAAGCTGAGACTCATCATTCAGTATCTTGGGGCTTCCGACTGCAAGCTTCAGGAAGGCTCCATGAGAGCCGATGTGAATCTATCCGTCCGTGAGGCAGGTTCAGCGGAATTTGGAACCAGGACGGAAATGAAGAATTTAAATTCCTTTAAGGCCATTGCCCGCGCCATTGAAGGAGAGCGGAAACGCCAGATCGAATTGATTGAAGAAGGAAAACAGGTGGTTCAGGAAACAAGGCGGTGGGATGACAACAAGGAATCTTCCTATGCCATGCGGTCCAAGGAGGATGCCAGGGATTACCGTTATTTTCCGGACCCGGATCTGCCTCCTGTGGTCATAAGTAATGAATGGATCAGCAGCATAAGGGCCAGGCAGCCGGAGCTGCGGACCGAGAAGATGGCCCGCTATCAGGAGGAGTTTAAGCTCTCTGAGTACGATGCGGATATCATCACCGGCTCCAAGCATATGGCGGATATTTTTGAGGCTGTCACCGCTATCTGCCATAAGCCGAAGGAAGCTGCAAACTGGCTGATGGTAGAGGCCATGCGGCTTTTAAAAGAGCATGACATGGATCCCGAAAAAATGACATTTTCTGCGGAAAACCTTGCAAAATTAATTGATTTAGTAGATAATGGTACCATTAACCGTACCGTGGGCAAAGAGGTTTTTGAAAAGATTTTTGCTGAAAACATTGATCCGGAGCAGTATGTGGAAGAGAACGGATTAAAGGTTGTTAATGACGAAGAAGAGCTGCGCAGGGTAATTGAGGAAATAGTTTCCGCAAATCCCCAGTCCGTGGAGGATTACCACAATGGGAAAGAAAAGGCTATTGGGTTTTTGGTTGGCCAGACCATGCGGTCCATGAAGGGAAAAGCCGATCCGGGAGCGGTAAACAGGATACTTAAGGAGCTATTAGGTTAAAGGAGTCTTTATGAGGAGGAAAAAGAAATCTATGAAGCCATATGTTGAGATGACAAAGGAAGAGTTACAGGAACTGAGAAAACAGCTTTCTGTGCAGTATAAGGAGTTTCAGGGCAAGGACTTAAGGCTTGATATGTCCAGGGGAAAGCCCAGCACGGAACAGCTGGATATATCCATGGGAATGATGGATGTATTGAGCAGTGACGACGATCTGACCTGTGATGACGGGACTGACTGCCGTAACTATGGGGTGCTTGACGGAATCAAGGAAGCAAAAGAGCTTCTTGCCGATATGATGGAGGTTGCGCCTGATCATATTATCATTTACGGCAATTCCAGCTTAAACGTCATGTATGATACGGTTTCCCGTTCCATGACTCACGGCGTTATGGGAAGCACTCCCTGGTGCAAGCTGGATAAAGTGAAATTCTTATGCCCTGTTCCAGGGTATGACAGGCATTTCTCCATTACCGAATACTTTGGGATCGAGATGGTAAATGTTCCCATGACCCCAACCGGTCCGGATATGGATATGGTGGAAGAACTGGTGGCAAATGATGATTCCATTAAAGGAATCTGGTGCGTTCCCAAGTATTCCAATCCTCAGGGAATTTCCTATTCCGATGATACGGTACGCCGTTTTGCCCGGTTAAAACCGGCTGCCAAAGATTTCCGCATTTACTGGGACAATGCGTACACCATCCATCATTTATACGACAGGGACCAGGATCATCTCATTGAAATCCTTGCAGAGTGCAAGAGAGCCGGAAATCCGGATATGGTTTACAAATTCGCCTCCACCTCAAAGGTCAGCTTTCCTGGCTCCGGTATTGCAACCATCGCTGCCAGCCAGAATAACCTGGTTGACATAATGAAACAGTTAAAGATTCAGACCATCGGCCATGACAAGGTGAACCAGCTGCGCCATGTGCGTTTCTTTGGAGATATTCACGGCATGGTGGAGCATATGAGAAAGCATGCGGACATCATGAGACCGAAGTTTGAAGCAGTGATCCAGATTCTGGAAAGAGAGCTGGGCGGACTTGGAATCGGAGAATGGACCAGTCCCAAAGGCGGCTATTTCATTTCCTTTGATTCTCTTGACGGATGCGCAAAGGCCATTGTGGCAAGGTGCAAGAAATCCGGCCTGGTCATGACCGGAGCAGGAGCCACCTATCCTTACGGCAAGGATCCCCGGGATAACAATATCCGCATTGCTCCTTCTTATCCTCCTTTATCTGATCTGATTCTGGCTATGGAATTATTCGCCCTCTGTGTGAAGATCGTAAGCATTGACAAGATTCTAAAGGAATTATAAATAAAAGCGCCGGAAAATGACAGCAGTTTCGTCATTTTCCGGCGTTTCTCTTTGGCCCGGCCTGGTCTTTTATTCGAACAGCACCAGATTGATAAAAGCCTGAAATGCTTCTGTCTGGAATTTATCTTTATGAAATACCACATGATTCATGCAGCTGATATCCAGGTTCTTCACTTCTATTTCCGTAACTTCCCCTTTTTTAACGGATTCATCAGCGAAAATCCTTGGAACAATGCCGATTCCGATATTTTCCTTTACTGCCTGCAGGATCACATCCGAATTGGTGCTGGACCAGAGAGGCTCCACTGATAAATTGTTTAAGGCCAGGGCACAGTCAAAGGTATCTCTGATGGTACAACCCTGTTCCCGTAAAAGCAAAGGCTCTTCAATGAGCCGGTCCAGCGCTACCGGCTGTGCAAGGCGTCCGGCAAAGGGATGGCCGGGGGCACAGATCACTGCGATAGGATAGGAAGAAAAAGGAATTCTTTCTAACTGTTCTTCCGCTATGACACCCTCGATAAGTCCAATGTCAAGTTCATTTTTTAAAAGCTTATTTGTGATCTCAAGGGAATTATCTACGGTGACCTTTAGCTGGATATCAGGATTAGTCAGGGCAAAGCGGGTGACCACCTTGGGAAGCAGGTAGCTGGCCAGGGTCACACAGGAACCGATCCGTAAAGGGGCCTGGAGATGCAGGACCCCGGAATAGTTTTCCAGATCCTGATACAATTCCAGGAGAGGGATGACCTTTGACAAATAAAATTTTCCGTTCTCATTAATAACCACTCTGCGGGATACACGGTCAAACAAAGGAGAACCAACGGATTCTTCCAGTTCATTGATGGCGTGGGAGATGGCAGGCTGGGTCATGGACAGCGCTTTGGCTGCTCCGGTGATGCTGCCTTCTTCACACACCGTTTTAAAGATAGTAAGATGTCTTAAGTTCATGTCAGAGATCCTTCCATTACCAAGATGTTATATAATAATCTTCATTATATCATTTTGATAATGATATGAACAGGGATTTTGGAAAAAATATGGAAAATTTTTAAAGCCTTACCATCATCAGATGGGCGGCCGCATAGCTCCCATCCCGGTATTTAAAACAATACTCTCTGATACCATAAGTCTTAAAGCCAAACTTTTTATAAAGAGCCAGGCCCCGCTGGTTTTCCTGCACCATTTCCAGTTCCAGCTGTTCATAGCCCATTTCCCGGGCTCCCCTTATGACGGCGGAAAGGAGATGAGAACCGATCCCAAGCCCCCAGTATGCCTTGCATATGGAGATGCCAAAGGAGGCCCGGTGGGCGTAACGCTCAAAGCCTGCGACGGGGTTGATTCCGGCATTTGCAATGATCTTTCCATTTACTACGGCACAGATCATTAAATCTTTCTGGCTTTTAAGGGTGGAAGAAAGAATATCCTGTTCATGGTGGAGGGAAATGTTGATCTCATCTGCGTACCTGGCCATATAGCTGGTTTCTTCTGAGGTCTGGATCATGAGTTTCAGGATCCCAGTTGCGTCGCAGGGGCCTGGACTTTTTAAGAGGCAGGGGCTCCCGTCTTTTAACAGGACTTCTTTTGGTTTGTATTCCATAATCGAATTACCTCCTGAAAGGAAAAAGAAAGCAGCTGATTTTGCGGCTTTCTTTTTCTGTCATAGTTTATTTGTAACCAGGTATCTTTACAGCCGTTTTGCAATGGCTTTTATAAATTCTTCACTGTTTAATACCGTTGGATCAGGAATGGTAGTGATAAGTGCCAGATCCTTTGTCATCTCACCGGCCTCAATGGTGTCGATGGTGGCCTGCTCCAGTTTATCTGCAAAAGCGGCCAGTTCTGGGTTTCCATCCAGTTCTCCCCGTTTTCTCAGTGCCCCGGTCCATGCAAAGATGGTTGCAACGGAGTTTGTGGAGGTTTCCTCTCCTTTTAAGTGCTTGTAGTAGTGGCGCTGTACGGTTCCGTGGGCGGCCTCGTATTCATAGTCCCCATCCGGAGATACCAGTACAGAGGTCATCATGGCCAGGGAGCCGAAAGCTGATGATATCATATCGCTCATCACATCGCCGTCATAGTTTTTACATGCCCAGATATAGCCGCCCTCTGATTTCATGACACGGGCTACTGCGTCGTCGATCAGGGTATAGAAATAGGTGATGCCGGCAGCCTTAAATTTGTCCTCATAATCAGCCTCAAAGATTTCACGGAAAATATCCTTAAAGGTATGGTCATATTTCTTTGAAATGGTATCCTTGGTGGCAAACCATAGATCCTGACGGGTGTCAAGAGCGTAATTAAAACAGCTTCTGGCAAAGCTTTCAATGGAATTGTCTAAGTTGTGCATTCCCTGTACGATTCCAGGACCGTTAAAGGAATGGACCAGTTCCCTTGCTTCGCTTCCGTCTTCTGCAGTATAGACCAGTTCCACTTTGCCGGCTCCCGGGATCTTCATTTCAGATCCTTTATAAACGTCACCGTAAGCATGCCTTGCTATGGTAATAGGTTTTTTCCAGTTTATCACACATGGTTCGATTCCCCTGACAACAATGGGGGCGCGGAATACGGTTCCGTCTAAGATTGCACGGATGGTGCCGTTGGGACTTTTCCACATCTCTTTTAAGCTGTATTCCTTTACACGGTCTGCGTTGGGAGTGATGGTGGCGCATTTGACGGCAACCTTATATTTTTTGGTGGCATTGGCGGAGTCAATGGTAACCTGGTCGTTTGTCTTGTCACGGTATTCCAGGCCTAAGTCGTAGTATTCAGTATTTAGATCAATATATGGCAGCAGAAGGTGATCTTTGATCATCTGCCAGAGAATCCTGGTCATCTCATCGCCATCCATTTCGACGATAGGGGTTGTCATCTTAATCTTATCCATGTGTTTGTCCTCCTTAGAAATGTTCGTGTTATGCTATAGTATACGATGAATTATAAAATCACACAAGCGTTTCTATGTAAACTTATCCAGCCATTTTTCAATATTATACACAGTTTTTGGCTCAATGAAATGTTCCACCTTTTCCACCTGCTCCAGTTCATTGGTATTTTGATTGATATAGCAGAAAAAACGGCGGAGGACTTCGTGGCGGAATAATAGGTATTCTCCCAGTTCCAGCCCCTCTTCCGTCAGGGAAACGGTGCCGTATTTCTCAAAGCGCACCAGCCCCTGTTTCCTTAAGTTCCCGGTCATTTTAGAAGCGGAGGAAGGCTTTACATGCAGGCATTCTGCCAGCTCCTTGATGCGGACAGGCTGGCCGTCACGATGGAGTCTGCATATCATTTCCAGATAATCTTCCATGGAAGAGGTGATTTGCGTATGCTCCAAAAGGGAGTAGCCTTTTAGAGTATAAAAATTATCGGTTTGGGCCATGGTTGATCCTTTCTCTTAACCTTTGAATATTACTTATATTTATTCTCTTCCACGGAGATCTATGAATGGGCAGGGCCTATTGCTGCAGTTTGGATGTCAACCCCATGATACTTTTTGATACAACAGTAGATATGTTTTTATAAAAAAGTTTACATCGGAATAAAATCCGTGTATAATGAAATCTTACAGATGTAAGATTAAAGGAGAAACAATTTGCACAGTTATAAATAATGGAAAAATAAGAAATTTTCCGGGCTACATATGGGGTGACGTGGCGAAAGGGACGGATTAACAGGAGGTATGTAATGAAGCATAGAAAAAGGGGATTTCTATTTAGTACTGTTTGCACACTGTTTATTTTGCTGGCCGGCCTGGCAGGAGCGGCACTGTTCTTTTGTATTCAGGGGAAAATCGGGGCGTCAGGGAAAAAACCGGATGTGCTGTTCCAGGAATACGTGGAATGCCTTTCTAAGGCAGATTATAAGGCCATGTATGAGATGTTAGATGAGCAGAGCCATTTAAATATCAGGGAAGAGGATTTTATTAACAGGCATAAAAATATCTACGAAGGAATTGAAGGCTCCGGAATAACCGTCCAGATCAGACAAGTAGAAGAAAAAGACGGGGAAGCAGTGGTCAGCTACAGCATGAGCCTTAGCAGCATTGCAGGGGAGATCAGCTTTAACAATCAGGTGAAATTCCGGAAGGAAAAGAAAAAAGGCTATGAGATGGTATGGGACCACAGCGTGATCTTTCCGGAGCTGGGGGCCGCCGATAAAGTGAGGGTATCAACGGATAAGGCCCAGAGAGGAAGTGTTTTCGACCGGAACGGTCTGATTCTTGCAGGAAAAGGCACCGCTTCCTCCGTGGGCCTGGTTCCCGGAAAAATGAGTGGGGATCCGGAAGGAGATCTGGAGAACCTTGGGAACCTCCTTGGGATGTCTGCGGATTCAATCAGGAAGAAACTGTCTGCCAAGTGGGTAAAAGAAGATTCTTTTGTACCGTTAAAGACCATTAAAAAGGTCGATGAGCTTAATTTAAATTCCATGGAGCCACGGGAGGACAATGTTAAAAATAAGGAATTCCAGGATGAACTTCTGGCTGTTTCTGGAGTCCTGATCACAGATACGGCTGTGCGCTATTACCCACTGGGGGAGAGCGGGGCTCATCTGGTGGGATATGTCCAGAATGTGACGGCAGAGGATCTGGAAAAGCATCCGGATGAGGACTATCTTTCAGACAGTGTTATCGGAAGGAGCGGAATGGAGGCATTGTTTGAGAAAGAACTGAAAGGGACCAATGGACGGACAGTCACCATTACTGATTCCGGCGGAGCCATTAAGAAAACCCTGGCAGCAAAGCCGCGGACAGACGGATCGGATATTACCCTGACCATTGACAGCACCCTTCAATCTGAAATTTATCAAACATTCAAAGAGGATAAGAGCTGTACGGTGGCCATGAATCCTTATACCGGCGAAGTGCTGGCCCTTGTCAGCACGCCATCCTACGATGATAATGATTTTATTCTTGGGATGTCTGAAGAAAAATGGGCTTCTTTAAATGATGACGAGAGAAACCCTATGTTTAACCGGTTCCGCCAGAGATTTGCCCCGGGATCTGCTTTTAAGCCCATAACCGGAGCCATCGGGCTTACCACCGGAGCCATTGATCCCAACGAGGATTATGGAAATGTGGGGTTAAGCTGGAGAAAGGATGAAAGCTGGGGAAATTACCATGTTACCACCCTTCATGATTACAGTCCTGTCATACTGGAAAATGCATTTATTTATTCGGATAACATTTATTTTGCAAAGGCTGCCTTAAAAATCGGCTATGATGATTTCATGTCCGGTCTGGATAAACTGGGGTTTAATCAGGAGATTCCTTTTGACATATCCGTAACAAAGTCTCAATATTCCAATACGGAACGGATCGAAACCGAGGTGCAGCTGGCTGACAGCGGATACGGACAGGGTCAGATGTTAGTTAATCCCATACACTTAGCCTCCCTTTATACCATGTTTGCCAATGATGGAAATGTCATGAAGCCGTATCTGCAGTACAAACCCGAGCCGCAGCCTGAAGTCTGGCTGTCCGGTGCATGTTCCCCGGAGATTGGGGACAGGATCCGGACCGCTCTCTGTAAAGTAATCAGTTCCGAACATGGGACCGGACACGCGGCATACCGAAGTGATATAGAGCTTGCAGGAAAGACAGGAACCGCTGAGATCAAGGCATCAAAAGGCGACAAAAGTGGTACGGAGCTTGGCTGGTTTGCTGTCTTTACAACGGATCCAAAGCTTGAGACTCCCATTCTTCTGGTCAGTATGGCAGAGGATGTAAAGAATCGGGGAGGAAGCGGCTACGTGGTAAGAAAGGACAAAGCCATATTAAATTCCTATATTCCAGGGGGACAGTAAAAAAGGCTGCCATACCGGTATGATTTCGCCGGTACGGCAGCCTTTTTATGGTGACTGGGTATAGATTCCTTTATCATTTAAAATATCCAATGTGATTTTTCCTGCTGTGCTGCCGTTAGCCGGTGTCTCCCCCTGAATATTGGTTGCAAACACATAGGTTTCTTTTCCGGTCTCCACAAAACCGATGAACCAGCCGTTCACATTTTCCCCTTCCACGGTCCCGGTTCCGGTTTTCCCGTACAGGGAGGCACTACCAGATGAAGAGAGGAATAAGGTCTCTTTTACCGCCTTTATATTTTCCTGGCGGAATGGAAGTGCATCCTGACAGAAACGGGCCAGAAGCTTTACCTGTTCCACCGGTGAGATCTTTAAGGAGGACTGGATCCAGTAACGCCCCAGGCCGCCGGATAAGTCCCTGTTGCCATAGCCTATGGTATCCAGGCATTGTTTTAACCTGGAAAGACCGGTCTTTTCGTCCAGGGAATTGAAATACCAGTTGACTGAACGCTCCATGGCAGTGTCCAGAGTCTGATCCTGGTTCCAGGCTTCAATAGGATAATTGGTCCCATCCCAGGAAAGCATGGAGGCTTCCGGGGTTATGGACCCATTTTCCAGGGCGGCTAAGGCACTGTAGATCTTATAGGTGGAATTAGGGGAAACCCTCCTTGTTCCGGCTTCCCGGTTATAGATGGAGTATTGTCCTGAATGTAACTCATACAGGACAAAGCTGCCATTGTATCCGTAGAAATAGGAGGATAAATCCAGGGAGATTACATTTTTTTCCTTGAAACTATATTCTGTACCGGTGCAGGCATTTGCAGACAGCACCGGGGTACAGCCCAAAACAACTGCTGCAATTACGGTAAAGAGGATCCTGCCCTTCACCTGATGCCAACCGGATTCTTTACGGTAACCGGCAATGTTTATAATGCGCTTTTTTATTTCCTTCCTGGTACCGCCTATTCTGGCAGCGGAATAGGAAAAAAGGGATATCTTTTCAGCAAAATTTATCAGCGTGTTTCCATAATCCAGGTAGCTGTTCTCATCAAGAAGGGACAGGACCGACGAATCGCAGGCGATTTCCCGGTCGCTTTGCATTTCGCTGAAAGCAAACCAGACAAGGGGATGGAACCAGTAAATGATCTGAGCCAGGGCCATAAGCCTGTTCACCAGAAGGTCCTTGTGTTTGCAGTGGAAAAGCTCATGGAGAAGGATGTACCGGATTTCTTTTTTGGAAAGCCCGGAAAGCATATGAATGGGAACAATGATGCAGGGATTCCATAATCCGGCTGCAATGGGAGAGGATACATAGGCGCTGCTATAGACAGGAATTTCTTTTTTAATTCCCGCTTCTTCCCTGCATTTTGTAAATAAATCCCGTACCTCTTTATTCTGAAGAGGAAGACAGGACTTTTTTAACTGCCTGATTTTTAAACAGGAATAAATGCTAAAGCCGGCCATCAATACCATGCCACCGATCCAGATCCCGGTTAAAGCAGAAGGAAAGGCCGGAAGGGCTCCATGGCTTACGGAAACAGAAAAGTCCTGCAGGAAATATTCGGTGGCTGCTGCGGTTTTATAGGAAGTTCCCATGGTTCCGGCATTTTCAGACGTAAAGGAGCCGCCCAAAAACCACAGCAGCCTGAAAATGTATCCGGTAAATAGATCAGAAAAGGGAAGAAAGGGGACAGCCAGCACAAACAGGAACAAAAACCATAGATTGTACCGGATCCTCGCTGTCAGATGCTGTTTCAATAAATTCCGGACCAGCAGGATTGCAGCAGGCAGAATAGTCAGGATGATGCTGTTAAGAAAAAAGCGCGTCATAAAAGAATCGGGCATTGTCAGTTTTCCTCCTCCTGACCGTTTAAAAGCAGCCTTCTAAGCTCTGCCAAGTCTTCGCTTGAAACGTGGTCACTGTTTAGATAGCTGGTCACCATGCTGGAGATCTTTCCATTATAAAAGCGGTTTAAAAAATGATCATTTTCTTTTCTTAAGTATTCTTTCTTTTCTACAAGCGGTGTATAGACGAAAACACGGCCTTCCTTCCGGTAAGTGGCGGCGCCTTTTTGGACCAGCCTTTTTAAGAGCGTGTGGATGGTCTTTGGGCTCCAGCTGGTGGTCTTTTCCAGCTTGTCCGTCACTTCGTTGGTACTGATGGGGGCATCATTCCATAACACCTTCATTACTTCATACTCTGCTTCAGATATTTGGGGCAGATGATTCATGTGCAGTCTCCTGTTCTGACAGTTGTAATAATATTATTATAAGAGCAGGCCACCCCCATGTCAATGGGTGGAAAAGGCAGTGTGAATAAAATGGAACCTGATTTTTATCTTCTGCATATGTTAGGATATGGAAACATTTTATAGAGAAATGGAGGCAAAGGGATGTCAGAGAAAATTTGTTTAACAGATTTAAAGAGGGGACAAAAGGCGGTGATCGCAAGGCTTTCCGCCTATGATGATATGAGAAGGCGCCTGCAGGATATCGGCCTTATTGAGGGCACCACAGTGGAATGTCTGGGAAGAAGCCCTTTAGGGGATCCTACGGCATTTCTAATACGCGGTGCGGTGATCGCCCTTAGAAGCGAGGACTCAGGCCGTGTTCTGGTGCAGTCAAATGGAGAGGAAAGGGAGAAAAGCCATTATGGTGAGGAGATGGTGGTTGCGAACCTTTCTCTGGAGGAAAAGGTATGGGATTAAGCAGGGAGTCAATGGGAATAAAGTCTGTGGACTGTGGTCTGGAAATCAAAAAGCGGAAGGAAGAGGATAAGGTCATTGCGCTGGCCGGAAATCCCAATGTAGGCAAGAGCACGGTGTTTAATCAGCTTACAGGAATGAATCAGCATACAGGAAACTGGCCGGGAAAGACGGTAGCCAATGCCCAGGGCTGGTGCACGGATGGCAGGCAGGGGTACGTTATGGTGGATATTCCGGGCTGCTATTCCCTGATGGCCCATTCCACGGAAGAAGAGGTGGCCAGAGACTTTATTTGCTTTGAGAACCCGGATGCAGTGGTGGTAGTCTGTGACGCCACATGTCTGGAGAGGAACTTAAATCTGGTATTGCAGATCATGGAGGCCACGGCAAATGTTGTGGTATGTGTAAACCTTATGGATGAGGCGAAAAAGAAAAAGATTTTCCTGCGCCTTGATATGCTGGAACAGCGCCTGGGAGTCCCGGTTGCGGGGACGGCTGCCAGGAGCAATGAGGGACTGGATCAGATTTACACCGGCTTAAACCGCTGCATGGAAGAAAAAGAGGAGAACGCTGCTCTCATCCAATACCCCCAATATATTGAAGACGCCATTAAAAGGCTCCTTCCTGCAGTGGAAAATATGGCTCAGGGAAAGACAGAGGCCCGATGGCTGTGCGCCAGACTGCTGGATGCCAATGAGAATCTGATGGAAGCGTTAAGGAAATATCGAAAGGCTGTTGCAGAGTCCGAAGAAGTATCTGCCTGCCTTGCTGAAATTTGGGAAGAATGGAGGGAGGCCGGGATCAGCCAGGAGCAGGTAAGCGATGACATGGCCACTGTTTTCATAAATAAGGCGGAAGATTTATGCAGCGGTGTAGTGGAATATGAAAGCCAGACCTATGACCGGAAGGACCGGAAGCTGGATCAGCTTTTTACCAGCAAGGCCACGGGCTTTCCCATTATGTTCTTAATTCTCCTTGGAACGTTCTGGCTCACCATAACAGGAGCTAATTATCCCTCTGAGCTGTTAAGCAATGTGTTGTTTAAAGTGGAGGATTGGCTATTCGGGCTGGCTAACGCTGCCGGTGTACCGGTCATTCTGTCAGAACTGCTGATTCACGGCGTGTACCGGGTTCTGGCCTGGGTGGTATCGGTTATGCTGCCTCCTATGGCAATCTTTTTCCCGTTGTTCACTCTTTTGGAGGATTTTGGATACCTTCCCAGAGTGGCATTTAATTTAGACCGCTGCTTTAAAAAGTGTTCCGCCTGCGGAAAGCAGGCGCTTACCATGTGACAAAAGAAATCTATGCTTTTTTGCTGGTTCTGCAATGATTGTCTTGACACGTTTTCGTGGAAATGATATAGTTACACCTGTAAACTGTAACTGAAAATAGTACAGAATCTTTGCTAAAAAAATAACAAAAATCAGTTAAAAATGGCGCAGCCTTAAAAGGAGGTACAGTATTTGGGATTTTCTATTGACGTAAGTATTCCTATTTTAACCGTGTTTCTTCAGGGGATAATCAGCTTCTTTTCCCCCTGTGTGCTTCCCCTCATTCCGCTTTACATAGGGTATCTGTCGGGAGGAACGGGAGTCCGTGGGGAGGATGGGCGGATTTATTATAAACGCAGCAAGGTCATGGTTCACACCGTTTGCTTTGTTATTGGTGTCAGCTTTGCATTCTTCCTGCTGGGACTGGGGTTTTCTGCTCTTGGAAGCTTTTTTAAATCAAACCAGCTTCTTTTTGCAAGAGCAGGTGGAATCCTGGTAGTTTTATTCGGTTTATACCAACTGGGAGCCTTTGGGACCTCTAACCTGCTTGGAAAGGAACGCAGACTGCCATTTTCCCTTGATGTCCTGGCCATGTCTCCCTTAACTGCGCTTATAATGGGATTCACCTTCAGCTTTGCCTGGACGCCCTGTGTGGGTCCGGCCCTTGCCAGTGTACTTCTTATGGCCGCTTCGGCCTCCACAAAGGCTATGGGCTTTGTCCTGATCGGAGTGTATACACTGGGATTTGTTCTGCCGTTTCTGGCAGTTGGATTCTTTACCACCACGGTGCTTGAATTTTTTAAATCTCACGGCAATATTACAAAATATGGGGTAAAAGTCGGAGGAGCTCTCATGGTATTTATGGGAATTTTAATGTTCACCGGAAAAATGAATGCGGTGACCGGATACCTTTCCTCCATTCCTTCTCCATCGGCTACAGAATCAAGAGAGGCACCGGAGCCGGAAACAACTACAGAAGCAGGGAAAGAAGAATCCACATCTGAGCAGGAAAAAACAGGGGAAACAGATGAAACCAAACAGCTTCTTCCGGCAGTTGATTTTACCTTAACAGACCAGTACGGCAATACACATTCTCTTTCTGATTATAAAGGAAAAACGATCTTTTTAAATTTCTGGGCAACCTGGTGTCCCCCGTGCAGGGCGGAGATGCCGGACATCCAGAAAATATATGAAACCGCTGATACAGAGGGAGATAATGCGCTGATCGTTCTGGGAGTGGCAGCCCCTAATTATGGCAGTGAAAAGGACGAAGCTGGAATTAAACAATTCCTGGAAGAAAACGGATACACATATCCGGTTCTTATGGACACCAATGGGGATCTGTTTGACGCATATGGAGTATTCTCTTATCCGACCACGTTTATGATTGATAAGGATGGAAATGTATTTGGTTATGCAAGCGGCCAGCTTTCCGAAGATACCATGCGAAGCATCATTGAGCAGACCATGAAGGGGCAGCGGAAATAATCTGCCGGCATTATTTATAAAAATTGTAAAATTTAAGGCATTCCAAAGTCGAAAAAAGATCTTTGGAATGCCTTTTTTATTGAGCAGAATTACTGGGGGTACTTTTTCCCCGGGCCTTGTGCAGGCGGTCCCGGTTGTAAATGAGATGAAGAGTCATGGCATCCTGTGCGGCAATGGCATCATTATTCTTCATGGCATTTACAATCGCCATATGTGTTCTTATGGTTTCTTCTTTTAACTCGGAATGGGTAATGTCAATAAACATATCAATCGCATGCATGATAAGAGGCTCAAGCTGAGGGACGATGACATTTCCGCTGATCTCTGCGATCCTGGCATGGAAGAGAGCATCGGCTTCTGAGTGGGACTTTCCTGCGTCATAGCATTCCGCCACCCGGTTTGCCAGGTGGAGAAGCTCTTCGGCCTGAGCCGGGGTGGCCTTTGATGCGGCCAGAGCGGCAACCCTTGGCTCGATCATCATGCGGAATTCCAGAAGATCAGCTACCAGTTTTTCTTTATCTTCTATAAATGTGAACCCCAGGGGATCATCAGCTACGCCTGTATTATGGCAGACGTAAATGCCGGATCCCTGCTGAACCGTCAGAATGTTGCGCGAAACAAGCGCGCGTATGGCTTCCCGCAAGGTGCTTCGCCCCACTCCCATAAGAGAGGAAAGCGTGGTTTCATTGGGAAGCTGTGCGCCTTCCTTTAATTTGTTATCAATAATGTATTTGATGATTCCTTCGGCTGTTGTATCGGCAAGAGATTTATGTGATGAGGTCATAGTGATTTCCTTTCAGTTGGTGGTAGTCTTATCTGAATTATAAACGCAATTCATGATTCCTTCAAGTGTAAATAAATCAGATGAATTTTATGAATAATAATATATTGGTCAGATGATTTTGAACTAATAATAAGAGATAGTAAGGCAATGTGCATAAAATAATGGGATGAAAATGAAAAAAACAATAACAAAAGCTAAAAAAATAGTTGACAATCATCTGATGACTTATTATAATATAGGATATCAAATATAAGATAAATGTGAAAGGAGCGTTGTTATGGTTAGTCAGGAGATTCGAAAGCTGGCTCCGGAAATGGACCCTCTCCGGATGGGCATGGGCTGGAAGGCCGAAGATCTTTCAAAAATGCAGATCATGGTGGAGAGTACCTTTGGTGACAGCCATCCGGGAAGCGCTCACCTGCTGGAACTGGTGGCCAGTACCGTAGATGGGGTGAAGGAGAAGGGAGGAAAAGCGGCAAGATATTTTACGACAGATATCTGCGATGGAATGGCTCAGGGCCATGACGGCATCAACTATTCCCTGGTTTCCAGGGATACGATCTGTAATATGATTGAAATCCACGCAGGCGCAACTCCCTTTGACGGCGGGGTATTTATTTCAAGCTGTGATAAAGGGGTGCCTGCACATCTTATGGCAATCGGCCGGGTGAATATGCCTTCCATTCTGGTGACCGGAGGTGTTATGGATGCCGGCCCGGATCTTCTTACCCTGGAACAGATCGGAAAGTACAGCGCCATGTGCCAGAGAGGTGAACTGGAGCCGGAAAAGCTGGAATATTATAAGCAGCATGCCTGTCCATCCTGCGGGGCCTGTTCTTTTATGGGAACGGCATCAACCATGCAGGTCATGGGAGAGGCCCTTGGCCTTATGCTTCCAGGATCCGCTCTTATGCCGGCAACCTGCCCGGATCTAAAAGAGATGGCTGCAAGAGCCGGCCATCAGATCATGGAGCTTGCAGCAAAAGGAATAAGGCCAAGAGATATGGTTACCATGGAATCCTTTGAGAATGCTATTATGGTCCATGCTGCCATATCCGGCTCAACCAATTCCCTGATACACATTCCTGCCATTGCTCATGAATTCGGTCTGGAAATAGACTCTGAAATGTTTGACAGGCTGCACAGAGGCGCCCATTACCTTCTTGACATCCGGCCAGCCGGAAAATGGCCGGCTCAGTACTTCTATTATGCAGGCGGAGTACCGAGGATTATGGAAGAGATCAAGTCAGTGCTTCATTTGGATGTAATGACAGTGACAGGAAAGACTCTGGGTGAAAATCTTGAGGCGCTGAAACAAAATGGCTTTTATGACAAATGCGATGAGTATTGCGCAAAGGTGGGAGTGAAAAAGGAAGAAATAATCCGGCCTTTTGAGGAGGCGATTGGAACCGATGGTGCAATTGCCATTTTAAAAGGAAACCTTGCACCGGAAGGTGCGGTCATCAAGCATACCGCATGTCCAAAGGAGATGTTCCAGGCAGTGTTAAATGCACGTCCTTTTGACAGCGAGGAAGAAGCGATCGACGCGGTTTTAAACCACCGTGTAAAGCCCGGGGATGCTGTGTTCATCCGGTACGAAGGCCCAAAGGGAAGCGGAATGCCGGAAATGTTCTACACGTCTGAGGCCATCTCCTCAGATAAGGAGCTTGGACGTACCATTGCCCTGATTACGGATGGTCGTTTTTCCGGGGCTTCCACCGGTCCTTCCATCGGCCATGTTTCACCTGAGGCAGCAGAAGGCGGGCCCATTGCCCTGGTAGAAGAAGGGGATATGATCCAAATCGATATTCCCAATAGATTCCTGGCAATCGTAGGCGTAAAAGGCCAGCGGAAAACAGAAAGCGAAATGGAAGAGATTCTTAAGGAACGGCGGGAAAGATGGCAGCCAAGACCATCAAAATACCCGTCAGGAGTATTGAAAATATTCAGTGAACGTGCAGTATCTCCAATGAAGGGCGGATACATGGATTGATAAAGTGGAGGAGAAGTTATGAATGATGCTTTTACAGCTGATCCAACAAGGCTTGTAATTGCCGCAGTATGCGGTTTGGCAATTTTGTTATTCTTGATAACAAAGGTAAAGTTTCAGGCATTTATTGCAATTTTAATATCAGCTCTGGCAATCGGTTTAATAGCAGGAATGCCGGCAGAACTGATTACCAGCACAGTGACAAAGGGAATGGGGGAAACTTTAAAAGGAATTGCACTGCTTATTGGACTTGGGTCCATGTTCGGCGCAATCCTGGAAATCTCAGGAGGTGCGGAACGGGTGGCCGTCACCATGATGAGCACCTTTGGCGAAAAGCGGGCCCCGTGGGCTTTAGGGATCACGGGCATGGTGGTTGCCATTCCTGTGTTCTTTGATGCAGGACTGATTATCCTGATTCCCCTTGCTTTTTCTCTTGCCAAGCGGTGCAGAAAATCGGTCATGTTTTATGTAATACCGCTTTTAGCTGGTTTGGCGGTTGGACATGCGTTTATTCCTCCAACTCCTGGTCCGGTTCTGGTTGCCAATATGTTAGAGGTTGACCTTGGGATTGTAATTGGCCTTGGAATTATCTGCGGTGCCTTTTCCATGGTGGCAGCAGGCCCGATCTGGGGGAAATACTGTGGAAGCCATTACGATGTGCCGGTTCCTGCCCAGTACGCAGAAACAAAGGAGTTTGACATTGATAAGATGCCTTCCTTTGGTACGGTAGTGACTATTATTTTGATTCCGCTGATTTTGATTATTGTAAATTCCATTCTTGGCGTAATTCCGAAAGGCAGCAGTGTGGACTTTTTAAGACCAATATTCAGCTTCCTGGGAACGCCGTTTGTGGCTCTTTTACTTGCCACCATTGCATCAGTATTTCTCCTTGGCACCCGTCACGGCTATACCAAGGAGGAACTGGAAAAGGTAATGACAAAATCCCTGGAGCCAACAGGCATGATTATGTTGGTGACGGCAGGGGGCGGTGTTCTTCGATACATGCTCCAGGATTCCGGTCTTGGAACGATTATCGGCAATGTGATCGGAGCGTCCTCCTTCCCCCTCATTGTAGTTGCATTCCTGATTGCATGTGCGGTTCGTGTTTCCGTAGGCTCTGCAACAGTTGCAATGACAATGGCTGCCGGTATTATCGCTGCCATGCCTTCAGTCTCCGGTTTGTCACCTTTATACAAGGCATGTCTGGTCATGGCCATTGCAGGTGGATCTACCGTATGCTCCCATTTTAATGACTCAGGTTTCTGGCTTGTGAAATCATTATGCGGGCTGGATGAAAAGACAACCTTTAAAACGTGGACTATTATGGAGACCATTGTGGGATTGACCGGTTTTGGCGTTGCATTAATCATTACATTATTTATTGGCTGATAATATGAATGGAAAAGGGTATGGTACAATAGCTGCCATGCCCTTTTTCCATCCCTGAAGGAATATCCGGGATTTTGGAAGTGGCTGACCGGAGGACTTTCCAGCATATGGTACAATCCGGCAGGAATAAGATTTCTCAGGAGGTGCATGAAATGGATTCATCAGATCAGGTAACCTATGAGGAAAAAAATATGACCGTAAAGGTGGAGCGGGTTTTTATTGGTGAAAAAACAGCAAAAGAGCTGGTTTTGGAATTATTGAAGAAACGGCGGGAGGCCGGGGAGTTTCAGTCATGACCGGAGCCAGCCATGATTGTTACTCAGGGCAGTATAAAGCAGGACTTAACAGGCCCTCCAATGGAGGAGGGGACCGGTCAAGTCCTGTTTTTTATATCTAATTTGCCTGTTGCTTAATGGGAGAATCATGGTGCATGCAATCTTAAAGAAATCTATGGATAAATATTCCGTTTGGTGAACAGAAATTACATGCAGGGCATATTTTTGTGGGTAAGAGTTGATGATAAATGGATTAAGGGCTGTGGCTGTCAGAAAGTTGAGTTTGCTGCCAGGAATGTCTGCCGGATAAAGATTCAATTAGAAATTGATGGAAATAATTGGAAATATAAGTGAATTGCCGCTGGAAATATTTTATAATGTAACCGGTATGTAATTGCAGTTGTATATGATATACGAAAGATAACATCAAACTGAAAATCCTGAAGTAGGAAATTGTATTCGTGGAAGGATGAATTTGATTATGTATAGAGAGCCTGGCTGTCACGTCCTGGAGCTTTTCAGGATAATTGCCATTTTGAGATTGCTCTCTCTTATATGTAAATGAAAAGGGGGTAAGAAAGGAAATGAAAAGGCGTTTACAGGATAGGATAAAGGGGGTCATGTTTATGCCCTTAAAAATACTTAACAATATTGGAAGAGCTTAGGCTGGAAAGGAGATTATATGAAAGGGCTAAAAAGGAAGTTCAGACAGAGTCTTGCAGGCATCCTTGCATTTTGCCTGACTATGACATCATTTAATATGGTGTCCTGGGCAGATGTGGAGAAGGCGTTTGAAAATGAGAATGCCATTTTTTTGATAAATGGAGATGATTTGAGGGATTCTGCACAAGCTGCTATTGATTCAGGCGAAACATTCCATGTAGAGGATTTAGGCCTTGGGGATAGGGATTTATCCCTGAAAAGGGAATATGAAAAATTACTTGGGGGAGGCATGGTATATGAATTTTTGCCCGCCTATGACATGGATGAAGAGGCCAACGCCGATGGAGCGGAGCTTCGCATGTTCATCCGTGTACCTGACAACCATGACGGTTACCGGTTGACAGGTAATGAAAAGGTCATATTCTTGTATGTAAATGAGTCTGAAAGCAAGATCACTTTCAGATCTGATATTGACGGATACCTGACCCAAAAGGTCAGCGTAAAAGCCTTTTCCCAAAATGCAGCGGTTGTTCCCGGTGAAGGCGCAAACGGTGGCTCCGGAGTAAATCCAGATGGGGAAGAACCTGGTGAAAGCGGTGCGAATCAGGAGGAAACCACAGCCGTTGATGAAACAGCAGGTAATGAAACAGAGGTAAATCAGGGCGAAACGTCAACTAATGAGACAGAGATAAATCAAGGTGAAACGGCAGATGAAGAAACAGAGGTAAATCAGGACGAAACAGCAGATGATGAAACAGAGGTAAATCAGGACGAAACAGCAGATGAAGAAACAGAGGTAAATTCTGGTGAAACAGCAGATGAAGAAACAGAGGTAAATTCTGGTGAAACAGCAGCTGAAGAAACAAAGGTAAATCCCGGTGAAACAGCAAATGACGAGACCCAGGTAAATTCTGGTGAAACAGCAGCTGATGAAGCTCCGGCAAGCTCCGGTGGGTCTTCTGCAGATGACGGAGCAGCAAAAGCGTCAGAGGAAGGAAAGGCGGTTAATAACAGCCGCCAGGATACGAAAAATAATGACAGCCAGCCTGACCATGACAATGCAGCTTCCAAAGACCAGGCGTCTGCGGATGTTCAGGCATCTATTTCAAGGCATGTGATTTCCGTTCTGTCATCATCAGAAAACAGTGCATTTAAGGAAGAATCCGACGAAGAGAAGAAGGATTTTTCTTATACAGAGTCCACGGTTTCGGAAGCGGATAAAGCTGAAAGTGGCGGAACGTCCGGCGGAAAAGCTTACGGTGCGGTGCTGTTAGATGAATCTTATTATGCAAAAGCATATGTTGCGACCTTAAATCAGCTTCACGTCGATGTATCGGCAGAAGGCTATGGAGTGACCTATGCCGTAGAACCCGTTGGAACGGCACACGCACAAGGGCCTGAAGCGGTAGCTGAGGACGGAACTCTTTCATTTACCGTGACACCGCAGATAGGCTATGAAATCAGTGGGGTTACAGTGAATGGAGAGACAGCAACGGCTGATGAAGTGGAAAATACCGATGCATCAGAACATGGAAAACGCCGCTATACCATAACCGGAGTGACAGAGGAGCAGGAGGTTGTCATAACCACGGCTGCAACCGGAGATCATCCGGAGTTTAAGTTTGAAAAGGCGATTAACGGAGTTACCGTAAACCTTCATGCCGAACAGGGAATTCTTCCGGCAGGAACAGAAGCGAGGATCATAGAAGTAACCGATAAAGTGGCGGAGGCTGTCAAGAAAAAAACGGCAGAAGAGGCAGCGGCGGAAAGCTCGGTCAATGATGTGCTTGCATACGACATAAAACTGTATTATAAGGGCGAAGAGCTGGATAACAGCTGGAGTGATCAGGGATATGTGAACGTGACCTTTTCCGGTGCGCTTATTAAAGAGAAAAGCCTAGCCGCAGATAGTGTTGAGATCATACACATGAGTACAGACGTGGAGGTGGCAGCTAAGACAGTGGAAAAAATCTCCGCAGAAGAAGTAACCGGTTTGGAAGCCGTAGCGGAACCAATTGCAGTAGACGGCGGAAAACAGGTGAGCCAGGTGTCATTTGAAGCGGAGCATTTCTCTGTATATACCATTACATTTTCCGGGAAGGCTGTTTTGAAAGTGCATGTAATGGATATAAAAACGGGAAATGAAATCGGAACAACAGCTGGAAGCCTTACACAAGATGGGGGGAACGGACAGGAATATACTGCTTCGCAGCTTGCTTCCTTAATACTAAACAAAATGGGTGAAGACGTAAAGAGGCAATATAGCTTTTCGAAGGCTACCCTGGCTGGCGGGAAGGAGCTGGATAGCTTTTATTATTCTTCGGGAAAGCTGTATACTACAAAAATCTGGAACTTATATTTTAATCAAATAACAGGTGATGTGTATTTTTGGTATCATTCCTTCAACGTTACTTTTGATTCTAATGGAGGGAATGGCGGGCCAGAGAAGGTGGCTGTAAACGGAACATTCGTATTGCCGGATCCGTCGACTCTGGGAATAAGCAAAAACGGCCGGATATTTGCAGGCTGGTCTACAGATAAAACAGGACGGGGAAGTGTCTTTGTATCAGGAATTGAAAATACAATAACAAAAGATACCACATATTATGCAATTTGGATTGATAAAAACGGTGAGGATAATACCAATGTTGCTTATTTTTATATCAGAATAGATGGTGAGATCCAATATGAACCAGCCGGTTATAGTAACAATTATTACTATCCTCTGGAATCGGCAAAGACTTTGCAAGGTAAGTTGAGAACCCCGGCAGCTGTTAACAACAACCTGGATAATGTGGCGGCAAATTTACAGGTGATACCAACTGATGAGGCTATAAAAGCGGTTTTGAACAAAGGAGGGGTCTCCTACGATCCGAATACCCAGCACATTCTCTGGTATGTAATTAAATACCGGGATAAAGACAATAACAAAACATATTGGAATGTAGATGGTATTGTCCGCGATAATGAAAAATATGAATTGATTTATAATCCCAACGGTGGGAATACCTCTGTCCCTGGCAGCAATGAATATAAAGCCGGATATAATGTAAAGATTCAATATGACCCGGCGCCCTCAAAAGCGGGATATGAGTTCCTGGGATGGGATGAGGATAAAGAGGCAGGATCACCGGCGTATAAAGTGGGAAGCAGCGCATTCCTTACTATGCCTGACCATGATGTGATCTTATATGCAATATGGAGGCCATCGGAAGCAACTGGATTTAAAGTGAATCATTGGCTGCAGAGATCAAATACAGCAGGAGATAAGAGTGATGATTTTGACCTGACAGATGAATCTCCGGAAATAAAGTATAAGGCTACGGAAAGTAAAGTGTATGATAAGGATTATGCAAAAACCATCAGCGGTTACATGTATGAGGAAGGAATCATTGATAATCTGACCGAAGCAGTTGTAAACGGAAACGGTACTACAGAATTAAATCTTTATTATCTCAAGAAATTGACCGTAAAGATAACCGCAGAATCAAAGACTAAAACCTACGATGGCAAATCGCTAACAGGCGGGTATCAGATCGATGGGGAGCTTCGTGCCGGTGATAAAGAAGAAGTGGCTGTAAGCGGCTCTATTACGGATGCGGGAGAGGAAGCAAACAAAATAGTAAGCTGCAAAATTAAGGATTCCAACAATGTGGATGTCACTGATAAGTATGTAATATCAACGGTTAATGGAACCCTGAAGGTAGACAGGGCAACTGCTAAAATAACAGCAAAGAGCGAAACAAAGAAATATGGAGAACCGAACCCGGAGCTGACCTATACGCCTGAAGATTTCTTAAACGGAGATAAACCAGAGACTCTGGGCATAACGGTAAATTTGAAGACAGAAGCCAATGCGGCCAGCAAGAAGGGCACTTATGCGATTACCTTTGATTCTCCGGTTACTCAAACAGACAACTATAATATTGCATATGTAGGCGGAACCTTAACTGTAACTAAAGCAGATGTAACAGTGACGGCCAATGATATTTGGAAGCAATATGGTAAGGATATGCCGGAGCTGACTTATACGGCAGCCGGATTTGTTAACAATGAATCCCCTGAAAGCCTGTACCTTAACTTAAAGCTTCAAACTGATGCGGTAAAGACCAGTGGAGCAGGAACGTTTGATATTACCTTTGCGGATAAAAAGGAAGCAGACAATTATAATATTACCTATGTAGATGGTAAGCTGCATGTAACTCCGAATCTGGATCATATCATCATTAAGGCATCAGATGCAATGAAGGTGTATGACGGAAAAGAATTGACCAAAGCTTCGTACAGTATGACAGGACGTCTTGCAGACGGAGACCGTATCAAAGAGGTCATAATGAAAGAGGATTCCAGGACTACAAATGCAGGAACAAAGGAAAACGGCATTGATCATGTAGTCATTGTAAATGAAAATGGTGACAATGTGACCTCCTGCTATGAAAACTTAAGGCTGGCTGACGGCCGGCTGATTGTGATAAAGGCACCTGTATTTGTAATGGCTAAGCCAGCATACAAAGCATACGGTGATGTCAATCCGAAGCTGGCTTATGAGGCTTCAGGCTTTGTAAACGGAGAGACGCCGTCCGGCCTGGGCATTGAACCAAAGCTGAAAACCAATGCAGATGAGAAGAGCCCGGCAGGTATCTATTCAATCACCTTTGATGAACCTGTAACGAGTACAGCCAATTATTCTATTATCTATATACCCGGATTTCTGGTTGTAAAGCGGAATGCATGGGATATTGTGATTACGGCAAAGAGCGGAACCCAGGTATATAATGGAACTGCACTGACAGAAAACGGCTATGAAGTAAGCGGCCAGCTTGCGTCCGGTGATTATGTTTCCAGTGTGGAGATGACAAAGGAATCTGTCATAACAGATGCAGGAACAAGAAAGAACGAGATCAAGTCAGTAGTGATCAGAAATGCGTCAGGTAAAGATGTGACGAAGAACTACAGCAGTTTAAAGACCGTAGCAGGAACCCTTACGGTGAGCAAGGCGCAGGTGACCGTAACGGCTGAAGATAAGGCAAAGAACTATGGAGAAGAAATACCGGTTCTTAATTATACGGTGAAAGGCCTTGAAAATGGAGAAACTTTTGAAGGGCTTCATGTGAGGGTAGAGCCTTATACAAAAGCGACAAAGTCCAGCCCTGCCGGAGATTACGTGATTTCTTTTAAAAATAAGGTAGAAGAAACGGAGAATTATAAGATCACCTATGAAAACGGAAACTTAAGTGTAGGAAAGAATGGGGAAGTCCTTGTAATTAAGGCTTTGGATGCTGATAAGCCATACGACGGAACAGAACTTACCAGGGCGGAGTACAGCATAACGGGAAATCTTGAAGATGGGGATTATATTGATAAGGTCGTCATGACAGCAGATTCCAGGATAACAGATGCAGGCACCCAGAGGAATAAGATAGACTATGTTGTCATCAGGAATGGAGCCGGCCTTGATGTAACAGAAAGTTATGCAGGACTGAGGATAGAAGAAGGAACCCTGACAGTAAGCAAAGCCCAGATCACAGTGACGGCTTTGGATAAGACGAAGGGGTATGGAGAGAAAGTACCGGACTTAGAGTATCAAGTGAAAGGTCTTAAAAATGAGGAAACTCTTAAAGACATCGGCGTAAAGGTGACACTGTCAACAAATGTGACAAAGACCAGCCTTGCCGGAGCTTACGGTATTACTTTTAAGGATCAGGAAAGAGAAACGAAGAATTACAGGATCAGCTATGAAGATGGAACTCTGATCGTGGAAAAGAACGGAGCGGCCATAGTAATTACGGCATTAGACGCAGAGAAGATATACGACGGCAAGGAATTGACCAGGGCTGAGTACGGCATGGCGGGAAGTCTTAGAGATGGAGACCATATTAATAAGGTTGTCATGACAGAGGACTCCAGGATAACAAATTCAGGAACACAGAAGAACAGGATTGCCTCCGTCCTCATCAAAAATGCGGCTGGCCAGGATGTGACGGACAGCTATGCAGGACTGGTAACAGAAGATGGTACCCTGACCGTTCATAAGACAAATATGATAGTAACTGCGGCAGATAAATCAAAGATCCAGGGCAGTTCCAATCCGGAATTAACTTATACTATCCAGGGACTTGTAAATGGAGAAACCCCGGAAGGGCTGGGTCTTAAACCACAGCTAAGGACAGAGGCAGCCGGAAACAGTGCGGATGGAAAATATGCTATCACATTTGCCGATCCGGTTTCAACGATAGCAAACTACAATATTTCTTATGCAGAAGGCGTAATAACAGTAGAGAGAAGAAATACAGGCGGAAGTTCAGGCGGCACAGGCGGAGGCAGCGGCAGCGGTTCATCACCTGATCCCAGCCGGCCATATACGCCAGGAGGTCCTGGAGACAATATGGTAACGGTTGAACAGGAACCTGTCCCACTTGCTGATTTACCCAATGGCGGAAATGCGGCAGACAATCTCCTTATTATTGATGACGGCAGCATCCCTCTGGCAGGACTTCCAAAAACTGGTGACAGAGGGCCGATTCAGGGTTTTGCAGCAATTGTATCAGGAATTTTGTTCGCTGTATACGCAGCTGTCAGCCGTATGAGGAAAGAAGAAAAGTAGTAATTTTGAAGTACGGCAAATAGAAAAAGCAAACAGATAATAATTAAGAGGTAAACGGTACCCCTTGTCAAGGCAGTAAAAAAGAGAGTCAATATCCACACTCTTTCTACAGCCTTGCTATGGGGGGACCGTTTACCTTTTTTTATAGACCCCAAATGGGGAGCTGCGACGGAAACAGAACGGCAGTTATGAGGATATATCCCTGCGGCGTAAGAATCGTATTCTATGAAAAAATTAAATGGTGCAAAATAGGAGGACACGCAGGTGGATTTCAGATATACTTAGAAAGAGAAAAGGAGGCAAACCTTATGAAACATACAGCATATATTAAAACCGTCTTAGGGCCGATTAAAATATCAGAAGTGGATGGTTTTATTACTGAGTTATTTTTTGCAAAAGATATCCATGAAATCCCCGGAGAACATAAAACACCTCTGTTGGAGAAAGCAGAAAAGCAGATTAAGGAATATATGGATGGGACGGGCAGGGTATTTGACTTGCCGTTTGCTGCAAAAGGGACAGAGTTTCAGAAGACCGTATGGGAGGCCCTGCACAGAATTCCATATGGAGAAACGCGAAGCTATAAACAGATCGCAGAACAGATCGGGAGGCCGGATGCATCCAGGGCTGTGGGCATGGCAAACAGCAAAAATCCGATACTGATCCTGACACCGTGTCACCGGGTAGTGGGTTCGGATGGCAAATTAACAGGCTATGCAGCCGGCTTGGAAGTCAAGGAACAATTATTGGAATTGGAACTGTCACATGCAGGCTGTTGAAATGAATAGGGTAGGATTATAGTATGGAAAAATGGAATAAAAAAAAGCTGGCGCCGGTTGAAAAGGTGCAGGAGGCTTATAACAGGATCACAGATCCTCACGTAATGATGGGGGATAATATAAAACAGCAATTAAAAGAACTGGCAGAGGAAGACTACCGGGTGTTCGCCTCCGGTCTGCTTCCTAATACTGACAATGTATTAGGCATCCGTCTTCCCATGCTGCGTAAAATAGCAAAGCAGATTGCAAGGTCGGATTGGCAGGGATATCTGGAGACAGCAAGGGAGGATTCCTTTGAGGAGATCATGCTCCAGGGAATGGTGATCGGCTGTGCGGCATGTCCGGCAGAAGAACGGTTATTCTATATTAAGGAGTTTGTTCCTAAAATCCAAAACTGGTCGGTGTGCGACAGTTTTTGTGCCGGGCTCAAATTCACCAGGAATAATTCAGAGCTGGTATGGGATTTTCTCAAGCCCTATTTTAAATCAGAACGGGCATTTGACCTCCGTTTTGCAGTTGTGATGCTTATTTTCTACTATATTCAGGAAGCAGCCATCAGTGAAGTGCTGACTGTCCTGGATAACGTGCGGCACGATGACTATTATGTAAAGATGGCTGTGGCATGGGCAATATCCATGTGTTATGTTCAGTTTCCGGGGCAAACCATGATTTATCTGAAAAACAACAGTTTGGATGATTTCACCTATAACAAAGCATTACAGAAAATCACCGAATCCTTAAAAGTAGATAAAGAAACAAAAAAGCAGATCCGGGCAATGAAACGGAAGCCATGAAAAGCTTACGTATCCTGTGAAAATAAGGTCCATTTTTATAGGCATTGTATAACAAAAAATGAAAGAAGGTGTTCCGCCATGCTGACAGAGGAGGAAAAATGGAAGGCAGCGCTGGAATGTGATGCGTCTTATGACGGCAGATTTTATTACGGAGTAAAAACAACAGGAATTTTCTGCCGTCCTTCCTGTAAATCCAAAAGTCCCAAACGTGAAAATGTGGAATTCTTTGATACGGCGGAGCAGGCACGTGAAAGCGGGCTTCGCCCCTGTAAGCGCTGCCGGCCGGATTTGCTGGAATTTCACCCGCAGAAAGAGACTGCGGAAAAAATCAAAGTAGTTTATGATCTTTATTATTCAGACCAGGATCGCTTAAAGGAGGAACTAAAAAAGCTTGGGCTAAGCAGAAACAGAATCCTCCAGGTGTTTCAGAATCAATATGAAAAGACCCCGGCAGAGTATTTAAACGGTTTACGTGTAGCCAGCGCAAAAAAGCTTTTAGCCAGCACCGCGGATAATATTTTGCAGATTGCTTTACAAAGCGGCTTTGAAAGTCTTTCAGCTTTTTACACACAGTTTAAGCGGATAACAGGTGTTTCTCCCAGGGAATACCGGGAGCGTTTTACTGGAAAGAAGGCTGATTAGAAGAATGGCGCGGGGGAAATGGAGGATGGGATTGCTGTAAGTCAAAAAGCCCCCATAGTATATGGTACAAACCTGCCGGAATAAGATTTTCCAGGAGGTGTAAGAGATGGATCCATTGGCTCAGGCAGCCTGCTACAGTGGGGCGCTTTACATGCGCTTATCAAAAGACGACGATGGCACAGGGGAAAGCTCCAGCATCAGCACCCAGCGGAAGATGCTTCGTTCCTATGCCGTGGAAAACGGCTTTGAAATATACGGGGAGTATGTGGATGACGGCTACAGCGGAACTAATTTTGACCGCCCGGCTTGGAAACGGCTGTTGAAGGATATACAAGCAAGGAAAGTAAATCTGGTGATCACCAAGGATCTGTCCCGTCTTGGAAGGGATTATATTATGACTGGACAGCTTACCGAAATCTATTTTCCTTCCAGAGGGATCCGATACATAGCAGTCAATGACGGGTATGATTCCAACAGTCCGTGGAGCGATATTGCACCCTTTAAGAACATTGTAAATGAGATGTATGCCAGAGATACTTCGAAAAAAATCCGCAGCGCATTTCAGACCAAAATAAAAGAGGGGGCGTTTATCGGAAATTTTGCTCCCTATGGCTATCAGAAGGACCCGGAGGATAAAAACCATCTTCTCGTTGATCCCGTGGCAGCTGTCATTGTCCGGGAAATATTTGAGAGGGCAGAGCAGGGAGAGGCTCCAGCCCGGATCGCTGAGGTTTTAAATAAGAGAAAGGTACTGACTCCGGCCGTGTACCGCTGCGCCGGGCGGCCTTATTTAAATCCTGATGATTATTCCAAAAGAAAGGAATGGACATCAGGCGCGGTCTGCAAGCTGTTAAGCAATCCCGTATATTTAGGCCACATCGTACAGGGTAAAACCGTGAAGGTTTCCTTTAAAAGCAATGTGACCCTTCGAAAGCCCAGGAAAGAGTGGGTAGTCGTTGAGGATATGCATGAGCCCCTTGTTTCCCGGGAGACTTTTGAACGGGTAAAAAGACGGAGCGTTTCCCGGAAAAACACGGCGGATACCGGTTTTACCAATATTTTCTCCGGATTTGCCAGGTGCAGAGACTGCGGCAGGAATATGTCGTCCACAGGAGCCGTGGGGAAAACGGGATCCCGCAAGCTGGTGTGCGGGGGGTATAAGCTGTACGGAAAAAGGGAATGTACGAATCACTTTATGGATTACGAACTTTTATATAAAGTGGTGCTTCAGGAAATCCGCTGCCTGCTTACCTTTACAGAAGGGGAAAAGGAAGAACTGGAAGAAGCCCTTCTGGAACCTTTTTGCCCGAAAGAAATGACAGGTGAAGAAAGAGCGGCGGTTTCACTTAAAAACAGGGAAAAAGAACTTGAGAGCATAATAAAAAAACTCTATGAAGACCGGGTAAACGGAAGAATCGGTGAGGATCGGTTTTATAAAATGCTGGATTCCTGTGAAAAGGAGGAAAGAGAGATTGAAGAATGTCTGTCCCTGTTGGAAAGACCCTGTTCTTTGATCCAAAAAGGAGAGCCTGCCGTTGCCGGTTTGTTTTCCAGCCTGTTAGAGGAAATAAGCCAGGAAAAAGGAATTTCCTCCGATTTGCTGGGGAAATTTATAGACAGAATTGAAGTTTTTCAGAGCTGTGAAGGGGAAGAGGGGAGAAAAGGACATAAACTCCAGAGGATCCGGATCTATTACAGGGTGTTGGCTCCGGAAAAAGAAGGGAATGGTTTGGCATAAATTTCCGCTGTCATGTGCATGGGGTTTGGATGCAATGCAGCAGGAATCATTGGCTGCCGGATCATCGATTCTCCAAGAGAACGGCTGATTGCCATGATCACCAATAATTTTGTGCCCTGCAACGGACGCTTCCCTACCATGATCGCCATTATTACCATGTTCTTTGTAGGAGGAGCTTCAGGAGCGTTTTCTTCCATATTATCGGCGGCTATCCTATCAGGTGTAATCATCCTTGGGATTTTTATGACCCTTCTCATTTCAAAGCTGCTGTCAGCCACCATATTAAAGGGGATTCCCTCCTCTTTTACCTTAGAACTGCCGCCTTACCGGAGACCTCAGATCGGCAAGGTTATCGTTCGTTCCATATTTGACCGTACCCTGTTTGTATTAGGCCGTGCTGTTTCCGTAGCGGCCCCGGCAGGCCTGGTCATCTGGCTTTTAGCCAATATAACGGTTGGAAATGCTACCCTGCTGGCCCACTGTTCCGGTTTTCTGGATCCTTTTGCCAGGCTCATGGGCTTAGATGGAGTCATCCTTCTGGCATTTATCCTGGGGTTTCCGGCCAATGAAATCGTGGTTCCCATTATCATCATGTCCTATATGGCGGAAGGAAGCATTCGGGATATCAGCGATTTATCCGTCTTAAAAGAGCTTCTTGTAGCAAATGGCTGGACCTGGATAACTGCGGTCAGCACCATGCTGTTCTCCCTGATGCACTGGCCCTGCTCCACCACCTGCCTTACCATCAGGAAAGAGACACAGAGCATAAAATGGACGGCTGTTTCCTGGCTGGTACCCACTGTGACCGGATTTGTGGTATGCTTTTTATTCACAACCATTGCAAGGGTTTTCCTCTGATGTTTAAATTTCCCTGTGATTGTCTACAATAGGAGTAGAACACCGAATGGGAAAGGAGGGTGAAGCGTGAGCAGGATCTACCACGTTTACGCCCTGTCAGACCGGTTGAAAGCCAGAAAAATCGAGGGCGAGATTGCCAAGGTTGACGGGGTGAAAGATATCAGAATCTCGGAAGACTTAAAAGAAATGAATATTGATGTGGACAAAGGAAAAATATCCGCTGTCATGGAGCGGGTGGTAAACATCTGCAGCCGGATCTCCTACGGCTGTGAAGTGAAATATAAGTTCATATAGGCAGTGTTTATGGTAATTTAACAAGCGCCACGGTGTACTGAAATTCAGTATTTCCGTGGCGTTTTGTATTGTCTTAGGTTATTGCAGTTTATCTTTGTGTGGGTATAGAGTGGGTGCGGATTAAAGTATCCTATGAGTGGCAAGAGGCGCTAAAACGGATATTGGACAGGCTACTTTGAAAAGAAAAGCAATGCAACCTGGACGATTTTACAGCTAATGCTGGAAGTCAAATTTATTACCTGTTTTACCAGAGATTATATAGCACATATAGGTTATAACCTTTAGGGCCAGCGGCGTGATTAAAAACGACGGCGGTGTCTGCCAAAAGTCCTATAATTTGTCAGAGAGTAAAATCATGAGGTATGGGCGGCCAGATTGGAGCATTGTCCAAGCAATGAAGTCCGGCTGGCTCCAGGAGGATGGCGACTGGAGATATTATCTGGGGAGTACTGGTCAGACCGTCCGAAGTGATTGGATTCAGAAGTAGGACAAGTAGTACTGGTTTGATGACGCCGGAATGATGGTCACAAGCACATGGTATCAATACAAGGGTGGCTGGTATTACCTCAACGCAGATGGCGTCATGCTCAAAGGTACTCTGATCGCGGAGTCCGGAAAGGTTTACTGTCAGGACAGTGAAGGTAAAATGATTGTGGAGCCGGTGACGCTCACGCCAGATCAGGATGGAGCATTGCGGTATCCGGGATTAGTGGGATAATCCATATACTTTATAAATATGAACAACTGGTTATTGAAATAATTATATCATAAGACAGGTGGATATACGGTATTTTAGTCCGCCTGTCTTATAGAATATGGTAAGTTTGATAGCCTGAACAGTAAAAGCATATTAGACATAGATCAGGTAATGGTAGATTGTTGCACTTAAAATTATTTCACACTTGATATTTTCTTATATTGTCATTTAATTTAAGTATATTGGCTATATAAACAGTCGGTAAACATCAGTCCCTTATTAATCTTCTGTTTTTTCATAACGCAGGTCAACAACATCTTTATCATTAATTTCATATAAGCTAATATTTTCTAACAATCTTTCTCCGTTTATGTAACAAGTCCAATATTGTCCATAATCATAAGAGATATCCATAATTGAAACGATAAACTTACCACCCTCACTGTCTTCCGTTTTAATCTTTAGGGTGTCAATATTACTCATTATTTCAAGCAAATTTGTCTTTTCGGTATTTACTTTCTCGCTGTAAATAACTTCTTCATTTATGTTATAAATACTCAATGTTATTTCAATGCCATCATCTTTCTGTTTTTCAGAAGAATTTGAAGTAGCTTGCCCCACAGTCTGAGAGGTGGCTGGTTCACTTGTTTTATCAGGAATTGATTGTACATTTTTACAAGCAATAAGGCTAAATAAACTAAAGATTAATACAATTAATAGTAATAAACTCTTTATACTTTTTTTCATGGTATTTCCCTCCAAATTTTCTAATGCGGATTAACGGGGTTTAACATTGGGTTCAAGTTCTCTTTGAAAAGAACAAGCATTCAATAATTTGAAATTTGCTCTTTTTTCATTTTACCAAACAAGTAAGCATTTGTCTTCTGTGTTTCTTCTTACCCTGCTTTTTGCCTGAATTTTTCAAATGCTTGGATTTTTGAAGCACCCTCATCATTACTTCAAACTTAACATCTGTCAGCTTGGTATAGTCAATCCCCTGCCGACGACAATACGGGGCAACCTGTTTTTTCTGTGCGTACCCTCAAGGTTGGAAACAAACTCAATGTCCTGCTACAATTCCCGCACGAAATCGGTTTCCGGGGCGCAGGTGCTGTCCTGCCTGTGGGCTTTCTTTATGTCCCTGATGATACTGGCAATTCCGTCCACATAAATCTCAATGTCAGCCAGTAGCTTCACAAAATCCCTGTGTGCCGCCATTTCAAATAGAAGCCGGGTATTGATTGCCCCGCTTTTTAATAGCTCTATCATAGTATCACTCAAATGCAGTTTCGCAAGGTCTGCGTTTGGGTGATTTTTTGATTCGGTCAGGCCCAGCAGATAATCAGCGGACACGTCGTAGAATTTCACCAGCGTCACAATGCTGGTGTGGCTGATGTCCTTGTAATTCTCTGTTTCATAGTTGCCCAAAGCGGATTTTGAAATGCCCGTTCGCTATTCCAACTGCTCCAGCGTCAGGTCCCGTTCCACCTGCAAATCCTTTAACCGTTCCTGTTTGGTCAAGGCCACATTCATAGCCATATCCCCTTTTTCCGTTTCGGTTTTCTCCCTGTTCCCATTATACCATATCTTTCCACAAGCGTGGAATTTTTTCGTTTTCAGGCTGTTTTCCAACCTTGTGGATATACGGGAGGGGCGGTCAAAAAGTATACACTTGGAGTAGTTCATCGATGGACAGCCGCAAGCAAGCCCTTGTCAAAGAGATAGCGGAACTGACGGTGGACACTATATCCCCTGAACAGGTATAGCAGATTTCCGGCTACCTGGATACATGGAAAATCTGACGGGCAGAACACCACCCGTCAGACCGTTACCCTGTGTAGTCCCTTGTAAACTGTAGTAAGCGCTGAAATGCTTGCGCCTGTTTCCAACTTGATTTCAGTTCCATCATTAAGAACCATTTTTCCTTGTTCATATAATTTTCCTGCCCGTTTCTAGGCAATAAAATAAGAGCTTTTCAGCTCTGGTTGATAAGTTTATTTACTCCATCAAAATAGCAATTGGCCTGCCTAAATTACCATAATTCATCTATTACTCATAACATAGAAAATCAACTTGAATCCGTATCGTATACCGCCGAAAACCGCATCACACCTATACTCATTAACCTGCTCACCGTCTTATCGTCTGTAAAATTCCGTCCTCTCCCTCAAACTTAAAAAGCAGCGGATACGGTAGACAGCCGGGCACATACCAAGCCATGCAGGCTATGGGGGATGGTTTGCCTCTTATTACACCGCTATTTATCTTTCGCACATTTGTGCCGATCCCAAATACTCCCATATAAATTCCTACCTATCATAGTATCGCTCAAACCATTTTGGCTGAATTTAAAGAATATATAAGTTTATTTAAACCGGACATGGAAAAAGGCGGCCAATGGGGCCGCCCTTTTTCATCTGAAACCATTATCGTGCATTCTTTGCATACTCGCCGATTTTTTTGTCCATGTTAGAAATATGTTTTGTAAGCCAATCCACTACCATCTGGTTGGCATTTAAAATCACCAGAAGATTGCCTCCGGAAGATTTATAATCATTCCTTAATTTCTCCAGTTGTGCAATGAAAGCGGTATGAGCCTGCTTTTGCTCGGCATAACCGGGATAGTGAATGCTCATCATGTATTTTTCTTCGTCTGCAAAATGCTTTTTTGTGTAATCATCCAAAAAATCAAGAAGCTCTCCGACGTATTCCTTTGCGCGGTTGTTTTTCCCAGCTTCAAACAGTTTTTCTGCTTTCTCAAACCACATTTTATGCTGATCGTCAATCATTGATATCCCTACGGATAAGTTCGGTGTCCACGGCATTGCAATTCCTCCTAAAGTTTTTAAACATTTTTACATCTTCTTACATCTTATACCAAAATTTCCAAAAGTTCAACTATGGATATAGAATAGAAAGGACATTTCAGATAAAATGGGGAAGTTAACATTGGAAAATGTGTTCCACAGGGAGCGGGGGAAACTGCGGTCAAAATATGCAGATGAATTGACGTACCTCCCTGGTAATGCTATAATTTTTACTTAGTATAGTAAGGGAGAAAGACCCCCTGCAGGAATACCGTTATGCCCCAAAGCATGGGCAGGAAAGAGGAAACATGGAGACAGAAGGAATCCGTCTGAATAAATTTTTAAGTGAAGCCGGGATATGTTCCCGAAGGGAGGCGGATCGCTTCATTGAGGCTGGGAAAGTCTGTATAAACGGACAGGCAGCCACGCCCGGCCAGAGGGTTTTACCCGGCCAGTCAGTTACCATAAATGGCCGCACCATATGCGCAGGAAAAGGAGATAACAGCCATAAGGAAGAATCAGTCCTTCTGGCAGTCCATAAACCCAGGGGCATCGTATGCACCACATCGGATAAGGACCGCGCTCCAAACATAGTGGATATGGTGGGTTATCCCGTAAGGATTTACCCCATCGGCCGTCTGGACAAGGATTCTGAGGGGTTGATCCTCATGACCAACCAGGGCTCTCTGGTGAATAAAATGATGCGCAGCGGAAATGCTCATGAAAAAGAATATCTGGTGAAGGTCAACCGCCCGGTAACCGATGAATTTATCCGGAAAATGAAAAAGGGAGTATTCCTGCCGGAATTAAATGTCACCACCAGGCCCTGCATGGTGTCCAAGGCCGGTGAAAAAGCGTTCCGCATCATTCTGACCCAGGGGCTAAACCGCCAGATCCGGCGGATGTGCGGCCAGCTGGGCTTTGAAGTACGGATGCTAAAACGATTGCGCATTATGAATGTTGAACTGGGAGATTTAAAGCCCGGAGCTTACCGGGAGCTTTCGAAAAGGGAGTACCACCAGATGAAAGAGGCCTTAAAAGGCTCGACGAATCGTTCCTATAAAGAACAGAAAAAGGAGATATCTGATGGACGCTAACATAAGCAGAATGAAAGAACTGGTTGCCGTTCTGACGGCAGCAGGAAAGGCTTACTACCAGGAAAGCCGGGAAATCATGAGCAATTTTGAATATGACAGGCTTTATGATGAGCTAAAGGAGCTGGAAGAGGAGACCGGAATCATACTCTCCCAAAGCCCCACCCAGAATGTAGGGTACCAGGTTTTAAGTGAGCTTCCCAAGGAGGCTCACGAAACTCCCATGCTTTCCCTTGATAAGACCAAGAGCACAGAAAGCCTTATGGAGTGGCTGGGTGGCCAGACCGGAGTGCTGTCCTGGAAGCTTGACGGGCTGACCGTAGTTCTTTCTTATAACCATGGAACCCTTCAAAAGGCCGTGACCCGGGGAAACGGAGAGATCGGTGAGGTTATCACAAATAACGCAAAAGTATTTTCCAACATTCCTTTAAATATATCCCATCAGGGAGAACTGGTTTTACGGGGGGAGGCAGTGATCAAGTATTCGGATTTTAGCCGGATCAACGAAGAAATTGAAGATGTAGCAGCCAAATACAAGAACCCCAGGAACTTATGCAGCGGTTCCGTAAGGCAGTTAAACAACCAGATCACAGCCCGGAGAAATGTGAATTTTAAAGCGTTTGGCCTGGTAACAGCAGAGGGCGTTGACTTTAAAAACTCCAGAAAAGAGCAGTTTGAATGGTTAAAGAGGCAGGGCTTTGATGTGGTGGACTATAAAATGGTGACCAGGGATACCCTGCCGGAGACGGTAGAGGAATTTTCCAAAGCCATTTCCTGCTATGATATTCCTTCAGACGGCCTGGTGCTTCTGTTTGATGATATCGCTTACGGAGAATCCCTTGGCAGAACGTCCAAATTCCCCCGTAATGCCATCGCCTTTAAATGGGCCGATGAAATCAGGGAAACAAGGCTTGACCACATCGAATGGAGTCCATCCCGGACCGGGCTCATCAACCCGGTGGCAATCTTTGATCCTGTGGAGTTGGAAGGAACCACGGTGAGCCGGGCCAGTGTCCACAATCTAAGCATTATGGAGGCATTGGAGCTGGGGGAGGGAGATGAAATCACGGTGTATAAAGCCAACATGATCATTCCCCAGATTGCCGATAACCTGACAAGAAGCAAAAAGATACAGATCCCTGAACAATGTCCTGTCTGCGGCGGAAAGACGGAGATCCGCAAGATAAATGATGTCAGGAGCTTATACTGCACCAACCCGGACTGCCAGGCCAAACGGCTGAAAGGTTTTACCCTTTTTGTGAGCAGGGATGCGTTAAATATTGACGGTTTATCAGAGGCGACTCTGGAGAAATTCATCGGAGCCGGATTCATACGGGAATATGCAGATATTTTCCATTTGGAGCAGCATGAGGAAGTCATCACCCAGATGGAAGGCTTCGGAAAAAAATCCTACGATAACCTGATAAAAGCGGTAAAGAAAGCTTCCCATACCACCCTTCCAAGGCTGATTTACGGCCTGGGAATCGCTGGAATCGGCCTGGCAAATGCAAAGATGCTGTGTCAGGAATTTAAGTTTGATTTTGAAAAGCTGCGCACCGCGGAGGAAGAGGAACTGACCACTGTCCCGGGCATCGGCAAGGTGCTTGCGGATGCATGGATCACTTATTTTAAGGAAGAGAAGAACAATGAGATGGTGGACCGCCTGTTGTCAGAGGTTACCATTGAGAGAGAAGCGGAGGCCAGCGGGAACGGAATCTTTGAAGGCATGGTATTTGTCATTACCGGATCCGTGACCCACTATGAAAACCGGAAGGCCCTTCAGGAGGTCATTGAAGCCCATGGAGGCAAGGCAACTGGTTCGGTGACCTCTAAGACTACCTATTTGATCAACAATGATACTACATCCAATTCTTCCAAAAATAAAAAGGCAAAGGAACTTGGAGTGCCCATTATTTCAGAAGAGGATTTCATAAAGATGCTGGAGGAATAAATTATGCCGATTAAAGTACAAAAGGATTTACCTGCAAAAGCCATACTGGAAAAAGAGAATATCTTTATGATGGATGAGGACCGTGCTTTAAGCCAGGACATCCGCCCTCTGGAGATTCTGATCATTAATCTCATGCCTATAAAGGAAGAGACAGAGACTCAGCTTCTCCGGGCCTTATCCAACACTCCTCTGCAGGTGGACTGTACCTTTTTGATGCTGGAGAGCCATACTTCCAAGAATACGTCAGCCAGCCATTTAAATAAATTTTATGTTTATTTTGACGAGGTAAAGAAAAAAAAATTCGACGGCATGATCATCACCGGAGCGCCGGTGGAGAACATGGAATTTGAAGAGGTTAATTACTGGGAAGAGTTAAAGAAGATCATGGAATGGAGCAAGACCCATGTGACCAGCACCCTCCACATCTGCTGGGGGGCCCAGGCGGGGCTTTATTACCATTATGGCATACAGAAATACAAAAGAGAGAGCAAGCTGTCAGGCATTTACCGGCATAAGGTTCTGGACCGGAAGGTCCCCCTTGTCCGCAGCCTGGATGATTATGTGATGGCTCCTCATTCCCGTTATACTGAGGTGAGGAGAGAGGATATTGAAAAGCAGCCGGAGCTGGTGATCCTGGCGGAATCAAAAGAGGCCGGAATCCTTCTGGTGATGAGCCGGGACGGAAAGCAGGTATTTGTCCAGGGGCATCCGGAATACGACCGCATGACTTTAGACGGGGAATATCACCGGGATCTGGGGAAGGGATTGGAGCCTGAAATTCCCTGTAATTATTATGAAGACGATGACCCCAATACGGTTCCTGTGTTAAATTGGAGAAATGTGGCGAATACGCTGTATGGGAACTGGCTGAACTTTTATGTATATCAGATCACGCCTTATCTGCTTGAGGTGGAAGAAAATTAGTCTTTATTTTACAAGGATTTCTGCAGTTTTAATTAATTGTTCGAGATTGGAAAAGTATCGCAAACTATCACATAATAACGGGTTTTATCATCTATATAACCCCTCTATTGGTTGTAATGATACAATTGATGGAGGGCTTATTTAGATGATAAATTGTAAAATTAAATTTTGTACATTGAATCTTATTGCTGCATAGGCAACAATAACTTGAACATATGGGCAATGAACTCTTATTTGCCTTGCGTGAATTATTTCCATAATTATCCACTGTATAAATTTGGTAATATATAATATAATTTATATATTACCATTTTTGTAAAGGAGTGAAGCATATGGCAAGAGGAGTTCGCAAATCACCGATTGAAAAACTTAGAGAAGAGCTAAAAAATACACAAGATTCCATAGAACAATATAAGACCGCAATCAAAACGCTTCATCAGAAAGAGAAACAGATACAGGAAGAAATTAAGTTGGAAGAATTTAAAGAAGTGTCAGCAATTCTTGAAGAGAAAAACATGTCGATATCTGAATTAAAAGATATACTTACCTCAAAAGAAGAAGGGCAGCAAGACGAATAAGAGATAGACCGGTTTCCATAAAAGATTCCGGTCTATTATTTTTTTAATAATTAAGAACATATGTTTGGATTTTGTTCACGCTTGTGTTATAGTAACATCAGAAAGGTGGGATTACCATGTCAAAACCCAAATTAAAAGAAAGACAACAACGAATATTAGTTTATATACGTCAAATAATTACAGATAGAGGGTATCCGCCTATTGTAAGAGAAATAGTCCAAGAACCATTGAAGTGGTTAAGGATGTCGATCCATTATTTATTGAACCAGTCGTTAAGGTTCCTTAGCTTGGAACCGTAGCTGCTGGAACACCAATTAAGCTGACCAGAATATTGAAACTTATTATTCAATCCCAGCGAGTAAATTTTAAATAACAAAGAAACCTTTATGCTCAATGTGCGCGGAAATCTGGACATTGATTCCTACGGAAAAGATTTGCAGGAAAAATGCCTGAAACCTGCCTGAAACCTGCACGGGACATCATGGTGGAAACTCTGGAGATGATGGATCAGACAATAAAAAACAGCGCAAAGCGTAAAGAAGCTTATGCGGTAGAACAGAGCAGACGTTTTTGAAAGTGGAGATAGTATTGTCGAAGAATAATATAGTAAAAACGTTGAAAATCAAAGCAAAATTATAGGAACAGAAATGATTGGAACGCAAAATCCAAAATAAACATATCCATAATTATGCATTTGATCCATTTTTTGCGCGTTGTTCAAGGAATAACCAGCATGTTATACTTGTAAAAACCAAAGAGAGAAAAGGATCAAGTGATGAATAAAAGTACTATGAAAAAAATATTTTTATCTGCTTCCGTTTTTATGCTGATCATTCTGGGGTGGGTCTTTAGCTGGGTAGCATTTGCTGAAAAGCCTGACAGAATTTCTAAGGAGTCATCCCAAAGCGCTGCAACCGCCACTCTTGCAGACACACAGGTAGCCCTTTCCCAGAAAGCCATTGCAGATAATCCGGAAACGGCAGCGTTCCTTGCTGCAGAAACATCTGCTCCGCCCGCAGCGGAATCGTCTGATCTGCCTGCAGTGAAATCGTCTGATCTGCTTGCAGCGAAATCGTCCGATCTGCCTGCAGCGGAACCGTCTGCTTCGCCCACAGCGGAACCCGCCCCTCTGCAGACTGGTAAATTAGTTGGGTATTATGCGGCATGGGCGGCCTATTATAATTACTATCCAAACCAGATTGATGCCGGAAAGCTGACCCATATAAATTATGCTTTTGCAAACATTGGTTCCGACTTAAAACTGACCCTTGGATATCCTGACGTGGATCCTTCCAACATAAAGCTTTTAAATTCCTTAAAACAGACCAATCCGGATTTAAAAACCTTAATTTCCGTGGGAGGCTGGAACTGGTCCGGGAAATTCTCAGATGTGGCCCTGACAGAGGAGACCAGAGCTTCATTTGCTGACAGCTGTGTTGATTTCATTAAAAAATACGGATTTGACGGTGTTGACCTGGACTGGGAGTATCCGGTCAGCGGAGGTCTGGAAACAAATGCCAGGCGCAGGGAAGATAAACATAATTTCACCCTGCTTCTTAAAAAAATTCGTGAAAAACTGGATGCTCAGGGGGCTGCTGACAATAAGCATTACTTACTGACCATTGCAGGAGGCGCGGATAATTCTTACATAAACAATGTGGAGCTGTCAAAGCTGGCTCAGTATCTGGATTATGCAAATGTCATGACCTATGATCTGCATGGATTCTGGGATTCAAATACAGACCTTCTCGCTCCTCTATATGACAACAGCGATCCATCCCCTCAGTATAAAGCCAGTGTGGATAAGGCTGTCACTGCCTGGCTGGGGGCATCCTTTCCGGCGGAAAAGATGGTAATGGGTATCCCGTTTTACGGATACTTATATTCTTCTGTGAATAATTCAAACAATGGTTTATACCAGTCCTTTGGCGGTTCCAATTCCATCGGATATCAGGCCATTAAAGATAATTACTTAAATAAACCTGGCTATACCAGTCATTTTCATTCCCAGTCAAAGGTTCCCTGGCTGTTTAACGGTACGATCTTTATAAGCTATGAGGATCCAAAATCCATAGGCTATAAAACGGATTATATCAAATCAAAGAAATTAGGCGGCGCAATGGTCTGGGAGTTGAGCCAGGACCCGGAGGGGGAGCTTTTAAGAGCACTGTATCAAGGATTGAAACAATAAAAGAAAGGCGCCAGTTCCATATCCCGGGAAGGGAATATGGGACTGGCGCCTGTTTTGGCTCCGGTCGGTCCAGATGAGGATTTTCTCATTTTTTCAGAGTGCTGAGTCCAGCCACTTCATCTACGGGAAGAGAAAAAGCGATGGCATGTTCTCCGGTTTCTTTTAACACTGTTTCGCAGATGGATTTAAGAACCGCCTGCTTATCCGTAACGGGAACCAGGATAAGGAGAATTTCCTTCTCACTGGAAAGAGTCAGACCAAAAAGCTTTTTTGAATCATCAGCAAGAGCTTCTCTGGCTTTGACCAGGGTTCCCCCCTTGCAGCCGGCATTTCTGGCAGCTTCCATAATGGGAGCGGAAAGGTCGGTATTGATGACAGTAGCAATTAGTTCGTATTTGGTCGTATCTGACATAGAGCGATCCTCCTTGTGATAATCTGTGGATACAGGCATATTCCCGCCTGACAGGGCATTTTCTAAAATACTGGAAGCTGCGGCGCTGATCCCTGACAGGGGGATGGTAAATACAATGCCATAGCCTGGTTTTTCAAGCTCCAATGCTTCATGGAGAGAGGATAATAAGCGTCCGGTAGCCGTTTCCTCTACGATTCCGATAACCAGATCCTTTTCCGGCTCGTCAAGTCCCAGGCAGTCCTTGATTGCAGAACTTGCGGTTCCATGTCCTCTGGTAATGAGAAGCAGTTCCTGATGATGTGCTTTAAAAACGGAAGCTGCTTTTTCGCCCTTTCCTCTGGCTACGATAACCGTGATCCAGTTTATTTTACGATTGGAAATCATCAGCTTGCTCCTTTCCTAAGTCAATAAATTCAAACTCCATATTAAGCTGCGGCTCATTGGACGGAACATTTGCTTTTCTGGTCTTATACTGATAAGAAACGCCAATGAGCTGTATGATGATCAGGGGCGTCATAGCGACCATGGCCACAATGCCAAAGGCATCGGTTACTATATTTCCTCCCAGGGCTTCACAGGCTCCCATGGCAAAGGGAAGCAGGAAGGTGGCCGTCATAGGGCCGGAAGCGACACCGCCCGAATCAAAGGCAATGGATGTAAAAATCGGCGGCACCACAAAAGACAGGCCAAGGGCCAGGGCGTAGCCGGGAAGCAGGAGAGCCAGTAAGGGAAGACCTGTCATGACTCTTAGGATTGACAATCCAAGGGAGATTGACATGCCGATGGATAATCCGGTCATCATGGTTTTTTCCGAGATGGAACCTCCTGTAATGTCCTCTACCTGCTTATTTAAAACCTGTACGGCAGGTTCGGCTTTTACGATAAAATATCCAATGAGCATACCGATAGGAACCATAACCCAGTTGTAAGGAAGAGAGGCCAGCTGCTGTCCCAGATAATTACCGGCAGGCATAAAACCTACATTAACACCGGTAAGGAAAAGGGTCAGTCCGATATAGGAGTAAATAAGCCCCACCATAATTTTGATCAGCTGTCTTTTCCTCAGCTTCAGAAAGAAGATCTGGAATATGATAAAGAACAGCAAAATGGGGAAAAGAGCTAAAAAGACCTCCCAGGCATAATCAGGAAGCTCATGCTGAAAGGCCAGCCAGAGATCCTGGGAATTGTTTATGGAAGGAATTATCATGGGTTCATAATCCGTGGCAGAGGATTTGTAAACCAGGCCCAGGATCATAACGGAAAGAATGGGTCCAACGGAACATAAGGCCACAAGCCCGAAGCTGTCGCTGTCCGAATTCTTGCCCCGGCCGATCGATGAGAGGCCCACTCCAAGAGCCATAATAAAAGGTACAGTAATAGGACCTGTAGTCACGCCGCCGGAGTCAAAGGCCACAGCCAGGAATGCCTTGGGTACAAAAGCGGATGTAACAAAAAGTACGGCATAGCAGATCATAAGGATGCGGGATAAGCTCCAGCTAAACAAGTTTCTTAAAAATGCGATTGCCAGGAAAAAGCCTACTCCTGCGGCCACAGAAAAAATCAGAATCATGTCAGGAACTGCCGGAGTCTGTCCGGCCAGGACCTGAAGATCCGGTTCTGCTATGGTAATGATAAAACCAATAATAAAACAGGCAAAAACAATGAGCGGGAGCTTTTTTGATTTTGCCAGATGGGCACCCGCTTTTTCACCGATGATCATCATGGACATATCAACACCGAGTGTAAAAAAGCCCATTCCAAGGATTAAAAGGGTTGCACCTACCAGAAACAGCATCAGTGGGTCAAGAGGCATGGGAGTGATCGTTATGCACAAGATCAACACGATACATGTAACGGGCAGGACAGATGATAAGGATTCTACAATTTTTTCTTTTAATTTTTGATTCAAAGAGATACCTCCTGTTGTCCGTTTTTATGAAAGGGATTCTTAAGAATGATAATTTGCACAGAATTGTGCATGAGCCTGCAGACTCTTTTTAGATCATAAATAGTTTAACACATAAATAGTTGCGAGTGCAACTAAAATTTTTATGAATAATTATCATTACTGGAAAAGTCCGCTTCTTCAGCCATTTACAAACGTGCATTTGCCTGTCTTACCAATTTCATATCCTTTAAATGGAAGAAGGCTGTTTTTAAATTCCCGGGAATTTACCGTGTCCACAATGTTTTGAAAGGCCCGATGGTTCATGGCTTCCTTAGAAAAGACCAGATCCATGAACAGGCTGGACAGAGGAATAAAGTCCAGCTGGGGATATGCAGCCAGGTGGGAGACATCGCCGATGCCTGCATCAGCAGCTCCCGATGCGACTGCATTTGCGGCTGACATATGGGAGAGGCATTCTGTCTGGTAGCCGGGAATGGCGGCTTTTTCAATGTTATGGGATGTAAGGAGGGTGTCCAGATAGATTCGGTACCCGTTCCCCTTCTCCCTGTTTATGAACCGGATATCCGGGCGGCATAGGTCCTTTACGGTGTGTAAGCCTCTGGGGTTTCCTTTTCTGATGTAAAAGCCCGCTAAAAGGCTGCAGATATGGAGGACTGCTGCTTCCTTTCCAGGGAGCAAACTCTGGATCTGCCGGATTTCCTGCCCTTCCTGGCTGTTGCTAAAGGATGTAAGGGCCATATGGGTCTTTTCATAGTACAGGGAATACAGGCTGTTATAATCATTCATATAGGAATGCAGAATGGGAAGGCTGTCCGGGCGCAGGCTCAGCTGGCTGCGAAGTAGCTCCACAACCCTGGATTCCTGGCTGCTTATGATCAGGCCGCTGGCGTTGAGAAGATAGTCCATCTGCCGGATTGCAAAATCAGCGGTAAAAAGCGGAATGTCCATGATTCCGGGAAGAGGCTCCTCTGCCTGGGAAGCGGCGGTGGTGTTTGGAGCCTTTAAATATTCCTCCAGCTGTTCCTGACTGACCCGTATCTGCTTTCCTACCTTTGATGCCTTTAATTCTCCCCGTTTTATCAGTTCATATACAGTGGATTTTTTGATTTTAAGCTGGTCAGCCACTTCCTGGGTGGTATATATTTTTTTCATACGTTTTCCTCTTTGCTTCCTGGGGTTTCCATCATTTATAAATAGTTATAGCATATATCCTTTCATTGTCAATCAAAGGGGGCGAAAGATGCCGGAAATCCCGATGTAATTATATAAATAGAATGGCATTGACATTCCTTAAGTTATCATCTAAAATAAATTGGTAATTACCAAACGGGTAAAAACCCAACAAAACACAATCAAAATGAACAATATTGTTCAAAAAACCAGGAGGAAGTATTATGAACCAGGGAAAGAAATTATTAGCAGTTATGTTGGCGGCTATGTTTGCTGCCGGTACTGTAGTGGGGTGCGGTTCAACCGGTGCAAAGGCTACCCAGGCGGATCAGACAACTGTAAAAGAGGAAACCAGTAAGGCTGAGGAAACTGCAAAGGCAGAAGAAACAACAGCGGCAAAGGCAGAGAAGGAAGACCTTTATGTTTTTATTGCTGCCAGCTTGAAGAACACAATGGAAAAGGTCAAGGAAACTTATGAAAAAGATCATCCTAATGTAAATATCATTTATAATGCGGACAGTTCAGGAACTCTTCAGACCCAGATCGAGGAAGGCGCTCAGTGTGACATCTTCTTTTCAGCCGCAACCAAGCAGATGGATGCGTTAAAGGAAGGCGGATTCGTAGTAGACGGTTCCATTACCAACCTGCTTGAGAATAAGATTGTCTTAATCAAGCCCACAGGTGGAAAAACTGAGGTAACCGGTTTTGATAATATCACAAAGGCATCAAGCCTTGCTCTTGCCGGAGAGGATGTACCTGTAGGCCAGTATGCAAGAAAGCTGTTCACCAACTTAGGAAACCTTGATCAGGTAATGAAAATGGAAATTAACGAAGGCGCCAATGTAACCGCTGTTTTAACCGCTGTTGCAGAGGGAAGTAATGAAGTGGGTGTTGTTTATGCAACCGATGCTGCTTCCATGGCGGACAAGGTTGAAATCATTGCAGAAGCAGATAAGAGTATGATCGATCCTGCTGTTTATCCGGTAGGCCTGATTATCGACAAGGAGGCATCAGAGGGGCAGGCAAAGGCAGCTGCTGAATTTAAAGAGTATCTTGTTAGCGATGAGGGCGTTATGAAGCTGTTTACGGATGCCGGATTTGCTATTTCTTCAAAATAAATAATATATAAAAAAGGGGGTGAAAATCTATGCTGGATCTGATGAAAACAATAGATTGGAGTCCCCTTTTTATTTCTCTTAAAACGGGGATTCTGGCAACGGTGCTGACCTTTTTTCTTGGAATAGGCGCCGCAAGACTGATCATGAAGCTGAATAATACGGCAAAATCCATTGTAGATGGAATCCTGACCTTGCCGCTGGTGCTTCCGCCAACTGTGGCCGGGTTCTTTCTTCTTTTGATCTTCAGCCTTCGCAGGCCTTTCGGCAAATTTCTTTTTGAGGAATTTAATATAAAAATGGTACAGACATGGCCTGGATGTGTCATAGCAGCTTTTGTCATCGCATTTCCTTTGATGTACCGGAATGCAAGAGCAGCCTTTGAGCAGGTGGATGTTGACATGATCCATGCGGGAAGGACTCTGGGGCTGTCGGAAAGGAAGATCTTCTGGAAGATCATCGTTCCCATTGCTGCACCTGGACTGGCTTCCGGGACCGTACTCGCCTTTGCAAGAGCCATTGGGGAATACGGGGCAACTGCCATGCTGGCAGGAAATATCCTTGGAAAGACCAGAACGGTTTCCGTTGCAATTGCCTCCGAGGTGGCGGCAGGAAACTGGGATACGGCTGCATTCTGGGTATGCGTGATTGTTATCTTGTCTTTTTTTATTGTTGCTGTTATAAATTATATATCCGGAAAAAATATGAAACATGTGAACAGGTGGATTTGATATGGCATTGCAGGTAAACATCCGAAAAAAGTTTTCAGGATTTGAATTGAATGTGGAATTTGAGGCTGACGGCGGCTGCATGGGGATCCTGGGAGCCTCAGGCTGCGGGAAAAGCATGACATTAAAATGCGTGGCAGGAATTGAAAAGCCGGATCATGGCCGGATCGTTTTAAATGGGAAGGTGCTGTTTGATTCGGAAAAGGGAATCAATATGCCTGCCAGAGAACGCCGTGTGGGCTACCTGTTTCAGAATTATGCCCTGTTTCCCACCATGACCGTAGAGGAGAATCTGGCAATCGTGCTTCCGGGAAAGAAAAAGGATAAGCTTCCCCTTGTTGCAGAACAGTTAAGGCGCTTTCAGCTGGAAGGCCTGGAAAAGAGGTATCCCTCCCAGCTTTCAGGAGGGCAGCAGCAAAGAGTGGCCCTTGCCCGCATGCTTTTATATAGTCCGGATATCATTATGTTAGATGAGCCGTTTTCCGCATTGGATGGTTTTTTAAAGGATACCCTTCAGATGGAAATGCTGGAGCTGATTAAGGACTATAGCGGCGATGTGCTCATGGTATCCCATTCCAGAGATGAAATCTACAAATTCTGTGACCAAATGATGCTCCTTTCAGATGGAAAGACCATATTAAAAGGCAGCACAAAAGATATTTTCCGAAGGCCGGAAAGAATGGAAGCAGCAAAGCTGACCGGCTGCAAGAATATTTCATCCATAGAGAAAATAAGCGATTATGAGCTTTATGCCTGCGACTGGAAGATAAAGCTTAAGACAGAGGAGAAAATCGAAGATTCCATCCGGTACGTAGGAATCCGGGGCCATAACCTGATTCCGGCCCAGGGAAGGTCGGAGGAAAATGTCATGGAAATTCAACTGGCCGGGTTCGCGGATACGCCTTTCCAAAGGCAGTATTTATTCCGGAATGCAGACGATAAAACCTCCTCTAAGATCTGGTGGCTCCAGGATAAAAAGGACTTTGAAGAAGGAATGCACCAGAACATTCCGTCATTTATCAGGTTTCCCAAAGAAGATCTTTTGCTTTTGTTTTAGTATTTCTGATAACCGGTTGACAATAAATACAGAAATGCTTACAATAACTTTATGAAAAAGCAGTATAATCTTCTGGTTTACAATCCATAATTACTGCTATGTATTTCCTTCTTTCTGCCCTTGTTTTTGGCAGAGCCCAGCCCGTTTTATGGGGTGTAAGGGTATATTCGGAAGGTGTTTTCATGGATCAGGATTGGATGAGAGGAGACATTTGAGATGAAACTCAGTGCAAGAAATCAGTTTAAGGGAAAAGTTGTAGGGATTGAAACAGGTGCGGTGAACGCCATTGTAACCATTGATATCGGCGGCGGCAATATCGTTTCTTCCACAGTTTCCATGGCAGCGGTAAAGGACCTGGGACTGGAAGTCGGGAAAGATGCATATGCCATCATTAAAGCGACTTCTGTAATGGTTGGAATTGATTAAAAACGGAATCTCCAAAAAACGGACTTATGACAGTCCGTTTTTTGCTTTTTGATTATGTAAACTGAGGAAGATGATCTTTAAAAACTTAAAACTCCCTGGGTTTCTCCCCTTTCATGATATGGGAAACAAGGAGGAGAACCAGATAGAATATGCTTAAAATTGCAATATGGAATGCAGTCTTAATAAATAAAGACATCCCCTGAAACGGATCTGCCACGGAAAACAACGCAAAGTAGATTCCAATGGCGAGTACCATCAGTGCTGCCGGCTTTGCGATCATATCCCAGGCGTTCCATATGAAATCAACTTTTTTCCGCAGGGTCAGCACATGCATCATGGCCAGAAGCAGTTCGCTGGCCAGCATTCCCACCAGGTAGGCTAAAATCCCATACCTGGGAATCCCAAAGAGAACAAATCCCAAACGGATTACCAGGGCAATGGCATTTTGGACAAAGGTGACAGAGGTTTTCCCCAGGCCGTTTAAAATACTTCCCATGGTTGTCACCAGATAGAGGAAGGGACAAAGCCAGGCTAAAATGGTCATATAGGTTCCGGCGGTATTGTCCCTAAATACGCTGAAGCCCAAGTCGTTTCCGAACAAGGTGAATATGCCGATGCACAGGATTCCCACGTACAGGCAGTAGCGCAGTGACATGGAAATGGCATCGCCGATCCTCCGGTCATTTCCTTCTGACTGGGCCTCGGCTACTGTTGGAAGCAAAAGGACGGCCAGGGAATTAAATACGGTGGAAGGGAACAAAATAAAGGGCAAAGCCATTCCGGTCAAAACGCCGTATACGGAAAATGCCGCCGAATCAGAAAGTCCTGACATTTGCAGTCTGCTGGGAATTAAAATGGCCTCTGCGCTTGCAAGGATATTTAATACCAGGCGGTTTCCCATAAGAGGCAGCGCCAGGTGCATGAGCCCGGGCGCGGTTTCATGAAAGGAGGAGGAGACTGCCGTAACGCCTGCAGGCATCTTGGGTGAAAAAAAACGGTAGGCCACAACCGTATAAAGAGAAGAAACGATTTCTCCTATCAGATGGCCCATGACTGCCAGCTGGACCGTGATTTTGATCCCGGATTGCACCATGATATCAGCAATAAGGAACACTGCCCCAATTCTTACGGTTTGTTCGATCACCTGGGCAAATGCCGGGACATGGGGGCGCTGCATACCATAATAATAGCCATTGATGCAGGCGTGAATGGCCGAACAGGGGACGGATACCGCAATAAAGAGCAGAAGAGGGGCGCAGCGGGGCTCCATCAGGATATTGACGGCCAGAAAGTCCTTAAACCGGATGATTAAGTATGCCAGGGCTATGGAAATGGCCACTGAAATGACGAGGCCGGTTCGGAAAATGGAGCGGCCTTTTCTCACATTAGCGGCTACGGACTGGGATATGGCGGTCTGGATGGAGCCGGCGCATAAGGCAAAGCAGACGCCAAACACCGGATGGACCAGGCTGAAGATTCCGAGTCCTTCTGCGCCAATGGTCCGTGAGAGAAAAATCCGGTAAAAAAAGCCTAACAACCGGGTGATCAGCCCGGCAGAAGTCAAAAGAAGGGTGCCGGTGAGAAGCGCATATTTTCTTGGCGTAAGCTTCCCGGGAAATTTCAGAGAATCATTCATGCAATCTCCTGAAAAAGTGAATTATTATTAATATATGGAATGGGCTTCTTCTTCATGACATTTGTTACAGTTCAGACATGCCATTCATAATTGACGGACAGAACAACTTCTGCATAGCAGAACTATAGTTATAATGAGAATCATTCCTATTGAAATTCTAGGAAATGTGTGTATAATAGAAAATGTAGATGAAGCTTTTAACTTTAGGACTACAGAAAGGCGGAACTAACAATATGAAGCAACTGATTTATCTTGACAACGCAGCGACTACCCAAACGAGGCCTGAGGTCGTGGAAGCCATGCTGCCTTATTTTACGGAGTATTATGGAAATCCATCATCCGTATACGAGTTTTCCGGCATCTCAAAAAAGGCCGTGGCAGGAGCCAGAGAAACCATTGCAAACGCTCTGGGTGCCAAGTCTAACGAGATCTATTTTACGGCAGGCGGTTCAGAGTCTGACAACTGGGCGCTGATTGCAACTGCAGAAGCTTATGCTTCAAAAGGAAAACACATTATCACCAGTAAAATCGAACACCATGCCGTGCTTCATACCTGTGAATATCTGGAGAAGCAGGGTTTTGAGGTGACCTATTTAAATGTAGATGAAAATGGGTTCATAAAGCTGGATGAGCTAAAAAAAGCGATCCGCCCAGATACCATCCTTATTTCCATCATGTTTGCCAATAACGAGATAGGAACCATAGAACCGATCAGGGAAATCGGAGAGATTGCAAAAGAGCGGGGAATATTATTCCACACAGATGCGGTCCAGGCATTTGGCCATGTGCCCATCAATGTGGATGATTACCATATCGATATGCTCAGTGCCAGCGGCCATAAGATCAACGGCCCCAAGGGCATTGGCTTCCTATATATCAGAAGCGGCATCAAATCCCGTTCCTTCATTCATGGAGGCGGACAGGAAAGGAAACGCCGCGCCGGTACGGAGAATGTGCCTGGAATCGTAGGCTTTGGCAAGGCTGTGGAGCTTGCGGAAGCAGGCATGGAAGAGAGAGCAAATAAAGAACGCCAGCTTTGCAATTATCTCATGGACCGTGTTATGGCAGAGGTCCCTTATACAAGAATTAACGGACACAGGAAAAACAGGCTGTCCAATAACGTAAATTTTGCATTCCAGTTTATTGAAGGAGAGTCCTTGCTCATCATGCTGGATATGAAGGGCATATGCGGTTCCAGCGGTTCTGCCTGTACTTCAGGCTCTTTAGACCCATCCCATGTGCTGCTTGCCATTGGACTGCCTCACGAGATCGCCCATGGCTCCCTTCGTCTGACCTTAGATGAACGCAACACAATGGAAGAGATGGACTATGTTGTGGAATCCATTAAGGAGATCGTGGAAAAACTGCGCAGTATGTCCCCGCTTTATGAAGATTATATTAAACATCAGGCGAAATGATTCAAGGAACCGCCTTTTGGCGGCTGGAAACAAAGCAGACAGATTACCTGGAAATGGAGAAAATAGATTATGTATACAGAAAAAGTAATGGATCATTTTGAGCATCCAAGAAATGTAGGGGAAATTGATAACCCCAGCGGTATGGGTACCGTAGGAAATGCCAAGTGCGGCGATATTATGAGAATTTATCTGGATATTGATGAAGATCAGATCATCCGTGATGTAAAATTTAAAACCTTTGGCTGCGGAGCCGCGGTTGCTACAAGCAGCATGGCTACGGAGATGGTAAAGGGAAAATCCGTTCAGGAGGCCATGGACGTGACGAATCAGGCGGTGTGCGAAGCTCTTGACGGATTACCTCCTGTAAAGGTGCACTGTTCCCTGCTGGCAGAGGAAGCCATCCACGCTGCCTTATGGGACTATGCAAAGAAAAACGGACTTGAGATTGAGGGCTTAAAGAAACCCAAGTCTGATATCGGTGAGGAAGAAGTGGAAGAAGAATATTAAGATGCCGGGCTTTTGCTTATCCGGCCAGAAAGTGGAAACATAAAGCTATGAGCAAAGGGAAAGTAGTAGTAGGAATGTCGGGAGGCGTAGATTCTTCTGTAGCGGCGTGGCTCCTTAAGGAACAGGGATATGAAGTCATAGGTGTCACCATGCAGATATGGCAGGATGAGGATACCGGGACCCAGGAGGAAAACGGAGGCTGCTGCGGTTTAAGTGCCGTAGATGATGCCAGACGGGTTGCCTGGGACCTGGGGATTCCTTATTATGTTATGAATTTTAAAGAAGAATTCAAATCCCAGGTCATTGATTATTTTGTAGGAGAATATCAGAAAGGGCGTACGCCCAATCCATGCATTGCCTGCAACCGTTATGTCAAGTGGGAGTCTCTTTTAAAGCGCAGCCTGGATATAGGAGCAGATTATATTGCCACAGGCCATTATGCCCAGATTGATAAGCTCCCTAACGGAAGATATGCATTAAAAAAGTCCGTGACAGCGGCAAAGGATCAGACGTATGCTCTTTACAATCTGACACAGCACCAGCTATCCCACACCCTGATGCCGGTGGGGGCCTATTCAAAGGACCAGATCCGCGAGATCGCGGACAGGATCAACTTAATGGTTGCCCATAAGCCGGACAGTCAGGAAATCTGCTTTATTCCGGATAATGATTATGCAGGATTCATTGAAGAAAGTGCAGGGGAAAAAGCGCCGGAGGGTAATTTTGTGGATGTTTCCGGTCTGGTGATCGGCCGGCACAAGGGAATTACCCATTACACGGTAGGCCAGAGAAAGGGGCTGGGCCTATCCATGGGCCACCCGGTTTTTGTGGTGGAGATACGGCCTGAGACCAATGAAGTGGTGATCGGAACTGGGGATGATGTATATGACTATACCTTGCGGGCCAACCACATTAACTGGATGGCAGTTCCCGGGCTTCATGGAGAAAGCATGCGGGTATCGGCAAAGATCCGCTACAGCCATAAGGGTGCCATGTGTACCATAGAGGAAGTGGAGGATGGTGTGATAGAATGTAAGTTTGACGAACCTCAGCGGGCTATCACTCCGGGACAGGCCGTGGTGTTTTATGATGGAGATTATGTTGTAGGAGGAGGAACCATACTTTGAAGAATTTAAGAAAAGGCCGCGGGTGGCTGTTATTGGCCTCAATCCTTCTTTGTACACTTATGCTTGCAGGCTGTGCCAGGAAATATGAAGCTGTAAAAGCACCGGCCCTGGAAGAAGCTCAGGGCGGTTTAGGTCAGGAGGAGGGAGAGGAGACATCTCCCGTATCCATTGCAGAGGATAAAACTGAAGAAACTGAGAGCGGAAAATCAGCGGAGACAAGCTCCCATGAAGCCGCTGTGACGATGGAGACAGCTCCTGCCTTTGAGGCGGCCGATGAGACCGTTTATGTTACCGGCTCCCAGGTGAATGTAAGAAAATTCCCGTCTGCCGGCGGAGAAATCATGGACAAGCTTGATAAGGGTGCCGCCCTTAAACGGACCGGATACAGCGAAAGCTGGAGCCGGGTTATTTACAAAGACAAGGAATGCTACATTTCCTCCCGGTATGTGTCAAAAGATAAACCGGTGCAGGAGACGGCAGGCACTGCTCCATCTGTTTCCGGAAACGGGGCAGGAAAGATCATTGCCATCGACCCAGGCCATCAGGCAAAGGGCAATTCCGAAAAGGAGCCCATTGGGCCAGGCGCTTCTGAGATGAAGGCAAAGGTGGCTTCCGGAACTCAGGGAACGGCAACCGGTATCCCGGAATACCAGCTCACTCTTGCGGTTTCTTTAAAATTAAAGCAGGAGCTTATAAACAGGGGCTATAAAGTCTACATGATCCGGGAAACCAATGATGTGAACATCAGCAATGCAGAACGCGCCCAGATGGCGGATAAAAGCGGAGCGGATATCTTTGTCCGTGTCCATGCCAATTCCTTAAATGACAGCAGCGTTCATGGTGCCCTTACCATGTGCCAGACGGCTAAGAATCCTTACAATGGGACCCTGTACAGCAAAAGCAAATCTCTTTCCAAGGCTGTTGTGGATGGAATCTGCAATCAGACCGGATTTAAGAATAGGGGAGTGCAGGAGACGGATTCCATGAGCGGTATCAACTGGTGTAATATACCGGTGACCATTGTGGAAATGGGCTTCATGAGCAACGCGGATGAGGATAAGAAGATGGCTGCCGAGGAATGCCGGGACAAGATCGTAAAAGGGATTGCCGACGGAATTGATGCGTATTATAAATGAGATGAAAGAAGAACAGTTGTTTTGAGCCTGACTCAAAACAACTGTTTTTCTTTGCTTTTGCCAGGCCAGGCATAAATGAAACAGAAATGGCATAGATTTTCCTGAAATGCGGCTGAAACGCAAGGAGAATGGAATCATGGCAGATTATGGACTGGCGATGGCAGGTGGCGGAACCAGGGGGGCAGCCCATGTGGGAGTATTATCTGCGCTGGAAGAAGCAGGACTTCTTCCTGACAAGGTAGCGGGGGCCAGTGCCGGAAGCATTGCCGCCGGGCTTTATGCAGCAGGCATGACAACAGGGGATATGCGGGAAACGGTGCGGTGGCTGGCAAAACACGGCAGAAGCCTGATTGATCCGGATATTTTGGGAATTGCATTATTTCTTCCTCAGTTCCTGCTGGGCAGGGAGACAACGCTTCAGGGACTTATAAAGGGGAACCGGCTTCAGCGTTTTCTCTGCGATTTAACAGATGGGATGGAGATACAGGGAAACTGCAAGAGCCTGCTGGTTCCGGCTGTGGATATTAACAGCGGGGATACAGTTGCATTTACCAACCTGTTTCAAGCTGAAATTCCCCATTCTGCATTAAGGCAGGAGCATGTGAAATGGGAGCGGAGCGGATTCCTTTGTGATATCATGATGGCAAGTTCCTCAGTACCTGCCGTATTCCGGCCAAGACAGATGAACGGCTTTCTGCTGGTGGATGGAGGAGTGACCAACAACCTTCCTGTGGACCTTTTGATCGCGGCAGGAGAAGCAAGAGTGATTGCGGTGGACATTGGAGAAGAATATGAAATGCCTCATGATCATTCCATCATTGAGACCGCCTTCCATTCCTTTTCTATTATGAGCAGGGAACTTAAGGACTGCCGTTCCAGGGGTGAGATCCTTTTGCTAAAGCCGCCCATGCCCAGAGGGGCAGGGCTTTTGACCTTTGAATGCATGGAAAAATGTATGGAAAGCGGTTACATTTATACAAAAAAAATGATGCCAAGGATCAGGCGGGCACTGGAAAAAAAGTAGAATTCATAGTATGCTGTTATTAACAGATTACGTTTGGGAGGAAGAGAAATGGAATTATCATTCAGATACGCCGAAAGAAAGGATACGGCTCTTATATTGAAATTCATAAAGGAACTGGCAGAATACGAAAACATGCTTCATGAGGTGGTGGCTACGGAGGAACTGCTGGCGGATTAATTTTGGATCTTTGCCTTATGGACATAAATGAAGGACGTACATGGAAAATATATCTGTGTACGTCCTTTTTTCACTTATTTATTTGTGTTTTCGATTTCCTGCATCTTCATAGCTCTTACCTTTAACGGAAGTCCGAACAGAGTGATAAAGCCTTCCGCATCATGGTGGTCATATAAATCGCCTGTTGTAAAGGAAGCCAGGGACTCGCTGTACAAGGAGTAAGGGGAGATTGTTCCTGCCTTAATGATATTTCCCTTATAAAGCTTTAACTTCACTTCTCCGGTCACATACTTCTGTGTGGATTCCACAAATGCCTGAACTGCTTCACGCAGGGGAGTAAACCATTTTCCCTCATAAACGATCTGTGCAAACTTATTGCCCATATCCTTCTTCACTTCCATGGTAGCACGGTCTAATACCAGTTCCTCTAACTGCTGATGAGCCTCAAGGAGGATGGTTCCGCCGGGAGTTTCATAAACGCCGCGGGATTTCATTCCAACAACCCTGTTTTCCACGATATCCACGATGCCGATGCCGTGCTTGCCACCCAGCTCATTTAACTTGGTAATGATATCAGAAACCTTCATCTTTTCCCCATTTACGCTGGTAGGAATGCCCTTTTCAAAGGTCATGGTCACATATTCCCCTTCATCCGGAGCCTTTTCCGGGGATACGCCCAATACTAATAAATGGTCATAATTTGGCTCGTTTGCCGGGTCTTCCAGCTCCAGGCCCTCATGGCTGATATGCCATAAGTTACGGTCACGGCTGTAGCTGTTGTCAGCGGAGAAGGGAAGGTCGATACCGTGCTGCCTGCAGTATTCGATTTCATCTTCCCGGGACTGCATGGTCCATACATCGGTCATACGCCATGGGGCAATGATCTTTAAATCAGGGGCCAGAGCCTTGATTCCCAGTTCAAAACGGATCTGGTCGTTTCCTTTACCCGTAGCGCCGTGGCAGATGGCGGTAGCGCCTTCTTTCCTTGCGATCTCCACCAGTCTCTTTGCAATGGCAGGACGGGCCATGGAGGTTCCTAATAAGTACTTGTTTTCATAAACTGCATTAGCCAGCACGCATGGAACGATGTAATTGTCGCAGAAGTCATCGACCAGATTTTCAATATATAATTTGGAAGCGCCGGATAATTTGGCTCTTTCCTCCAAACCGTCTAATTCATTTCCCTGGCCGCAGTCGATACAGCAGCAGATTACTTCATAATCAAAATTTTCCTTTAACCACGGAATAATGGCTGTGGTATCAAGACCACCGGAATAAGCTAAAATAACTTTCTCTTTCATTTATAGTTCCTCCTGGATTTTTATTGGATTTTTTTCATTGAACTTTCATAAATATACAACAAAACCATGAATAATGCAAGAGTAAAATAAAAAATATAAAAAAAACTTGCATAATATACGTTATCAATGTATAATTATGAATCATCAATAATTGAAAAACCTGGAAGGGCCTTCTTTTCAGCAGAAGAGCTTGTATAAATAAGGTATAAAGTGCCAAAAACCATCAAAAGTGAAAAACAGACTACCTATGAAAAAATATAAGGAGAGATGATTATGATTAAGGCAGGAATAATAGGGTCTACCGGATATGCAGGCGGCGAGCTTGTAAGACTTTTGCTTCAGAGAGATGATGTAGAGATCATATGGTACGGATCCAAAAGTTATGTGGATCAGAAATACGCTTCTATTTATCAAAACATGTTTCAGATTGTGGACGATTCCTGCCTGGATGACAATGTGGAGGCCCTGGCAGAAATAGCAGATGTGATCTTTACGGCAACGCCCCAGGGCTTTTGTGCTTCTCTTATGAATGACAATATATTAACGAAAACAAAAGTCATTGACTTAAGCGCTGATTACAGGATCAAGGATGTGGCTGTCTATGAAGAATGGTATAAGATGGAGCACAAGACGCCTCAGTTTATAAAGGAAGCGGTCTACGGGCTTCCGGAAATCAACCGGGAGAAAATTAAAAATGCCAGACTTATCGCCAACCCGGGGTGTTATCCTACCTGCTCTGCCTTATCCATATATCCTCTGGTAAAGGAAGGGCTCATTGATCCCAACACCATTATCATTGACGCCAAGTCCGGTACCTCCGGCGCTGGAAGAGGAGCCAAGACGGATCATTTATACTGTGAGGTCAATGAAAATATCAAGGCTTACGGCGTAGGCGTTCACAGGCACACGCCGGAAATCGAGGAACAGCTGTCTTACGGGGCAGGCCGTCCGGTTACCATAAGCTTTACACCCCATCTGGTGCCCATGAACCGGGGCATTCTCATAACGGCTTATGCGGCTCTTACCAGGCCTGTCTCTTATGAGGAAGTAAAGGCAGCCTATGATAAATATTATGCAGACGAATATTTTGTCAGGGTACTTAAAAAGGATGTGGTTCCTCAGACCAAATGGGTGGAAGGAAGCAATTTTGTAGATGTGAATTTCAAAATTGATCCAAGGACCAACCGGATGGTCATGATGGGGGCCATGGATAACCTGGTAAAAGGAGCCGCAGGGCAGGCGGTGCAAAATATGAATATCCTGTTTGGATTGCCGGAAAACAAGGGGCTTAAACTTATTCCCCTGTTCCCGTAAGACTGCAAATGAATGCTTAAATAAAGGAAAATAATATGATGATTCGTGGTATGACATTAGAGGATTACGACCAGGTCTATGAACTGTGGTCAGGCATTAGAGGCTTTGGAATCCGCGCCGAAGACGATTCCAGGGAAGGTGTGGAACGGTTTATCAGAAGAAATCCAGGAACCTGTGTGGTGGCAAAAGAGAATGGAAGGATCATTGGATCCGTTCTCTGCGGCCATGATGGGCGGCGGGGCTGCATGTATCACGTGTGCGTTGCAGAAGGATACCGGCAGCAGGGAGTTGGAAATCCAATGCCATAGGCAATGAATTCTGGAAAAAGAGCGGCTGGGTATTCCGGAAAGACATTCATTACTACGAATTCAGCTTAAATGAAAATAATATCGTAAAGTTTGTTGAATAACCAGGAGGAAATGAGAATGAATTTAAAAAGAATGGAGGAAGATTGATATGAAGCATACAGACGGCGGAGTAACGGCGGCAAAAGGATTTAAGGCGGCAGCCACGGCGGCGGGAATTAAATATAAAGACAGAAAAGACATGGCAATGATTTACAGTGAAGTACCTTGTAAGGCAGCGGCAACCTTTACCACCAATCTAGTGAAAGCAGCTCCTGTAAAATGGGATAAGGTGATTGTGGATAATTCCCCTTACGCCCAGGCAGTGGTTATCAATGCGGGAATTGCCAATGCATGCACCGGAGAGGAAGGGCTTCGTTACTGTATGGAAACGGCAGAAGCAGCGGCGGAGAGCCTTTCCATCTCTGTTAGTTCCGTGCTGGTGGCGTCCACCGGAGTGATCGGCAAACAGCTTCCCATGGACCGCATTGTGGCTGGCGTAAAAGCCATGGCTCCGGCCCTTGACGGCAGCCAGGAAAGCGGTACGGCTGCAGCCATGGCAATTATGACCACGGATACCGTCAAAAAGGAAGTTGCAGTTCAATTTGAAGCAGGAGGAAAGACCATCACCATGGGCGGCATGTGCAAGGGCTCCGGCATGATCCATCCCGACATGTGCACCATGTTAAGCTTTGTTACCACAGATGCGGCTATTTCCAAAGAGCTTTTGCAGGAAGCCTTAAGAGAGGATATCAAGGACACCTACAACATGATTTCCGTGGATGGGGATACCTCCACCAATGACACGGTGCTTCTCCTGGCAAACGGTATGGCAGGAAATGAAGAGATCCAGACGAAGAATAAAGATTATGAGGCATTTTGCAAGGCACTCAATTTCATTAATGAAGCCCTGGCAAAGAAGATGGCAGGTGACGGAGAAGGCTGTACCGCATTGTTTGAAGTGAAAATCGTCGGGGCAGAAACAAAGGAACAGGCTGTGACCCTTTCAAAGTCCGTCATTACCTCAAGCCTTACCAAGGCCGCTATTTTCGGCCATGACGCTAACTGGGGCCGGATCCTTTGCGCCATGGGCTATTCAGGCGCCATGTTTGACCCTGAAAAGGTGGATCTGTATTTTGAAAGCGCAGCAGGGAAGTTAAAAATCATTGAAAACGGTGTAGCCCTTCCCTACAGCGAAGAGGAAGCCACAAAGATTTTATCAGAGCCGGAAGTGACTGCAACAGCGGATATTAAAATGGGAGAGGCGGCCGCAACTGCCTGGGGCTGCGACCTGACCTTTGATTATGTGAAGATCAATGCGGACTACCGCTCATAAGACGAATGGGTATACTTCTATGCCCAAAGAGCATGGGCAGGAAATACCTTACAGGTATCCCTTTATGCCATAAAACAGGCAAAAAAGAGGAAAGGAGAAATCATATGGAACTGGATCACAGCATTATGGAAAAAGCGGAGGTGCTGATCGAGGCCCTTCCTTACATACAGCGTTTCAACCGCAAAACCATTGTGGTAAAATACGGCGGAAGCGCCATGGTGGATGAAGAACTGAAAAAGCAGGTCATCCAGGATGTAGTGCTTTTAAAGCTGGTCGGTTTTAAGCCTATCATCGTCCATGGTGGTGGAAAGGAAATCAGCAAGTGGGTGGAAAAGTCGGGAATGGAGCCACATTTTGTCAATGGCCTGCGGGTAACCGATGAACCTACCATGGAGATCGCAGAGATGGTGCTTAACCGGGTCAACAAAAGTCTGGTGCAGATGGTCAATGAGCTGGGGGTAAAAGCCGTGGGAATCAGCGGAAAAGATGGCATGATGCTAAAATGCCGGAAGCGCTATTCAAACGGAGAAGACATTGGATTTGTGGGAGATATTACAGATGTGGATCCCCAAATCATATATGATTTACTGGAAAAGGATTTTCTTCCCATCATCTGCCCTGTGGGCTTTGACGGGAATTATGAGACCTACAATATCAACGCCGATGACGCGGCCTGCGCCATTGCCACGGCCATGGAAGCAGAGAAGCTGGCTTTTTTGACGGATGTTGAGGGCGTTTATAAGGATTTTCAGGATAAGGAATCCCTTATCTCGGAAATGTCCATGGAAGAGGCCCAGGAATTTGTGGAAAGCGGGATGCTGGGAGGAGGAATGCTCCCCAAGCTTCAGAACTGCATTGATGCCATGAAGCAGGGAGTATCCAGGGTACATATCATGGATGGACGGATTCCTCACTGCCTGCTTTTGGAAATATTTACGAACAGGGGAATCGGTACAGCTATTATAAGTGCGGGAGAGGAGCGGTTTTATCATGCCAAGTAAGCAGGAATACATTGAGAAAGCGGAGTCAGAGCTTTATAAGACCTATAACCGTTTTCCGGTTGTTTTTGACCATGGGGACGGTGTCCGCCTTTATGACACGGATGGAGTGGAATATCTGGATTTTGGAGCCGGGATCGCAGTAATGGGTCTGGGCTATAATGACCCGGAATTTAATGAAGCATTAAAGGCACAGGTGGATAAGCTTCTTCATACCTCCAATTTATTTTATAATGTCCCGGCTGTGGAGGCGGGAGAGCTGATCTTAAAGGCATCTGGCATGGATAAGGTGTTTTTTACCAACAGCGGGACCGAAGCGGTGGAAGGTGCTTTAAAGATAGCAAGAAGATATGCTTACAATAAAGATGGCGGCCATGACCACGAAATAATTGCCATGAAACACTCGTTCCACGGCAGGAGCTTTGGTGCTCTTTCCGTAACAGGCAATGACCATTACCAGGAACCGTTTAAGCCTTTGCTTCCGGGAATCAAATTCGCTGATTTCAATGATCTGGACAGTGTGAAGGAACTGGTGAATCATAAGACCTGCGCCATAATCATGGAAACGGTCCAGGGAGAGGGGGGCATCTATCCGGCAAGGAAGGAATTTTTAAAGGGTGTAAGAGCGCTTTGTGATGACCATGATATGCTGCTGATCCTGGATGAGATCCAGTGCGGAATGGGACGGACCGGTGAGATGTTCGCCTGGCAGAAATACGGCGTAAAGCCGGATGTGATGACCGTGGCAAAGGCTTTGGGAAACGGTGTTCCTGTGGGAGCGTTCCTGGCAGCAGGAAAGGCCGGGGCAGCCATGTCTCCAGGTGATCATGGGACCACCTACGGCGGAAATCCCTTTGTAACGGCGGCAGTATTTAAGGTGTTGGAACTGTTTGAAAAGCGGAAGATCGTAGACCATGTAAAAGAGATGGGAGAGTATCTTGCAAAAAAACTTGATTTTCTGGGGGACCGGTATCATATCATAACCGACCGGAGAGGCACAGGGCTGATCCAGGGCCTGGAGTTTTCGGTGCCGGTGGCTTCCATTGTGAGTCAGGCTCTGACAGAGCAAAAGCTGGTACTCATCAGTGCCGGGGCCAATGTTATCCGCTTTGTTCCTCCGCTGGTCATTGAAAAAGAACATGTGGATGAAATGGTAAAGAAGCTGGAAGAAATATTGAAGCGCCATTCTTAACATTTTTGCCAGATTTGTCGAAATATATATAAATAGCACGAGAGGTGTTATGAATAAAAAGTAAAATGATGTATTTTTACTAAGAGAATTTGCTTTTTTTATCATAATCCTTATTCTTGCCAGCGGAATCGCTATATTGGTCCTGATATTTGTTATCGAAAGAAAAGATAACCAAAGGAAGAAACATAATGTGGCTTTCAAAGAAGAGAAATAAGGAAGCAGATTTAAAAGGGAAATTACTTTTAAATAATGGAGGGACAAATATGGCAAAAGAAAAACAAAAGTCAATTAAGAACAAGATACCTTTTATAAACAGTATACAATTTAAACTCATTTTAAGATCAGATGGTTTAGTTTGTATTGGTTTGGCGATTATCCTGGTGATGTTGGCAGTAAAAATCGGCGATAAAGCATTCACAGACTTTAAAGAAAATGCAAATAATCAATTAGGCATTGTTGAAAACTATATTAATGATTTTTATAATAAGCTGGATGACAATATTAATATGATTGCAACAGATCCTGCAATTATTAAAGCAGATGATACAATAACCAGTTATAAGAATTCTAAAACAAAAACTAATATGACACCTTCTAAGAACGGAGGCATTGAACAGGAGATTTTTGAAGTATTTAATCATTATGCTAAAAATCATCCGGAAACAATATATGTTTATGCCGCAACGGAAAGTGGAGGATATGTTGTATGGCCGGAAAGCAGTATTAATAAAGAATATGATCCTACCACAAGAGAATGGTATCAAGATGCAATAAAAGCAGATGGCAAAATAATAAGAACTTCTCCATATATTGATACTGCAACTAATTCTTTAATTACCAGTAATGCGAAAACATTAACCAATAGTCAGGGAAAAGTGATTGGTACAATTGGAATAGACGTTTCACAATCCGTTATTAGTGAAATGTTAAGTAAAATGAAAATGGGTAAAACGGGATTTTCTATGATTGTACATAATTCCGGAATTATTATGGCAGATGGTAATAATGCAAATAATAATTTTAAAAAACTTGATGAAACAGGTATTAATGGAATAGAAAAAATCCTTACTGATAAAGATTTGAAAATAAACATTGATAATCAAGTATATGTAGGCTTGACGAGAAAAGTTGAAGGCACAGATTGGATATTGGCATCTTTTATGTCGGAAAAGGAATTAAAGGAAAGTTCTAAAAATGTTATGACATCAGTAGTTTTGATTGGAATTTGTATACTCATAGCAGTAGTTTTACTTATGAGCTTAAGTATAAGAGACATTATTGTTCCATTAAAGAAACTTACAGTTATTGTTGATGATCTCTCACAAGGAAACCTTGATACTGAAATTAACATTAAATCAAAGAACGAAATAGGCAGCTTAGCGCGATCGATGGAAGTTTTGACTACAAGGCTAAAGACTTATATCGTATATATAAATGAAATATCCGAATTGTTAGCTCAGATCGGCGACGGAAACTTAAATTTAAGTTTCACCCAAGCATATGATGGAGACTTCGCGAAAATTAAGGAAGCACTGCTGCAGGCAACAAATAAGCTAAATAATACACTATTAGAGTGTAACTCCGCTGCAGACCAGGTTTCTAATGGTTCGAATCAGGTATCCTTAGGCGCACAATTGCTTGCAGAAGGAACAACGGAACAAGCAAGCAGCACGGAAGAGCTTTCTGCAACAATCACTGAAATTTCACAGCAAATCAAGCGTAATGCCGGAAACGCGCAACTTGCAAACACCGAAGCCATATCTGCAGGTGAGGAAGTTAAAAATAGTAATGGTCAAATGCAAACAATGATCGCTGCAATGAATGATATTAATAATAAATCTGCTGAAATCAGTAAAATTATCAAGACAATTGAAGAGATTGCATTCCAAACAAATATCCTGGCACTTAATGCTGCTGTTGAAGCTGCACGTGCTGGTGAGGCTGGAAAAGGATTTGCTGTTGTGGCCAGTGAAGTTAGAAACCTGGCACAAAAATCAGATGAAGCAGCAAAAAATACTACAATGCTTATTGAAGAAACAATACACGCCGTGGAAAACGGCGCCAATATAGCTGACAGCACTGCACAATCAATGGGAAATGTTGTTGAAAGTTTCGATAAGATGATTGGTCTTATCAATGAAATCGCACAAGCATCCAATGAGCAGGCATTTGCTGTTTCACAAGTGACTGCAGGTATTGATGAAATCGCCACTGTTGTTCAGACAAACAGTGCAAGTGCCGAAGAAAGTGCTGCAGCAAGCGAAGAACTTAATGGTCAGGCACAATTATTGAAAGATTATATTGGTCAATTTAAGTTAAAAGGGCTTAATTTCTAGCATTAGCTTTCATGTTTATACCGGAGCTTTCGGAAGAATTTCCAAAGGCTCCGGCTTTTTGTGGGATGTATAAAACAGAGATTGATCATGGACTGAATAATAGGAAAAGAGATGAAGCTTAAAGAAGATGGCGGATTAGATATGCTCATTATGGACGAGGCTGCGGCTTCCTTGCTGGATAGATAAAACAGAGGAAGGGCAGAATGAATCCGACATGAGCATCCGCAATAAGCTCTCTTTTTATGGTCCTAGTTCCATTTTTGAAAGAGATCTTTTACAACTGGTGCATTACCGAGAGGTTTGTTATAATACTGATTATACTGGTCTGGTTTGTATTTTATAAAACAGTATGGGGTCTTCGCTTAAGGGCAGCAGGCCAGTTTCCCATGGAGGCACCCACACCATCCTGACTGCGGACGGATGTCTGGTGTTTGGATTAACGGATTCCATAGGAGTCAGGCTACAGGCTTACGGAGTGCCTTGGCAAAAACTTAAAAAGGAGAAGGATCAATGGAAAAACAAAAGGTCATCCTGGACTGTGATCCGGGACATGATGATGCGGTAAACATATTACTTGCAGGAAGAAACAGCGGGCTTGAGGTGCTGGGCATTACAGTGGTGGCAGGAAACCAGTCCCTTGAAAAGACTACAAGAAATGCCTTAAATATCTGCCAGTACTTAGGGCTGGATATCCCGGTCTATGCCGGCTGCGGACAGCCCATGATCCGGGATAAGCAGCTCCTTGCAGGGGATATCCATGGAGAAAGCGGACTGGACGGTCCTGTTTTTGAACCCTTAAGGAGAAAGGAAGAGGCGGAACATGGGGTCCTGTTTCTCGTCCGTACGCTGATGGAATCAGAAGGTGACATTATCCTGGTGCCGACTGGGCCTCTCACCAATATTGCCATGGCCATGAGAATGGAGCCTCGTATTATACCAAAGATAAAAAGAATTGTCCTCATGGGAGGCAGCTATCAGATGGGGAATGTGACTCCGGCTGCTGAATTTAATATCATAGCCGATGCAGATGCAGCCCATGTGGTATTTACCAGCGGCCGTCCCATTACCATGGTAGGACTTGATGTGACCAGGAAGGTGCTCTGTTATCCCCAGATCGTAAAACGAATGAAAGAGACCGGTACCCCGGCGGCCCGTCTGTTTGCAGATCTGATGGGACATTTCAATAAGAGCCAGAAGGAAGTGTTTGGCTGGGAAGGCGGGCCTCTCCATGACCCGGTGACCATTGCATCAATGATTGATCCAAAGCTCCTTGTGACAAAACCCATGTATGCGGAAGTGGATATCAGAAGCGTACAAAGCTACGGAAGGACCAATTGTGACTTCTTTGGTTACAGTCACAGAGAAGCCAATGTGGATGTGGCGGTGGATATTGATGTGGAGCGTTTCTGGGATCTGATCGAGGCGGGAATCCGGGCCTACGGTTCATGAGGTGGATGATGGGATTGCGGTATTTGAACCGAAATTGATGATAAGAAGAAGTACCATGGGGAAGCGGACAGGAGTGAAGTATATGAAAATATTGAATTTTGGTTCTCTGAATATTGATTACGTTTACCAGGTGGATCATTTTGTCAGAGAGGGAGAAACCATATCCTCGGATTCTTTGGAGGTATTTTGCGGAGGAAAAGGCTTAAATCAGTCTCTGGCACTGAGTAAAAGCGGAGTCAAGGTCTGGCATGCCGGAGCAGTTGGGGAGCAGGACGGCGAAATATTGACCCGGCAGCTGGAGCAGTTTGGCATAGACACAAGGAATATTAAGCGAGTAAAGAATAAAACAGGCCATGCCATAATACAAAAGAATCCGGAAGGACAAAATGGCATTCTTTTGTATGGCGGAGCGAATCAGGAAGTAACAAAGGATCAGGTGGACTGTGTTTTAAATGAGTTTGGGGAAGGTGATTTTCTTATCCTTCAAAATGAAATCAACGAAGTTGGATATATTATGGAGCAGGCATATGGCAAAGGAATGAGAATTGTTTTGAATCCCTCTCCCATGAACCGTAAAATATGGAGCTATCCTCTTCATAATGTGGAGTTTTTTATATTGAATGAGATAGAAGCCGGGGATATCTGTCAAAGGTCCGGAAGCGTAAGAGAACTCCTGGGTCAGCTGTCTGAAAAATTCCCGGGCGCAAAGATTCTTTTGACCCTGGGGCAGGATGGATCGTTATACAAAGACGGTGATCAGGTGTTTGAGCAGAAAATCTATCCGGTACAGGTGGTTGATACGACCGGGGCAGGAGATACCTTTACCGGCTATTTTATAGGCGGACTTGCTCTGGGAGAATCTCCCGTACAGGCATTGGATCATGCGGCAAAGGCAGCCTCCATTGCAGTATCCAGAGCCGGCGCTGCGCCTTCTATTCCTACAAGGGATGAAGTTTTAAATGGTTATTGAAGTCAAAAGCAAAAAAGGAAGCCCTCTGGAAAACGGATCCAAGGGCTTTCTTTTCTGTTATGAAGCTGTCTCTTTATTCAGGTCCCGGATCTCCCGAACCCGCAGCAGAACAGGAAGCAAGGCTCCCGCTGCAATCAAACTGAACAGATTCTGCACCAGATTGAACGGAATATTAGAAATGGCAGCCGGTAAGCTGTATACTGCAAGTTCAAATACGAAATACCCTCCTGTGACTACTGCGCTGCATACCAATCCGGCAGCCAGAAAAGACAGTGGCCGGAAGCTGCCCGTCCGTCCACCGGAAGGCAGATGTCTGTACAAATATCCTCCTGAAAATGCCGCCAATGCTTTAATGATCAGGGTAGCCGGCGCATAAAAAGCGTAGCCGGACAGTAAATCCGCCATCATGGAGCCGATTCCTCCTGCGGCCGCACCGGCCATTGGCCCTAAGAGCATGCCGCTTAGCAATACCATCCCGTCCCCCAGATGAATATACCCGCTGAATGCAGACGGTATATGTATAACCATAGTAGCTGCAGTGGTAAGGGCTGCCATCAAAGCGCTGAAAACGATTTTTTTCGTTCTGTTGTTGTTCATATTTTCTCCTTTCTCGCAGATCATTTTATATTTTTGTTAAACCTATCATATGGAAAAACTGGCATTTTATAAATATCCAATTTGATTAAAATTATACATGCCAGTTTTGCTGCGGCCCATTCGTAGGATCCAGGTGTCGACTGGAAACGATGGTAAGAGCAGAGATGGGGCGTCTATATGGAAAAATCGGGCGGAAGACACCATGAATATATTTTCACCCATAGCAGCAAAATACGGAGATATAAGGCTGTAATCAGAGCTTGACGAGTTTTCCTTAAAACGCCTTTCAATATAAACTTGTATTTTTAAGGAAACCCTTATATAATAATGGAAAATAAAAATACGGTTGGAAAGGCGGATCAATAGTTATGATACAAGACTTTACAATTCACACATTCCTTGAAAAATTATCCTCAAAAAGCCCAACGCCGGGCGGCGGCGGGGCGGCAGGCCTTGGCGGCGCCATAGGGACAGCTTTGGGGGAAATGGTGGTGAACTTAACCCTTGGCAAAAAGCGGTATGCCGATGTGGAAGAAGAAATGCAGTCATTCCTTGAAAAGCTGGAAGCTTTAAAAAGTGAATTTTTAAGACTTGCGGATGAAGACGAAGTTGTATTTGTCCCCTTGGCGGCTGCATACGGCCTTCCAGCCGGTACGGAGGAAGAAAAAAAGCATAAAGCGGAAGTCCTTGAAACACATTTACTGGCTGCTACCCTGGTTCCTCTCATGGTCATGGAGCGGTCCCTTGAAACCCTTGATATCCTGGAGATTCTGGCAGAAAAGGGAAGCCGTCTGGCTGTCAGTGACGTAGGTGTTGGTGTGCAGTTCCTGCGTTCTGCGCTGTTGGGAGCAAAGATGAATGTTTCCATCAATACAAAATCCATGAAGCAGCGGGAAAAGGCTTTACAGCTTCAGGAACGGGCGGATAAGCTGGCAGAGGATGGAACCGGAAAGGCAGACGCCATTTATGCAAAAGTGGAAGCTGCATTAAAGGCAGAATAAGGAGGAAAACAGACATGATAACCTTAAAGGGCGCAGCTGTGTCTGCAAAAATCAAGGAACAGGTGGAAGAGCTTTTAAGCGGCTTAAAAGGAAGGACTCCAAAGCTTGCCATTGTTCGGGTGGGAGAACGTCCCGACGACTTATCCTATGAGCGGGGAGCCTTAAAGAAAATGGAAAGCTTTGGCCTTAAAGGGGAAAGCTTTCCATTTTCCCAGGACATAACCGATGAAGCGTTTAAGGAAGAGTTTGCAAAAATCAACGATGATCCGGACATTGACGGCATACTTCTTCTGCGCCCTCTGCCAAAGCAGATAAAGGAAAAAGACATTGAGCACATGATCCATCCGGAAAAGGATTTAGACGGCATATCTCCTGAAAATATCGCCAAAGTATTTGCTGGAGACGATACGGGATTTGCACCATGTACGGCAGAGGCAGTTGTGGAGGTATTAAAGGCCAATGATATCCCTTTGACCGGAAAGCGGGTAGCCATCATGGGCAGAAGCATGGTAGTAGGGCGTCCCTTATCCATGCTGATGCTAAAGGAAAATGCAACGGTCACCATCTGCCACACCCGCACAGAAGACTTAAAGGAAACCTGCAAAAATGCCCAGATCCTTGTAGCTGCCGCAGGCCAGGCCAGGATGGTGGATGCCTCTTATGTAGGAAAGGATGCCGTGGTGGTGGATGTTGGGATCAATGTGGATGAAAATGGGAAGCTTTGCGGTGATGTGGATTTTGATTCTTTAGAAGGCACCGCCTCCATGGCAACTCCTGTACCAGGAGGTGTGGGGGCTGTGACAACAGCTGTTTTGGCCAGGCACCTGGTGTTAGCTGCTCTTAAAAGATAGAATATGGAAAACTGATAAGACGGTATTGTAAAAATGAAACAAGCGGCATGGGAGCTTTCTGCTCCTTTCATGCCGCTTGTTTTTTATGAAAGCCTTCTTACCCATTTACGGCCTGCCGCTTCACCTGGCCAATGGCTCCCAGCACGGGAGGGAAATACAGGATTACAACGGTAAGGATCAGTTCCGGCAGGATATAGGTAGCATTATAGCCCAGGGTATAAGCAATTGGATTCATGCCTTCCGGCGTATAGGAAGCAAAGAATATATAGCCTGAAATCACATGGCACAGGTAACGGCCGGCGACACCCACCACATATCCGGTCACAAGGCCGTGCTTTTTATTGCTTAACAGCCCGGAAAGCCCCAAAGCGCCAAAGGCTAAGGGATAATCAAGGAGAACCTGGAGGGGAGCAAATATATAGGGTCCTGTTATTAACTGCAGCATCCCGTAGGCAACCCCGGTCATGACCCCGGCCCTTACGCCGTAAACATAGCCGATCAGGCAGATGAACAGCATGGAAAACAGGGTGATGGAGCCGCCAAAAGGAAGAGAAACAATTTTCATAAAGGAAGTTACCATTGCAAGCGCCATGGCGCCGGCGCAGTAAACCATCTGACGGGTCTGCAGCTTTTGAGATTTGGAAGATGATCTGCCCAGAAGATGCAGGGTGAAAAAAATTGCGGCAAACAGAATGATCACCAGCAGGTATCCGGCCGGCTTTAATAAGTACTCTTCGTTTTCCGCAGAGTAAGTTAGAAAAAATGACATAAAAAATCCTCCTTTGTGTGCGCAGGAGGGGACTACTGTTGCTTCCTTACGCCGGCATTATCCGGTTCAAGTAGTGAGGGTTCGGTTTCTACCAATCTCAGCCAAAGGCTCCCCTAGCGTGTGTGATTTATATAATTTTGCTGTGAGTATAGCGCAAAACTACAGGCTTGTCAAGCCATATAAAATTATACTGCGGTATGGATCTGGCATTTATCGTTTGACGGATTAAACGTATTTTTGAAAGGTGGATAATTATGCCATCAGGTGCTTCCCTATGTCTGATTTGTAACCAAATTGTAATTCAGTATAAAAATGCAAATAAAGTACAACCTAGTTAAAGAAATAAGGTTGAAAGAATTGTGTCTCTCAGCCTTGAGTCTGTGAATCAAGTGGATATGCGGGCGTATTCATTTGATTCATTCTATACAAATTGAAGATACGGAGGTTGTTTTAATGACAGGCTTTATTATAGCTCTTATATCCGGAGCACTTATGAGCATACAGGGGGTTTTTAATACGGGAGTGACCAAACAGACCAGTATGTGGGTATCTACGGGCTGGGTACAGCTTACGGCATTTTTGACCTGCATTATCCTGTGGTATTTCTCCGGCAGGGAGAACATTTCAGGCCTTTTTGACGTACAGCCCAAGTACTTATTGATTGGCGGCGTTATGGGTGCATTCATCACCTATACGGTAGTGAGGAGCATGGGAACTCTGGGGCCGGCCAAGGCGGCTCTGATTATCGTAATTTCCCAGATCATTGTGGCCTACGCTATCGAGCTGTTTGGCTTGTTCGGCGTTGAAAAGGTAGGATTTGAATGGAAAAAGCTGATCGGTGCTGTTGTTGCCATCATCGGAATCATGATATTTAATTAATTTGGAAATAGTGCTTGTATTTACCTATTTCTTTAGGTAGAATAGTAACATAGGCTGAAGATGGTATCCTTTTTTGAGAATTTTTGTAAGAGGAGGGATATCATGAAGTACCCAAAAGTTAAAATCGCCCTTATGGCCCTGTGTGTTTTAGGGGCTGGTGTATGTTACGGCTTGAACAGAAGCCAGGAGGCTCGCAGGCCGGGAATTTCTCTGTCAGAGGCATCGGCTTATGATTCCGGAGAAATGGTTACCGGAATTGAGGCAGCAGGTGATGGCAGGTCAGGGGATGACGGTCTGGCAGGAACCGGAATCCAGGAACCAGGCGGTGTAAAGCCGGTTTCCGGCGGAACCGGCCGGTTGGCTATAGAGGCGGCAGAGGGCAGCATAGGAAGTGCAGGAGAGGAAACGGTCCTGCCTTTCTACGTACATATCTGCGGAGAAGTTGTTTCTCCCGGTGTTTATGAGCTTAAGGAAGGAAGCCGGGTTTTTCAGGCAATCGAGAAGGCAGGCGGAGTCACTGACCGGGCTGCGGCAGAATATTTAAATATGGCGGAGCAGGTCAAGGACGGCATGAAGATCGTGGTCCCTGGCAAGGAAGAGGTGGAAGCGGCGAAGGCCAGGGGAGAGATTTCCTTACAGGCAGAGGCTTCATCCAGCGTACAAAAAAACAAGGTGAATTTAAATACAGCCACCAAAGAGGAACTGATGACCCTGCGGGGAGTCGGAGAAGCCAAGGCAAACGATATTCTTAAGTATCGGGAGAGCCACGGCGGATTTCAGAAGATCGAGGATATCATGAAGATATCCGGCATTAAAGATGCAGCGTTTCAAAAAATAAAAGACGACATAACGGTTTAAAATATAGGACAGAGGTGTAGTATGGCAAGCGTTTTAGTAGTTGATGATGAAAAACTCATCGTAAAAGGAATGAGATTCAGTCTGGAACAGGACGGTATGGAAGTGGACTGTGCCTATGATGGAGAGGAAGCCATTAATCTGGCAAAGCAGAAAGAGTATGATGTGGTCCTTTTGGATGTCATGCTTCCCAAATATGACGGTTATGAGGTGTGTCAGGCCATTCGGGAATTTTCCGAGATGCCCATCATCATGCTGACGGCTAAGGGCAATGATATGGATAAAATCCTGGGCCTGGAATACGGCGCCGACGATTATATTACAAAGCCCTTTAACATTCTTGAGGTAAAGGCCAGGATCAAGGCCATCCTGCGCCGGAATTCAAAGAAGAACAAGCGGGACAGCCAGGAAGACAGCCAGGTGGTGAAGGAAGGCGATTTGAAGCTGGACCGGGACAGCAGGAGAGTGTTTATTGCTGAAAAAGAGATTAATTTAACGGCAAAGGAGTTTGACCTTTTGGAGCTTCTTGCCTGCAATCCGGGTAAGGTTTACAGCAGGGAGCAGCTTCTTACTTACGTATGGGGAAATAAGGCTATGGATACGGGAGATGTCCGTACGGTAGACGTTCATGTAAGGCGTCTTAGAGAGAAGATCGAACCAAGTCCCAGCGATCCCAAATATGTGCATACCAAGTGGGGCGTAGGATATTATTTCTGCAAGCAATGAGTGAGGAGCAGGAATGCCTGCATTCCTGTATCTGGTGAATGCTGCAGGGTATTTGACCTTTGCGTCCAGAAAAAGAAAGAGGAGGATTTCCAACGGGATACCGGGGGAATCCGCCTTTTCTTAGTATGGGGAAGAAAAAACCAAGGATCAGTTTTGGAAACGGAGAAACAATAGGATGGATTACAAAATCAGAAGAGTAAGAAAAGAAGATTTAGACCGGGTAACGGAAGTGGAGGCCCTCTGTTTTCCTCCGGAAGAGGCGGCAGGGCGGGAGGCCTTTGAGCAGAGGATCAGTCATTTTCCTGAATGCTTCCTTGTGGCAGAGCTTTCCGACGGGAGGATTATCGGTTTTATTAATGGCTGCGCTACAGATGGGAATACTATTTGTGACGAAATGTTTGAGAAAGCTGATTTTCATAAACCAGACGGTGCTTACCAGAGCGTGTTTGGACTTGATGTAATAAAAGAGTGGAGGGAACAGGGAGTTGCCGCCGCTTTAATGAACCGTTTTATAGAAGAAGCAGTCAAAAGAGGCAGGAAAGGAATGATCCTCACCTGCAAGGACAGGCTGATTCATTACTACGAAAAATTCGGATACCAAAACATGGGCGTGTCCGGGTCTGTCCACGGAGGCGCTGTCTGGTATGATATGCGGCTCGATTTTATGGATACAGGGAAGTGAGGCACCTTCAGTATGAAAAGAAGTCCCCAGGGAGAACGGTGGAGACGGCTTGACAATACGGCAAAGATATTTCCGGTCATAGCCAGTGAGAATTTAAGTAATGTATTCCGGATCGCTGCGGTTTTAAAGGAAGAGGTGGACCCGGGTACTCTGCAAAGGGCACTGGAAGAAATCCTTCCCCAGTTCGAAGGATTTTCAGTGAGGCTGCGGAGGGGATTTTTCTGGTATTATTTTGAAAACAATAAGAGGATGCCGGTGATTGAACGGGAAACCACCTATCCCTGCAAATACATTGATCCTCACAGCAACCAGCTTTTTTTATTCCGGGTCACTTATTTTGCCAGGCGGATCAATCTGGAGGTATTCCATGCGGTCACAGACGGCCTGGGAGCGGTGAACTTTTTAAAGGCACTGGTTTACCGGTATCTGGATCTTAAGCAAAATTCCAGGACCGGCCACCAGGCGCCTCAGAAAATATCGTCGGATGTTTCCATGAATGTGGAGGACAGCTACGTCCGCCATTATAAAAAGACCGAAAAGCGCAAATACAGCTCCAGAAAGGCATATCATCTTACAGGAGAAGCCCTTCCTCTTGATGAGGAAAATGTTCTTCACGGTTATGTGGATTTAAAGATGCTGAAAACGGCTGCCAAAAGCTATGGGGTCAGCATCACCAGATTTTTAACGGCCGCCCTGATCTGGGCTATTTATCAGGAATATCTTGAAGGAAAGCCCTGGGAGGAATCCATCGGCATCAGCATTCCCATTAATTTGAGGACATTTTTCGGCTCGGAGACAACTGCTAATTTTTTTGCTGTGACCCTTATTGACTTTTTATCCACCAGTGAGGAACATACCTTTTCAGAGGTGCTGGAAGCGGTAAGCAGGCAGATGGATATAAAGATCACAAAGGAAAAGATGGAACAGATCATTTCCTATAATGTTTCCAATGAAAAGAAATGGTATCTGCGGGCTGCGCCCCTTTTTGTAAAATGGTGTGCTTTAAATCTGATCTTCCGGAAAAATGATAAAGCCTACACCATGACTCTTTCCAATATCGGCCCCATAGAAATAGAAGAGGATTACAGGGAAGAAATCGAGAGATTTTCCTTAATGATCGGCGTTTCCAAGAGACAGCCTATAAAGTGCGGGGTCTGTTCCTATGGGGAAGAGATGATCGTGACCTTTACTTCCGTATTTCAGGATACCAGGCTTCAGGACCGTTTTTTCGGATTTCTAAGGGAAATGGAAATCCCGGTTAACTTAGAGAGCAACGGAGTTCCGGACAACAGGGACAATCTGGGCATGTATCCTCAGATCCGGTATGACCGAAAAAGGCTTAAAAAGCTGGCATTCATTTTTTACGGCTTGCTGTTTTTGGTGGGAGCTGTTCTGGGGCTTATTAATTATGCCACCTATTCCGGCTCCATGTGGTCCATCATCGCCATCGGGCTTATGGCTTATACGGCTCTTACGGTCGAATATTCCATTTTACGCCATGCGAATCTGGCCTCAAAGATCCTATTGCAGACGGTAGCTGCGCAGGTGCTTTTAGTGGCCCTGGACCATTCTACAGGTTATAATGGCTGGTCCGTGAATTACGGGATTCCAAGCACCATTCTGTTTGCGGATTTATCGGTGGTCTTCCTGATTCTTGTGAACCGTATGAACTGGCAGAGCTATTTTATGTATCAGATCGCTGTTACAGTGTTCAGCTTTATTCCTTTGATTTTATGGGCAACGGGTTTGCTTACCAGGCCGCTTCTGGCCCTGATTACTGTGACGGTAACAGTGATCATTCTGGCTGTTACCATTTTACTTGGAGACAGAAGTGTGAAAACAGAACTGAAAAGGCGGTTTCATGTGTAAAAAAGTGCTGTAAAAGGAGGGGGATGTTGATGAGCCGAAGAAAAGTAAGTGTACGAGGAAGTCTGGTGAGGGATATGATGCAGAATGTAATGGAAACATCGCTGAAACAGCCTATCAGGACAGGAGAGCTGAGGAGAAATCCGGTGGAGCCTGCCTGGATCCGTCCGGCGGGATATGAATACGAAATCATAGAGCTTGGACATTTAAAAATGGAGTATCTGCGCCCCGCTGGAGTGGTGACGGAGCGGGTGATCCTGCAGCTTCACGGCGGCGGCTACATCGGGCCGATGAAGAACATTTACCGGAGATTTGCGGTCCGGTATTCCAAGCTAAGCTATGGCGGGGACGTTTTGACCCTTGACTACCGGGTGGCCCCGGAACATCCATTTCCGGCCGCTTTGGAGGATGCAGTGGCTGCTTATGAGTGGCTTATTGAGGAAAAAGGGTACCGGCCGGAGCATATTGTGGTGGCCGGGGATTCTGCCGGAGGCGGATTAAGCCTGGCGCTTGGGCTATATCTGAAAGATCATGGAATTGCTCTTCCAGGAGGGTTTATCACCATGTCAGCCTGGACGGATTTGACCAACAGCGGAGAAAGTCATGTGTCCAATTATGAAATCGATCCGCTGTTTGGAAATTCTACGGATAACATGCTTTACAATTCGGAATATATTGGCGGAGAGGACCCTGGTATTCCTTATATTTCTCCTGCGTTCGGGGAATATGAGGGATTTCCTCCTGTTCTCATGCAGGTGGGAAGCTATGAGGTGCTTTTGAGCGATACGCTGACTGTAGCGGATAAATTAAAAAATGCGGGAGTAAAGCGGCGGGTTTCCGTTTATGAGGGGATGTTCCATGTATTTCAGATGGGACTGGACTTAATTCCCGAAAGCCGGGAGGCCTGGGATGAGGTGGAATCGTTTTTGCAGATCATTTTCCATATCAATGTAAAGCCTGATGGGAAAGTGGTGCGGAAGGTGAAAACAGAGCACACAAAGCCGGCAAGAGATATGGCCAGGCTTCTCATTGCCATGATGAAAAAAGAATTGGATGATGCATAAAGGAGATACCAATGAAAATTACTCTGGTAACTGTGGGAAAAATAAAAGAGAAGTTTTATACAGATGCCATCGGGGAATACAGCAAAAGACTGAGCCGCTACTGCAAGCTGGATATTGTCCAGGTGTCCGATGAAAAGACGCCGGACTCTGCCAGTGAGGCGGTTGAAAGACAAATAAAGGATAAGGAAGGGGAAAGAATCCTTTCTTCGATTAAGGATGGGGCCTATGTCATCGCTTTAGCGATTGACGGGGAAATGCTGGATTCGGTCCAGCTGTCAGAGAAAATAAACGGGCTGGGAATCGGAGGAGTGAGCCAGATCGTTTTTGTGATCGGAGGGTCTTTGGGACTTTCTGATGCTGTTTTAAAGAGGGCGGATTATAGACTCAGCTTTTCCAGGATGACTTTTCCCCATCAGCTGATGAGAGTTGTTTTGCTGGAGCAGATTTACCGGAGTTATCGGATCATTAGCGGGGAACCGTATCATAAATGAATGCAATAATTCGAAATATTCAATTTATTTAGGATGACGGGCGGATGAACAACTAACAAAAGCATTAAAATAGTTTCGTAAAGAATTTGGAATATCATTGTATGAAACCGAATAATATAACACAAAGTTTACTTTGAAATACAAAAAATTATAATAAAATCAGTACTAAAATATCCCATCGTGGCTTGCAGGAGCTTTGATGGGATAATTTATAGCTTACATATATCATCAGTTAGTCCAATTTATTGTTTGCACACCTCTCATCGGCTTTTCCCCGGTAATCTTTAGGCTTTTCCCCAGTTTTTTTCTTGAAAATCCGTGAAAAATACACTGGGTCAGGAATGCCCACCCGCTCTGCCACTTCATAAGTCTTTAATGAAGTGGTGCACAGCAGTGTCTTTGCTTCTTCGATCCGCAGATCTTGTATATAAATGCTTAAATTTTCCCCTGTTTCTTTCTTAAAGAGCCGGCTTAAATAGTTGGGACTTAAGTGAACCATGGAAGCAAGAGACTCAAGGGATATGTCATCACCATAATGGAGGGCAATATAAGACTTTACGGAATGGATTATGCGTGCAGCATCATCAGAGGGAACTGCATGACGAAGCAGATGTTCCATAAAAACCATCATGATTTCTTCCGTGGAAGCAACCGAATTGCTTGCCACCAGTTGCTTTAAAGCAGAGAGATGGCTTCCTTCCATAGAAGTTTCTCCGTCGGACTGAAACACCATACCAATACAAAACTGGTGAATATAGACGCAAATGCTGCGAACGGTATCCAGCGGTAAACGGTTTTCATAAAATCCTGTAAACAATCGTTTCAGGATCTCCCTTGCTTTTTCCAGATTTTGATAATCAACAGCAGTCTTTAAAGCTTTTAAATCGTGATAAATGGTCTCCATCACAGTTTGAGGAACAGGGGGGACTTGGTTAATACACACAACCGGAAACTCCGGTGAGTGCTTGGCAAACTGAACCGCCTGGTTTGCCTGCTCCGCAGCTTTTTCAAGATCAAGAGGGTTATTCTGGTGCAGACTGATTCCGATATAAAGAAGAAACTGCGGAAAGCTGCTTAAGATATGAAAGGTTTCCAAGCATTTGTCTGCCACCGGATAGGCAGAGGGGGCAATCAGGATTCCATAGCAAACAAAGAGATCAGTGGGAATAAAATAAATCTTATAATCGCTGATACAGTCAGTAAGAATCCGTTTCATCTGCTCCAGATAATGTTGGGAGAGATCCCTTTCTTCTAACGGAGCCACATCCAGGCGTAAGACATAATAACTGGTTAAGTTAAGCTTAAGCGAGATCAGGCAGTTCGTTAAAAATAAATGAGAAATATCAGAATTTCGTAGCAGGTCGCGTAAAAACATCTCTTGCTGCAGTTCTAAATTCTGTTCGTTTTTACTGGCGAGTTCTTTCTTAAGCTGTAATCCGGTAGCAGCAGAAAGCACTTGTTTCTTTGCTTTTTCAATTGCCTCTGTCAGGTTTTCTAATGAAACAGGTTTTAGCACAAAGTCAACTACCTGATAGGAGATAGCTCTTTTTGCATATTCAAAATCAGGAAAGCCTGTCAGGATAATCACCTTAATCCAAGGGTAATGTTTGGAAATCTCCTGTGCCAGATCAAGGCCATCCATTCCCGGCATCCGGATATCGCTGATGACAATATCTGGCTGGGAACGGGAAATCTGTTCCAGGGCATCTACCCCGTCTTCTGCCTGTGCCGTGACGATACAGCCAAGACTTTCCCACTGGATGATATGAGCCAGTCCTTTTCGTATCGCAGTTTCATTATCAACAATCATTACCTTTAGCATGGTGGTCCTCCTTTTTTTAATTTCCCGGGGCGTGCAGCTTGGGACAATGAGTCTTTAAACACGCCCTAAGTCGATGGGAAGTGTAACGAGTACTTCACTTCCATTTCCCATTGCCGAAGTTATATGGATTCCGTACTTACTGCCATATAAAAGTTTTATACGGCGGTTGATATTGGCAAGTGCAATGTGATTGTGAGAAGTCTGGGAAACATCCTTGGTTGATTCGTTCCAATGAATGGAAGAGGGATCAAACCCAACTCCATTATCTGTGACCCGGATACAGACTTCCGACCTTTCTTCCCAGACGGAAATCCGTACAAACCCTCCTTTCCGCTGGTTTTCAAGACCGTGGACAAGACTGTTTTCCACCAGAGGCTGAATGGTTAGTTTCGGTAGATAATAGTTTAAAATATTATCGTCTTCCAGATCAATGGAATATTCCAGTTTCTCATGAAATCTCTCTTTTTGCAACTCCAGATAATAGCGGACATACTGAAGTTCATCAGCGAAACATATGGTTTGTTTATTCTTGTGAAGAATTCCCGCACGCAAAAGCTGTGCCAGATTGGAGACAATCCGGGCGATGTGGTTTTGCCCTGCCTCCATACAGCGGATGTGGATGAGCTGCAGTAAATTAAAAATAAAATGGGGCTCAATCTGGGAGTCCAAAGATTGAATCTCCGCATCCCGAAGAAGAAGCCCTTTTTCATAAACTTCATCAATAAGTTTTGCCATGCGGTCTGCCATATGGTTAAACGTAGAGGCAACCTGGTCGGTTTCTTTATAAGGTGTGGAATCCATTCGAACCGTTAAATCTCCCTCTGCAAGCAGTCCTAACTTCTGTACCATTTGTTTCAGCGGTTTAAAAAGAAAGGATAACAGGATAATATTGGCGGCCAGTGTAAGGAAGAGGACAACCAGTGTAAAGAAAACAGAAACCTTTACCGTCCAATGAATGGTTTCAAAGATTTCTTTACGGGGAATCAGGACATCAACCTGAATGTGGCTTTGAGATAACACTTTACTGGCATGGTAATACCAGACATCACCCAACTGCAAATACCCATCGGGATTGTAAGTGGGGATGGTTTCTTTTATGTTACGGTTGGAGGAAGCAATGATGCTGCCCGAAGTATTACGGAGTAATACATATGCCTCCTGGTAAATGGTATTGAGGTTGGCGGACTGGATAAAGGAAGTGAGATTCAGCTCAATGATCAGTTTCCCTAACGGTTTCATGGTATTTTTATCTAAATAATCCACAATAAAGTAGCTGTAATCCGGGTCGTAGGGCATAATAAATAAATCTCTGGCAGAATTAAGGTTACCATAAGCCTGGGAAACTTTCCTGATCCGTGCGGTGTTTCCCTGAAAAATCCCGCCTTTTATCAGGGAGAGCGGTTCTTTGTCCTTGATCAGATAAATTCCCGTAATAATATTGGAATTTGGCAATTGGTTTAATATTTGAATTCTGCCAAGACCTTCCTCGATCTTAAGCCGTTCCATCTGGGTGGGGGAATTGGGATTTTGCATTAATGTTAAGGTATCCGGGTCGCTCATAAGATAGTAGGCAGTGTTACGAAGTGCATCCAGAATCCGCCCGGTATCATTTGTAAATTGTTCCATATAAAAAGAGGCTGTTGATTCGGCAGTAGTTTCCAGTTTGGAAGACACCACATGGACAAAATACAGCAAAGAGCATAAAACAGGTATTAAAATCAGAATGCAATTTAATATGGTGGAAATCCATGAAATAGAAAATTTTCTCTTCATTTTTTTCTCCTGTTTGTAAATATTTTTGCAAAGATTCTTCTTTACTGTAGCATAGATTTGGGGAAATAGGAATAATTTATTCTGGTTTTAAGATAAAAAAAGTCTATTTTATGAGAAGTAGGAAAAAAATTGACTTAGAATCACAGATAGTACAAAATAGTACTAAAAATCGGGATATGAGTTCAATTGTTTATGCAGAGTGCATGAATTATAATAGAGTTACAAATCACAGATTAAAAAAGAGAAGGAGGAAATACCCAATGAAAAAGAAGTGGATAGCAGTTACCCTTGCATGGGCAATGGGGGTTACGATACTGGCAGGCTGTACTACGAAAAATCCGGACCAGTCCGGTGGGAATACTGCAAAAGATTCTGGAAACAGTGGGGAAATTGTGATCAATTATCCGACATTTCAGGTGGGGGTAAATACTGCAGCACCGGTAGTTTCTCAGCTTGTAGAGGAATTTAACAAAGAGTACAAAGGAAAATACCGCATTCAACTGGAAGAAGTTCCAGGTGACGCCAATTACGTGGACAAGATTAAAGTGCAGTTAGGGACGGGAGATTTGCCGCCGGTTGTCTATGGGGGCGGCTATAACTTACTGGACCTTGCAGTAGCCAAGGATCTGGTTCTTGATTTGACGGATACGGTAGGTGGAGATCCGGAGTGGAAAGGGCTGTATTCCGATGCATCGTTAGAAACAAACAGCCGCAACGGAAAAATCTATGCTTCTTCTGCAGAGGGTTCCATTATTGGTTATTTTTATAACAAAGAATTATTTGAAAAAGCAGGGATTACTGAACCAGCGAAAACATGGGATGAATTTTTTAAACAGTGTGATGCGTTAAAAGCGGCAGGAATTACCCCTCTTGCTATGGATACGGCAGATTCTGCATGGGTTACCCAGCTTTGGCTTGGTGCCATGGCAGCAACGGCAAATGAAGATGGTCTTAAGTTTATGGAAACCATGAATCCAGATGATTACAATACTCCGGAGATGATTGCAGCGGCGGAAAAAGTCCAAACCATGTTAAGGGAATATACGACTTTGGATGCCATAGGCGGAAAGTATGAAAATGCCGCAAATAATTTCCTGTCCGGTCAGGCGGCAATGATTGCCAATGGTCCGTGGATGATTGGGGATTTTGAAGATGAAGCAAAGGCAATGCCTGGTTTTTCTGATAAAGTAGGATCAGCAATCTATCCGGGAGGATTTGTTTATGACGCTCCCATTCAGGGATATTTTGTGACAAAGCAGGATGATCCGAAGCTGGAGGAAGCAGCGATTGCCATGGTAAAATTCTTTACCTCTGCTCATGCCCAGCAGCTTGGTTTAGAGACTCAGGGAATGATTCCTGCTTCCCAGACAGTGGAAATCACAGAGGAAGCAAAAAGGAAATATCCGTTATTAGCCGATTTCTTAAATCAGGCAGAAGAAGCTGCCATACGCAGTGACAATATGCAGTCGACGATGTATTCCAATTTACTTGATGTGATCAGCCAGGAGCTGCCAAGATTGTATTCCGGTGACTTAGACCCAAAAGGATTTTGCCAGTCTTTAACAGACGGGGCAAAAAAGAACCAGTAAGGCGGTAAAAGGAGAGGTGCTGTGAAAATTAATAAAATGTGGATTCCTGTTTTTTTACTGCCAACAGTTGTTTTATTCCTAATGATTTATGCAGTTCCTCTGGTGATGGTATTTGCCACATCCTTATTTGACTACCGTTTAAATGCAAAGGATATGACTTTTATTGGATTTGGAAATTACTCCCGGCTTTTTCGTGATCCTGATTTTTTTCAGGCATTGTCCAATACGGTGATGTGGATCCTTATCCAGTGTACGGTTCATGTGGCATTGGGAACGGTGGTTGCCCTGATCCTGTATAAACGGCCAAAAGGGTGGAAGTTTGTCCGTACTGCATACATGGTGCCAAATATTATTTCCAATGCAGCCATTGCCATGATCTTTTTAAATATTTTTAATCCTCAGTTTGGTGTGATTAATTCTGTGCTAAAGGCAGCCAGGCTGGAACATCTGACAAGAAACTGGCTGATGGACAGCCGTACTTCCTTTGTATCAGTAACCTTAATCTGGGTCCTGTTTGCAGGATACACCACAACGCTGGTACTGGCACAGGCACTTTCCATTGATGATACGATCATAGAGGCAGCAAAGGTAGATGGTGCATCACCATTTCAAAGAGATATTTTTGTTGTGCTGCCTCTCTTAAAGAAAGTAATTGGAACTACCATGGTGATGGCAGCTACCTATATGCTGCAAATGTTTGATTTGATTTATATCACCACCAACGGAGGGCCGGGAAAGGCAACCACCAATCTCCCTCTTTTGCTTTATAGTGTCTATAAAGGGGAGAATAATTATGGCTATGCCAATGCCATTGGTGTGTGTATTGTAGTAATTGGAATCGGAGCCATGGCACTCATTAATAAGGCATTAAAGGTGAATCAGGAAGAATACTAAAGGGGGAATATCAGGTGAAAAAATATACGTTATGTGTATTAAAGTATTTATTATTGGTCATCTGCGTATGTGTTGCACTGTTCCCCATTGTGTGGGTGTTCATGTCTTCCTTTAAAACCAATGCAGAGATTTTGGCAAATGGGGTTTCCCTGCCAAAAAGCTTTTCTTTGAAAGGGTATCAGGACGCATTGACGATTTCCCCGATTTTACGTTATTTTGGAAACAGTGTGGTGATTACCGTATGTTCTACCGGGTTTAATGTATTATTTTTGGCAATGGCAGCTTATGTGTTTGCCCGGTGTACTTTTTCTGGAAAGAATTTGCTCTATTTTATTCTTTCCCTGTCATTAGTTATTCCTATGACGGCATTGCTCCATCCGGTGTATGGAGTGATTTTGAAGATTGGTTTGTATGATACGAAAGCAGGGCTGATTTTGGTTTATACTGCTCTTAATTTACCGATGTCATTATTAATTCTCAGAGGAACTTTTTTGTCGGTTCCAAAAGCGTTAGAGGAAGCTGCATATGTAGACGGAGCAAATTTTGTACGTACCTTTTTCCAGATTATGCTGCCATGTGCAAAGGGGGGGCTGACCTCTGCGGCAGTATTGGCATTTTTAAACTCATGGAATGAATTTACCTTTGCTCTGGTATTGACAAGCGGGCAAAAGGCACGGACCCTTCCATTGTCATTAAGCTATTTTACAGCACAGTTCAGTTTTAATTATACGGCACTGTTTGCTGCCGTCACAATTGCGGTGTTTCCGTCTATTGCGGTCTTTGCCATCTTCCAGGAACAGGTGGTATCCAGCTTGACCACAGGGGCGGTAAAAGAATAGACAAATAAAAATAGACAGATAGGAGAAAATATTATGATGAAACTTGGAGTGATTGGTCTTGGGGAAGTTTCCCAGCTTATGCATCTTCCCATTTTACAGGATCTTTGTGAACAGTATACCATTACTGCTGTTTCAGATGTATCAGAAAGTCTGGTGGAGTTTGTACAGAAGAAATATCATATTCCCAATGGGTACTTAAATGCCATAGAGTTGATCGAACAGGCAGACATTGACGGGGTACTGATTCTTTCCCCTGACCAGTACCATGGAGAATATGCTGCTTGTGCATTAAAGGCAGGAAAGCACGTGTTTGTGGAAAAACCGGTTACTTTATGCAGCGACGAACTGAAAGAATTAATTGAGTTAAAAAAGAAGTATCCGGAATTAATTGTTATGGTTGGATATATGCGGCGTTACGCGGGACCTTTTTTAAAGGCAAAAGAAATTTTAGAAAGCCAGAAAAAAACCACAGAATACCTTCGTTTTCGCGATATCATCCTGGAAGGACCATTTTTTATTGGACAGACCAGACCTGTTTTTTATCCAAAGGATGTTCCGGCAGAGGTGATTGCAGAGGGAAATGCCAGAAGAAGGGCACATCTTGACCGGGCAATTGGCGCTTCGGCAACCGATGAAGAACGTACGACCTACCAGATGATGACCGGACTTGGCTGCCATTCTTTTTCAGCAGTCAGGGAACTGTTTGGCATGCCAAAGAAGATTCATTCAGTTATGACTGCTTTTGGTGGGGAACAAGTGATTGTAGTCATGGAATTTGATGGATTTTTGGCTACCTATGAATTAATAAATAATCAGAATGTGGTGCAGTTTGATGCAGCAATTGAGATTTTCCAAAAGAACCGGAAGATTCATGTGAAATACGAAACTCCTTATATCCGCTATCAGCCTGCCAGCGTAGAGGTGATTGATTCTACGGAGACAGAGACAAAAACAACTCACTATGGACCTGATTTCCGCGATGCATTCCAGACGGAACTGCTATTATTTGCAGAGTGTGTGAAAACAGGAAAGCAGCCGAAAACCGTATTGGAAGATGCGGTGGATGACTTGAAACTATTTGAAGAAATTATTGATGTCATGAGAAGACAACATGACGGACAGGAGAAGATATGAGTAAGATAACGATAGCGACCGCTCCCTGTTCCTGGGGCGTGTGGTATGCAGATGGAACACCGTCAAAAACCCCCTATCCTGTTTTTCTTGATCAGGCGGCTTTAGCAGGATACCAGTCATTGGAACTTGGACCAGATGGATATCTCCCTGTTGATGAGGGCAGGCTTTGGGAGGAATTGTCCGCACGTAAGCTGAATGTATGTGCCGGTACGGTCTGCTACCAGTTTGACAAAGAGCCGTCCTTTGCCTCGTTCCGCGGCCGGGTGGAAGCTCTTTGCCGCAGATTAAAAGCATTTGATGGAAAATATCTGGTGGCAATGGATGAATCGGATGTGGGATTATACAGTGAAAAGAAGCAGGAGATGCCGCCTGAGATATGGAATGAATTTTTAGAGAAAATCAACCAGATGGGGAAATTTACAAAAGAGGAATATGGGATTGAAGTGGTGTACCATCCTCATATTAAAAGTATGATCGAAACAGAAGAGGAGATTATCCGTCTGATGGATTACACCGGGTTAAACTTATGCTTTGATATCGGACATCATGCTTATGTGAACGGAGATGGAAGCTGTAAGGAAACCAGTGCCATTTCTTTTATCCGCCGTTACCCACAGAGAATTGCTTACTTACATTTTAAGAATGTAGACCATGATGTTCTTGCCCGTGTCAAAAGGGAACATCTTGATTCAGATACCGCATTTGATATAGATGTGATGGGAGATTTAAAGGATGGAATCGTGGACTATGAGGAATTAAAAAAAGTACTTGATGAGATTGGATTTGAGGGAATTGGAGTGATTGAACAGGATATGCCAAAGGCCACCACATCCCAGGCGTTTGCAGCGGCAAAACGAAATCTGGAATACTTAAGGAGTATTCACATGATTGATTAGGAGGATCAGATGAAAATCATCATTTGTAAGGATTATGAAGAAATGAGCCGGAAAGCGGCAGAACTGGTGGGGAAATGTATTGAGAATACACCAGAAGGACTGATCAGTTTTCCGGGAGGGGATACGCCTCTTGGAATGGTACATAAATTTACAGAGATGGTGAATGAAGGACAGATTGATATCAGCCGGATCAAGTATGTTTCCTTAGATGAATGGGTGGGGCTTTCTCATGAAGACGGGGGTTCCTGCGGGCTTTTTAATCAGGAGAATTTATTAAAGCCGCTAAAGAAGCCGTTTGAAAAGGTCCATTTGATTCATGGGGATGCAGAGGAGATCGAAGCAGAGCGGGAAGCATTGAATGATTATATCTTAAAATACGGTCCATTGATGGTATCGGTGTTAGGGATTGGGATGAATGGTCATCTGGGATTTAATGAAGCGGGAGTGGATTTCGGTGTAGAAGCCCATATCATTCCATTAGATGAAGTAACGAGAAGCGTGATGCCTAAATATTTTGGGGAAAAGTTTCATCCAACCCATGGAATTACCCAGGGATTAAAGCAGATTATGGAAGCAAAAACAGTGATTCTTATAGCAAATGGTGCCCATAAGGCAGATATTCTTTCCCAGACTGTTCATGGCCCGGTAACCAGGGAAGTGCCTGCAAGTATTTTGCAGACTCATCCGGATTGTTATTTAATTACCGACCAAGCGGCAGCGGTAAAATTATGAACCGGCTGTGTGATCTTTCCGGGAAACGGAAGGAAATAAGGGAAAAGCGTGTTGTTGCAGGGTTTGATGGATTTGTTGATACAACGGTGCGTCCGATTGCCCAAACGGCAACGGCTTCATCAAACGCAAAGATGTTTGCCACGATACAGGAGTTTGGTGAATTTCTGGTGAGTAAGGCAGGGAAAAGCTGTTCGGTGGAGCTAAAAGTGGAATCAAAGAGTCTGGGAGGAAATATGCCTTATTTCTCTCTGGGGGCGGGGACCCTTGGACTTGACGTTACCTGCATCGGAATGTTGGGAGAGGGAGGAAGGGCAGAAGATGTATTTTCTGCTCTTCCTTGTACCTTATATCCGTTTACACCTCCGGGGGAATCTACCTGTATGGAATTTCAGGATGGAAAGGTAATGCTTGCACCTTCCTGTGAATTATCCGGTGATGTATGGGAGCTGGTAATGAAGTGTACTTCCGGGCAGGCAAATCAGATGTTTTCTAAGGCTGATTTAATTGCACTGGTAAATTGGAGTGAACTGTCTTTTTCCCAACGCCTCTGGCAGGAGACTTACGACCATGGGTTGTCCAAGGAGTGCTGTAATAAGGGACAGTTTGCATTTTTTGATCTGTGCGATATTTCTCGAAAAATGCCGGAAGAGGTGGAAGGTGTTTTAAGGCTGATGGCAATGTTCTCCACAAAACGGACGACGATTTTAAGCATGAATGAAAATGAGGCAGTTACCATAGGAAAACAGCTGTTAGGAGGCTGTCAGGAAGGAACAGAGATTGCTCATGAAGTGAGGAAACGGTATGGGGTTGATGAGGTGTTAATCCACACATTAAAGGATAGTTTGCTGATGAGCAGCCGGGGACTGGTACGTATTCCTACTGATTTTGTAGAAAATCCGGTAAAGTCGACTGGAGCCGGAGATCATTTTAATGCAGCATCTTGTCTTGGGGTACTGATGGGGCTTTGTGATGAAGAACGGGTGGTCCTTGCTAACCGGGTGTCTTCTTTTTATGTCAGAAATGGATATTCGCCCAGGTTGGAGGAGATATCAGCTGGCTTTTGTAAGCTGATAGAGATATAGCAGGTAAAGGTGCCTGAATTCTTAAGTTGACGGCATTGCCCGTTTTACCGGCGGTTATGATTTGAAAAAAACATGAAAGTTTACAGCGTCTTCATTTTGTATGTACTTGAAAGTCATTTGAGAGTTTGGTAATATAAGGAAAGGACTATACTGTTTGGAATGAAGAAAAGATGAGAAAGGAAAGGGTATATGAGCCAGAAGCTTCTTATCCCCATCCTTCCGGAGGTGATGGATTTTGTTCTGGAAGGTGTAGATGAATTATACCGCAGAAAAGACCAGGAGGAAGCGGTAAACGATGTTCTCATAAGAAATCTTCATGTAATGGAGGAAGATCTCTCGCACATGCGTTTTTCCGCCGTCATATTTGAAAACTGCATATTTCAGGATTGCAGCTTTGAAAAAGGGGAGTTTACTGACGTGGCATTCCGGGCCTGCGACATATCCAACTGCAATTTTGAGGACAGTTATTTTAACCGGGTGGAATTTTCCTCCTCAAAGGGTATGGGAACAAAGTTCTGCGGGAATACCATGCTCCATACCGTAATAAAAGACTGCAATTTCAACTATGCTAATTTCGATTCTTCCAGACTGGAACACATCCGCTTTACCGATTCCCAGGTCCGGGGAGGTTCCCTGACCCAGTGCCGCTGCAAGGCGCTTGAATGGAACCGTGCAAATCTGGAAAATGCCAGCTTTTTTAAGACTATGATGAAAGGAATGGATTTTACCAACAGCACCATACAGGGGTTGGTGATGTCTGATAACTGTACGGAGATCAGGGGCGCTGTGGTGGACCTATACCAGGCGGCGGAACTGGCAAAGTATCTTGGCGTTGTCATAAAAAACTGAACATTGAAGCTCTGATACGTTTCTGAATCAAACATGAGGTTTACAATAATCCCTTATGTGATAGAATGGTTGTAATTATGTTGCAAGATAAGCGTTTATTTAAGGAGGCGAGCTTTTTTATGATGGAACCCTCAAAGGCTGCATAGCACGGGTTATGCAGTTAATATAAATAAGTAATTGTATAGCCTTTGCTATTCCTGACAGTAAAAATATGTTTGGGAGGCAGCAATGCGCTATCAGAAAGCGAATGAGATTTTACCGGCAGAGCTGGTGGAATTAATTCAGAATTATATAGACGGGGAATATGTTTATATCCCCAGAAAACAGGAAAATAAACGAACCTGGGGCCAGAGGACAGGAGCCAGAGAGGAAAGAAAGCGGCGGGATATATCCATTTATGCGGATTATGTTTCCGGCATATGCGTAAAGCATTTGGCGGAGCGTTATTACCTTTCCGAGAAAAGCATCCAGAGAATCGTACTTCAGGAAAAGAAAAATAAGGCAATACAATAGGGCGGTGCATCAGAAAGAAAATGGTGCGCCGCCTTTTCTTTGTTCCATAAGAGAGTATGAGGTGGGATAAAGAAAGATGGCGTGTTACAGTTGTCTAAAGAAACAACTGTAAAAATGGAGAAAGTACATGAATCGAAATTTACGAAAACAATGGATTGTCACGCCAAACCAGCTTCCAGCCATCATAAGAAGGTGCCCGAAATGCGGGAAAAAGACAGAATTCATAAACAGCGGAAAATTCAGAGTCAATGCCAATGGCCGCCTCATAGACGTCTGGCTGATTTACCGGTGCGGACAATGTGAGACCTCTTGGAATATGACCATATGGGAGAGAAGGCTGGCCAGTCGTCTGGAGAAAGAAGAGTATGAGGGATTTCTGCAAAATGATCCTGAACTGGCGGAAAAATACGGAAATGACAGGGACTTATTTGCGAGAAACAAGGTGGAAGCGGCAGTTTCAAAGGCGGAATATTATGTGACAACCGTGGACACTGCATTTCCCTGCGGGGAGAATCATGCCATGGAAATGGAAATAAGGATTCCGACTGGATTTGATTTGAGGACAGATATTTTTTTAATGCAGCAGTTGTCCGTATCCAGAAGCAGGATAAAGAAATGGTGTGAGGCCGGGTTGATTCTAAGCAATGGACAGGTTTTGCTTCCAAAAGGAAAAGTCAAAGACGGAATGCTTTTGCAGGTAAGGCGGGAAGCCTTCCAGCCGCAAGCTTCTCCCTTTTCCGGAAGAGCCTGGTCCACCATGAGGGAATCCAGGCTTCCGGAAGAAAATGCTCCTGGACCAGAACTTCCTTCTGCAGATTCTTCTCATCGGAATGATCCAGTCTAATATGGACAGTATCATAGGTTGGTTTATAATATCTGGCGGTAATTCTATTAATCATTTCTGTATGATCTAATTTCACGAATTCCAACGAGCTTAGTTTTTCCATATTCCTTTCTCTCGTTATTCCTGTGATATCATTACATGAATTGCAACATTGCATATTGTGTAATGTCAAGCAAAAAACTTTAAGGGTCTTATATGTTTCTTAATTACATACCCTATGTATTATTTAAACATGAAAAAGAATTGATATTTTTGGAAATGCCTATTGACAATCAGGGAATAATATTATATTATAAGTGTAGTTGATAATAGTAATTATTACTGATATTAATTATCAATTAGGTAATGCAAATATTCTTATTTGTTTTGCCACATGTCAAACCTACACACAGCCGCACAGCTGTTTTCCCGGGGGCCTGGCCTCCACGGAAAAAAGTACAGTTTCCGCCCATAGAAACAACGGAAACTCCTGATAAGTTAACATTTAATTAAAATATAAAATCATAGGAGGTAAATTATTATGTCATTAATCGGAACAGAAGTAAAACCATTCAAAGCGCAGGCGTATCACAACGGAAAGTTTGTAGAGGTAACAGAGGCAGATTTTAAGGGGAAGTGGAGCATTATCTGCTTTTATCCTGCGGATTTCACCTTTGTTTGCCCAACGGAGCTGGAAGATTTGCAGAACAATTATGAGACATTCAAGAAGCTGGGCGCTGAAGTTTATTCCGTATCTACGGATACTCATTATACCCACAAGGCCTGGCATGACAATTCAGATAAAATACGCAACTTGACCTATGTCATGATTGGAGATCCCTCTCATACACTTTCCCGCAATTTTGACGTATTGATCGAAGCAGATGGACTTGCGGACCGTGGTACTTTTATCGTTGACCCGGACGGCATCATTCAGTCAGTAGAGATCAACGCCGGAAACATTGGCCGCGATGCGAACATTCTTATTGATAAGATCAAGGCTGCCCAGTACGTAAGGAGCAACCCTGGCGAGGTTTGCCCGGCAAAATGGAAAGAGGGCGGAGCCACACTGAAACCAAGTCTTGACCTGGTAGGGAAAATCTAAGGAGTAAAGCTTATGATGCTGGATGCGGATATTAAGAATCAACTGGCTGAGTATCTCCAGCTTCTGGAAAACGATGTGCTGATTAAAATCAGCGCAGGATCTGACAGTGTATCAAAAGACATGATGGCTCTGATGGATGAGCTGACCGCCCTGTCACCGGGAATTAAGACAGAACAGGTAAAACTGCCCAGAACTCCCAGCTTTAGCATTAACCGTATGGAAGAAGACTTTGGGGTCACGTTTGCAGGCATTCCTTTGGGCCATGAATTTACCTCCCTGGTACTGGCTCTTTTACAGGTAAGCGGAAGAGCTCCCAAAGTTGACGGTAAATTAATTGACCAGGTGAAACGTATTAAGGGTGAGTATCACTTTGAAACCTATATCAGCTTAAGCTGCCATAATTGCCCGGAGGTGGTGCAGGCCCTTAACCTGATGAGCATTTTAAATCCCGGCATTACCCATACCATGATCGACGGTGCAGCCTTTAAAGATGAGGCGGAGAGTAAAAATATAATGGCTGTGCCTACGGTTTTATTAAATGGTGAGTTTTTTGGCGGCGGGCGCATGACACTGGAAGAGATTCTTGGAAAATTAGGCAGCGGGCCTGATATTTCAGAGTTTGAGAAGAAAGAACCGTTTGATATCCTTGTAATCGGAGGCGGTCCTGCAGGAGCCAGCGCAGCCATTTATGCGGCGCGCAAGGGCATACGCACAGGGGTTGTTGCTGAACGCTTTGGCGGTCAGGTGAGAGAGACACTGGGAATTGAAAATCTGATCAGCGTAGGATACACCGAAGGTCCCAAGTTTGCAGAAATCCTGGAGCAGCATGTTAGTAATTATGATGTAGATATTATGAATGCACAGCGTGCCAGACGCCTGGAAAGAAAAGAATTCATTGAGGTGGAACTGGAAAACGGCGCTGTCTTAAAAAGCAAGGCGGTGATCCTTTCCACGGGAGCCCGTTGGAGGAATGTTGGGATACCGGGAGAGGCGGAATTTAAGAATAAGGGAGTTGCTTATTGCCCCCATTGTGACGGCCCCCTTTATAAAGGAAAACAGGTGGCAGTGATCGGAGGCGGTAATTCCGGCATTGAAGCTGCTATCGATCTTGCAGGAATTGCCAGCCATGTAACGGTATTTGAGTTTATGCCTGAGCTGAAAGCGGATGCAATTCTCCAGAAGCGCCTTTACAGTCTGCCTAATGTAACAGTCTTAAAGAACGTTCAAACAAAAGAAATTACCGGAACTGATAAGGTAAACGGCATTACTTATATGGAACGTGAATCTGGAGCAGTCCATCATATGGAGCTGCAGGGGGTATTTGTTCAGATCGGTCTTATCGCCAATACGGACTGGCTGGGTGAAACCATTGAACGCAACCGCATTGGTGAGATTATTGTTGATGACCGCAATGCAACCAGTCTGCCTGGAGTTTTTGCAGCAGGAGACTGCACGGACAGTGTTTATAAGCAGATTGTCATTGCAATGGGATCTGGGGCCAGTGCTTCATTAAGTGCTTTTGATTATTTAATAAGAAATTGAGATTCAGATGCTGTTTGCTGCCGATTGACCGGCGGCAAACAGCATCTTTCCTGTGTTCTGAAACCTTGACATGTCCCATCTGTAACAGTATAATTAATTGACAGGCAGCGCTAACTGCTTGTCAGTTATGCCCGGTGAAGCGGGGCACGCTGTGAGCAAGCAGGGGCGCGGATTGCGAATATCCGCTTGACATGGACACTACTGGAAAATGACTGGAGTGATAAATATGCAATATGATGCCTTAGAGCAGATGCTCATGAATTCAATAAAAGAAGTGCAGATAAAATTAGGATATGAGAAAGAACCGATTCGTTTCTACTATCCTGGACGTCCATTGATGAAGATACTGAAAATACGCGAAGGCTCTCCTGAGGAAACAAGAGCCGCATTGGAAGGCTTTAAGGAATATGTAAAAGAGCATTTGGGAGAAATCAGAATCACAAAAAGCCAGGAACGCTTTTGCTTTGAGATTCCGCCGGAAGGAATTGAATACGTATATTACCATAAAAAGGACAATGGTTTCTTAAAGGAATTCATTGAAACCGTAGAAAAACCGAATACAACTTTAGAAGATATCTTGAAGGTCTTTCATAAATTTGCCGACGGCAAGGTTATCTGTTTGAAGTCTCAGGAAGAAGATTTCGATTACATCATATTTTTTGAGGATTCATCTATGGATAATTACCGTTATTATATTAAATTTCATGGAAATCACGCCACATACCACAGATTCTTATCCGAAGATGCAGCGGATATGGGCATATAACAATATCATATCAGGAGAGAAGAACAATGCAAAGAAAAAAGTGGATCGCAACCCTGTTTACAGGCCTGGTATTTATGGCCGCTAATCATTTTACTGCCAGAGCAGATATGGCCGCCAATACGGTGATTCCCATTGTGGCTCCGCCGCCCTTTGAGCAGCAGATTGGCCCAGGAGCTGGCCTTGGAGCTGGTCCCGGAAAAGATTTTTCCCAGACAGGACCGGATTTTCCGGCAGGAACAGGGGATCAGGTTGTTTCTTTTGCAAAACAGTTTCTTGGAAATCCTTATGTATATGGCGGGACAAGCCTTACATCAGGCGCCGACTGTTCCGGATTTGTGCTAAGCGTTTATAAGCAATTTGGCATTAACCTTCCAAGGACCTCTGAGGCCCAGGGAGAAGCAGGAATTGACGTAGGCGGAATTGAAAATGCCCGGCCTGGCGATATCGTATCTTACATAGGTCATACCGGTATTTACATAGGGCAGAATCAGCTGATCCATGCAAGCGGTCCAAAGGATGGGATTAAAATATCCTCCGTGGATTTTATGCCGGTTGTTTCAGTCAGAAGAGTATTAGGGAATTAAATCAAAATCAAATCATCTTTGGGCTTATTCCGATGTTTCGTAAGGATCATCAGAATAAGCTCTTTTTTTATGCCCGGCGTATTAAAATGCCTTTCAGCAAGCCAAAAGTTTTTCAGTCATAATTTGTCCCACCCTACATATATTGAGGTAAGAGGAGGGATGAAGGTGGAGAGGAAAGACGAGCTAATCAATATATTTTCCAGGAGCATAAGAGAAATTTTAAACCAGGTGACCGTCAGCTTCGACGAGGTTCAGGAAATCAGGCTCCGGGTAGCGGCTCCTCTTTTAATGGTATACCGGAATGAGGAGTATTATGTGACTCCCAGGGGTTCCCTGAGCAAAGAAGGAAAGGACGCCTATATAGTCTTGAAAAATGAGCTTAAGGAAACCATGGAGTACATGAGCAATTATTCTTTGTATGCCTTTGAAGAAGAGATGAAACAGGGGTTCATTACCATTCAGGGAGGACACCGGATCGGAATCGCTGGAAAGACCATTTTAGACGAATCCGGAATTAAGGCCATGAAATACATATCCTTTATCAACGTCCGGCTGTCCCATCAGGTGAAGGGCTGCGCCTCTGTGGTTTTGCCCTATCTTTATGAGGAAGGGAGAGAAATCTATCACACTCTGATCATTTCCCCTCCCAGATGCGGGAAGACCACTTTGTTAAGAGATTTGATCCGCCAGGTTTCCAACGGTTCTGAGGAGCATGCAGGCCTTACCGTAGGGGTGGTTGATGAACGTTCTGAGATTGGGGCCTGTTATCAGGGGACCCCTCAGAATGAATTGGGAATCCGTACCGATATTTTGGACTGCTGCCCAAAGGCAAGAGGGATGATGATGCTGATACGGACCATGTCTCCCAGGGTGATCGCCGTAGATGAGATCGGAAGCCGGGAGGATCTGGAAGCAATGGAATACGTGATGAACTGCGGCTGCAAGCTGATTGCCACGGTTCATGGGAACTCGATAGATGATTTAAAGCAGAAGCCGATTTTAAGAAAGCTGGTGGAAGAGCGGATCTTTGAGAGATATGTGGTGTTAAATAACCTGGGAAGGATCGGAAACATTGACCAGATTTATGATTCCAGGGGAACACAGCTCTACAAGGCACAGGTGCACCAGATGGGAATGCGGTGGGACAGGCAGGAGTGCATGGCTTATGGATAATACGTGGCTGCGGATATTAGGAGCTCTTCTGGTCATTATATCATGCTCCGGCCTGGGATTTTTTATGGCGGCCCAATGGAACGAGCATTTAAAGACCGTTGAGAAACTTCGTAAAATGATTTTTCTTCTGAAGGGTGAGATTGTTTATGCCAATTCCCCGCTGACGGAGGCATTCGAGCAGGCCGGCAGAAAGGCCGGGGGGGAGATCGGTGTTTTGTTTGAGCACGTGTCGGAACGGCTTTCCTCACAACAGAGGGAATCCTTTTATACCGTCTGGCAGGAGGAAATTGACAAGCTTCCCAGAGAAGTCTGCTTATCAAAAGAGGACAAACAGAATTTAAAAGGCCTGGGAGAGCATTTGGGGTACCTGGATATGGACATGCAGGAGCGGAATATTCTTTTATACTTAGAGCAGCTGGACTTAACAATCGGTTATTTGAGAAAACATAAGCAGGAGAAAAGCCGCCTCTATACCAGCCTGGGTATCATGGGCGGTTTATTCCTAACAATCGTTATGTATTAAGGAGGATAGCATGGGGGTCAATTTGATTTTTAAAATTGCAGCAGTTGGAATCCTGGTTTCCGTCATCTGCCAGGTATTAAAACACAGTGGGCGGGAAGAACAGGCATTCTTAACAAGCCTCGCGGGGCTGATCCTGGTGCTGTTCTGGCTGGTGCCTTATATTTATCAGTTATTTGAATCCATTAAAAATTTATTTGCATTGTAGGTGAGCGCATGACCGTAGTAACCATAGCCATAACAGGAATTGTAGCGGTGCTGTTAGCAGTTTCCTTAAAGGGAATGAAAGGGGAATACGGGACCTATCTGGTCATGGCGGCGGGCTTTTTTATCTTTTTTTACGGCATAGGAAAGCTTACCACCATTCTGGATACCATGAAGGAGATCCAGTCCTATATTAAGATCAACAGCATCTATTTATCCACTCTGGTGAAGATGATAGGAATTACCTATATCGCAGAATTTGCCGCCGGGATATGCAAGGATGCCGGATATGGAGCCGTTGGGACTCAGATAGAGATATTTGGAAAGCTGTCCGTTCTGGCTGTCAGCATGCCCATTCTCCTTGCGCTGATCCAGACGCTGCAGGTATTTTTATCATGACAGAAGGGAGAAAGACCATGAAAAGAACCGCCTTTTTCCTGATGTGCCTTTTGACAGTACTGTTTTTTTGTAAGGACAGCCTGGGAGCGGAAACATCTCCGGGAAAGGAAGCAGCAGCCCCGGCGGAAAATTTAGACCTGGATCAATATGATTTAACGGATATCCAGCAATTTCTGGACCAGGCAAAGGGGAACCAGGGCATGAACCTTTCCTTTAAAGAGCTTATGAAGGATCTGATGGATGGAAAATTAAACGAGGTTATGGGACAGGCCGGAAAAGCTCTTAAAGATCTGCTGATGGGAGAAATAAGAAACAGCGGACATATGATGGGACAGATCATGGTGCTTGGAATCATTGGAGCTGTGTTTTCCAATTTCTCCAGCGTATTTACTGGAAGCCAGATTTCAGAAACCGGATTTTTTGTCACCTATTTGCTTTTATTTACCTATCTGGCGGCCAGTTTTTTCACCAGCGTTACCATCACGGCAAATGTGGTGGGGCAGATCCTGGATTTTACAAAGGTATTGATGCCTGCCTATTTCCTGGCGGCGGCATTTGCGGGAAGCAGTGCATCGGCGGCAGCTTCTTATGAGTTCACATTATTTGTCATCGTTGCCGCCCAGTGGCTTTTGGGACAGGTGCTCTTGTCGCTCATAAGAGTTTATGCCCTTTTAGTCATGGCAGGCCACATTGCAAAGGAAGAAATGCTTTCAAAGCTTACGGAGCTGTTGGAACAGGTGGTTTCCTGGAGCCTAAAGACTCTGGTAGGAGTTGTGCTTGGATTCCATCTTATACAGTCCATGGTTCTGCCCTATGTGGATTCCATAAAGACAGGGGCCGTTCAGAAGCTGATCGGAGCCATTCCGGGAATCGGCCAGGGAGTCAGCTCGGTTGCCCAGATGGTGCTGGGGTCCGGGGTACTTATAAAAAATACCATTGGCGCGGCCGGTATTATCATACTCCTTATCCTCTCCGTGATTCCTTTGCTTAAATTGGCAGTGCTGATGGTTTTATATCAGTGCGTTGCCGCCCTTTTGCAGCCTGTCTGTGATAAAAGGATTGTTTCCTGTATTTCTGAAATGGCAAAAGGCCATAAAATGCTTTTATCTGTAGCGGCCTCCGCTGTGATCCTCTTTGTTGTTACCATAGCGCTTGTATGCGCTTCTACCAATGTGACCTATTATACAGGGTGAGTGGCATGGAAGAATTGTTTAGCTGGATACGTAATATAACCTATTACCTGATTTTTATAACCGTGGTGGGAAACCTCCTGCCAAATAAAAAATATGAAAAATACATAAAATTATTTTCCGGCATGGTTCTGATCCTTTTGGTGTTAAAGCCTATTACAGGGGGATTGAGGCTTGATGATACAATTGCTTACTATTTTGAGTCCATAAGCCTTAAAAAGGAAGCCGGAGAGCTGACAGGGAAGCTTTCAGATATGGAAGGCAAAAGGCTGGAGAGCATGATTGCCAGATATGAGGAAGCGGTTGGAACGGATTTAAAGACCATGGCTGAGACCGACGGTTTTACCTGCAGGGAGACCAGGGCGGAGATTGACAAGGATCAGGAAAGCAGTACCTTTGGCCATGTAGTGCGGGTGACCATGGTTTTGTCATCGGGAGGAACCGGAAAGGAGACGGAAGATATTGCGGTTTCCGGAAATGGGGGGATGCCGGTAAAAAAAGTACCGGAAGTGGAAGAAGTGAAAATAGCCGGTACGGAACAGGAACAAGTTGACGACAGGGCACAGGAGGACGTGAGAAAACAGAAGCAGGAAGAAAATTCCCGGCTTTCTGGTCTTAGAAGACGGATTGCGGAATATTATGATTTGGAGGAACAGGATATTGAAATTCAAATGGAAGATGGGAAAGGATAAATGGCTGATCCTGCTGGCGATTGGAATGATTATCCTGATCCTTACATTTCCCTCCGGTTCGGGTATGGCTGCCAGGGTAGAAAAGACAGCAGAAAGCAAAAACCAGACGACATTGCAGCAAGGGATTGTGACAGAGCCTGGGGATTCGCAAATGGCTGCCCTTGCAGGAACAGACCGGACCTATGAGGAGCAATTGGAGGCGAGGGTGAAGAAAATCTTAAAAACCGTGGATGGGGTCGGTCAGGTAGAAGTTATGATCGTGCTGAAATCCTCAGAGGAGAAGGTACTCCGGGTCGATAAGGACAGTTCGGATTCATCTACTGAGGAAAAGGACAGCTCCGGAGGAACCAGAAAGATCACCAGCGCAGAGAGCAAGGAAAACACAATTCTGACTGGTTCAGGAGAAAATACATCTCCCATTGTGGAGAAGGAGATACGTCCGGAAATAGAAGGAATTATCATCAGTGCCCAGGGCGGAGGCAGTCCAACGGTAAAAGCTGAAATTTCCGGTGCCATGGAAGCATTATTTAACCTGCCCCCACATAAAATAAAAGTATTAAAGAGGGTGGAATAAAAAGGAGTGTCATGTATGAGAATTTGGAAAACAAGCAATGAACCCAAGGTCCCTAAAACCCCAAAGAAAATGGATATGAAGAAACTGTTCCGAAGAAACCAGATTATTATCACCACCTTAGCCGTTATGATCGCTGCCGCTGGATATTTAAACTATGCAGGAAAGCAGGAGGCCGCTTCCGGGACAGACGTCTATGAGGCTGGAATGACTGATATTTCTGAAGAAGATATTTTTGCGGAAAACCAGTCCCTTACCGGCAGTGACAACAGTCAGGAAATTGCAAGTCTTGACCAGGATGCTGAGGATATTGATAAACTGGCAGCAGGAAGTACAGATACAGCTTTAGAAAGTGATGGATCTGTAGATCTGGCAGCTAATGAGACACAGGCAGCCCCAACCGGCCTTGACAATCCTGGAGAAGCAGTGCTTACCAGCGGAATGAACGTATCAGAATACATATCCAGTGTACAGTTAAACAGAGAGCAGGTAAGGGCAAAGAATAAGGATACCTTAATGAACTTAATTAACAATCCTAACATTGAGGAAGCCGCAAAGCAGCAGGCCATTCAGGAAATGATCGATATGACGGCGATTGCTGAAAAAGAAAATGCAGCAGAAACCCTTCTGCTTGCCAAAGGATTTGCAGATCCTGTGGTCAGCATTTCCAGCGGAAAAGTGGATGTTGTCATCAACGCTTCCAGCATCTCAGATCCTCAGCGTGCTCAGATTGAGGACATCGTTAAGAGGAAAACCGAAGTAGGGGCGGAAAATATCGTAATCACCCTTATGAAACTGGAAGAGTAAAAAGCCTTTGCAAACTGTGGACAGTTTTGCTATAATGATTCCAGAACCTAAATGGTTGAAAGTAAGACATCTTTCAATCTCCAGCTTGTGAATCAGGCGGATATGCCTGCATATCCAGTTGATTCATTAGTATACAAATATGAGTACAGGAGGGAATCGCTGTGGCAGAAATGGAAAGCAGAAATACTCACAAGGTATATGAAAAAGATAAAATTGGCGAAGTACAGATTGCAGACGATGTGGTGGCTATCATTGCAGGTCTTGCAGCAACCGAGGTAGAAGGTGTGGATTCCATGGCCGGCAATATCACCAATGAGCTGGTGGCAAAGCTGGGCATGAAAAATTTATCCAAGGGTGTTAAGGTGGAACTGACAGAAGAACATGTATCCGTGGATTTATCCTTAAACATCAAATACGGTTACAGCATACCTACCGTCAGTGAGAAAGTCCAGGAGAAGGTGCAGAACGCCATTGAGAACATGACAGGCTTGACGGTTCTGGATGTAAACATCCGGATTGCCGGTGTAGCATTGGATGAGAATAAATAGATAAAAAAGGTCTATCGCGGGGGCGAACCGGGAAAAGGTTCAGGCCCCCGCTTTTCTTTGCGTTCAAATGAGAAAAATTATTGAATGAACTCCAAATATATCAAAGAATTCTTAAAGGACAGGTGTTTTCATATATGATGACTGATAGGGAGAAAGACCGCTACTCGGTGAGGGTTATGACTTTGTTTGGTCTGGTGGTATCGGTAATTATGGGGATATTCGCTTTAAACATTTATTATTTCAGAGAGGTGGAACAAAGCCTGGCAGAACAGGCTTACCAGGATTTAAAGAGGGAGAATGACGAGGCATCAGCCTATCTTCAGAGAATAATCCGGGAAAGGTTTGAAATGCTGGAGGTGTTTTCTGCATACAGTGATATGCCGGAGGGAACGGAAAAAGAGAAATGGCAGGAAAAAACAGAGGCCTTTAAAAGGGAGGGCTTACGGTTTGGAATTTCCGACGGGCAGGGAATCATGTATTATGGAAACAATAAATCCCAGGATGTTTCTGCGCGCATTGATTATCAGAGAGCATTAAAGGGAGAAAACAGTGTTTTCAGGCTGCCTCCGGAAGACTTTAACGGGCTGGGCGGAATTGTTCTGACTGTTCCGGTCATAAGAGGGGACAGGGCAGAAGGGGCGGCATGTATGGAGTATACCTCTGAAGAACTGGGGAAGTATTTAAATAGTGTAGAGCCAGGCCCAAATGGTGCCAGTCTGGTATTCACAAAATCAGGAGAACTGGTGATCCCGTTCCCTGGGTACGAAAATTATGCCAATATTTTTGATATACTGAAAACCATGGAATTTAGGGAAGGACAATCTTTGGAGCAGATGGAAAAGACGGTAGAAAGCGGCTCTTCCGGGTATGCCACCTACTATCAGGGGGGCAGCAGAAAGCTTCTTTCTTATCAGCCTGCAGGAGTTGAAGACTGGATGGTGGCTTCCCTGGTGGAAGTGGAAGGCTATGATAGTGTTCTTTACAAGATCAGAAGACGGTCTGATATCTTTATTGCAAGCTCAGCGGCCATGGTGGCCTGTACGGTCTTTCTTCTTATTTGTATTATCTATTTACGGAAAAAGGAAACAAAACAGGCGCAAAAGGATTATTTAACAGGCGTTTATACCAGAGAAACAGCAAGAAAACTGGTGGAGCAGAGAATGAAAGGCGGAGGGAAAAAGAGGTTTTATGCCTGTATGTTTCTTGATATTGACGATTTCAAGAAAATTAATGACACCTTCGGCCATCATAAGGGAGATCTGGTTTTGACCCAGGCAGGGCGGATCTTGAGCGCCTGTACAAGAGAAGAGGATGTGATTGTCCGCTTTGGGGGAGATGAGTTTTGCGTCTGGCTGTACGGCTTAGGCGGGAGAAAACAGCCTGAGACCATTGCAAGACGGATATTAAATGCGTTCCACGCCTCCGGAACCATACATGCAAGTATTGGGATCACCCTGGTAGGAGAAAATGAGACGGAATACGACGCTATTTTAAGACGGGCTGATCAGGCATTGTATCAGGCAAAGAGAAAAGGAAAGAATCAGTTTACATTCCAGCTTTAGGCTCTGCAGAAGAACCATGGGGGCCGGCACTCCTTGAAAGTCCTGTTCATTTCAGGTATAATGAAATTTAATGTTTTTAAAATTACTAAAAGGAGAAAAGCATGAATAAGCTTAGACTTGGAATTATTGGAAACGGTTATCTTGGAGGGATTATTGCAGGAGCATGGAGAGATGGCTTATTGCCGGAGTATGAGCTGGTTGGGATCGTTGGAAGGACAAAGGAAAAGACAGATGCCCTTGCTAAGGAAGTTTGCTGCAGCTCCTGTTCTGGAATCGATGAACTGCTGGAATTAAAACCGGATTACATCGCTGAGGCGGCATCCGGAACTTCGGTTAAGGACATGGCGGAGAAGATCCTGTCAAATGGCTGCAATCTCATTGTGCTGTCTATTGGTGCTTTTGCGGATAAGGAATTTTATGAGAAAGTGAAGGCCACGGCCGTTAAACATAATACCAGGGTGCACATCGCATCAGGAGCGGTGGGCGGCTTTGATGTGCTCCGTACGGTTTCTCTCATGGGAGAGGCCACAGCCGGGATCGAGACAAGAAAAGGACCGGAATCCTTAAGAAATACCCCTCTTTTTGAGGAACATTTAATGACCGATGAAGAAAGCACCATGGTGTTTGACGGCAATGCAAAAGAGGCGATCGGGCTTCTTCCTACAAAGGTAAATGTTGCGGTAGCGTCTTCCCTGGCAACTGTCGGACCGGAGAAAACCAGAGTGAACATTCACAGTGTTCCGGGAATGATTGGGGATGATCATAAGATCACTGCGGAAATCGAAGGTGTGAAGGCTGTTGTGGATATTTATTCAAGCACCAGTGCCATTGCCGGTTGGAGTGTGGTGGCTGTTCTGCAGAATATTGTGTCACCCATTGTTTTTTAACCGAATCAAGTAGCAAGGCGGATTGCGAATATCCGCTTGATCCAATCAAGTAAGTCTGCGGATTGCGAATATCCGCTTAACGGAGGATAAGAAGATGTTTGAGAAGTTGGTTGCCATAGAGCCGGTAAGCTTGGTGGAAGAAGCGGAGAAAGAGCTTTTCCACTATGCAAAACAGGTAGTGATGTACCAGGATATTCCCAGTGATGACGAGGAGATCGTAAGGAGAATCGGAGATGCGGATGGGGTGCTTTTAAGCTACACCTCCAAAATCAGCCGGCATGTCTTTGAAAGATGTCCCAATATCAGGTATGTTGGGATGTGCTGCAGCCTTTATTCAAAGGAAAGCGCAAACGTTGACATCGCTTATGCGGAACAGCACGGGATTACGGTTTACGGGATCCGCGATTACGGCGATGTTGGAGTGGTGGAATATGCAATCTGTGAACTGGTGCGCTTTCTTCATGGATATGACAGGCCCATGTGGAAGGATATGCCGGTAGAAATCACCGGATTAAAGGTAGGAATTGTAGGAATGGGTGTTTCCGGCGGGATGGTCGGAAATGCTTTAAAGCTTCTGGGAGCGGATGTATCCTATTACAGCAGAAGCAGAAAGCCCCAGTACGAGGAAAAAGGAATCGGGTACCGCCCGTTAGGAGAGCTTTTAGAGGGCAGTGAAGTGGTATTTACCTGCTTAAATAAGAATGTGATCCTTCTGCACGAAGAAGAATTCAAAAGGCTTGGAAATGGAAAGATCCTGTTTAATACATCCATTGGGCCTGCTTTTGAACCGGAGGATTTAAAAAACTGGCTGGAGGCCGGTGACAACCGGTTTGCCTGCGATACGGCGGGAGCTGCCGGAGATGGAGAACTTTTAAAGCATCCCAGGGTGTTTTGCGTCAATGCTTCGGCCGGGAGAACCAGGCAGGCCTTTGGGCTTTTAAGCGAAAAAGTGCTTGATAATATCCGGCGGTTTTTGGAGAATAGCAAAGTTTCTATTGTATAAAAAACCCTGGTAAGGTATAATAATTCCAAATGTCCAGAAAATCACCAATAGGAGGACCATGGGAAATGACCAGAAGTAAAATGCGCGAACACTGCTTTAAAATGCTCTTTTGTGCGGATTTTTATCCAGCAGAGGAGAAGACAGGGCAGCTTATTCAATATTTTGAGGAACCAAAAGAGGATGATTTAAACGCCGAGGGCGTAGAGGAGATCATCCATGATGTGGATATGAGTGAAGAAAATGCTGCTTATTTAAGAGAAAGGGCAGAGTCCGTTATGGTCAGAATCCCTGAACTGGATTCAAAGATCAATGAAGTAGCCGAAGGCTGGAAGACAAAACGTATGGGTAAGGCTGAACTTACCATTCTCCGCCTGGCTCTGTATGAGATTTTATTTGATGAAGATGTGCCGGAAAAGGTAGCCATCAATGAGGCTGTGGAACTGGCTAAAAAGTACGGCGGGAATGAAGCTCCGGCATTTATTAACGGAGTCCTGGCAAAGCTGGTGTAATATATGGCAAGTGTGTATTCCGTTACCCAGGTCAATGCCTATATTAAGGATATGTTTGCCCAGGATTTTGCCCTGAACCGGATTTCCGTTAAGGGCGAAGTCTCCAACTGCAAGTACCATACTTCCGGCCATATTTACTTTACCTTAAAGGACGGGAAATCGTCTATGGCGGCAGTGATGTTTGCCGGGCACAGGAAAGGACTTGCTTTTAAGCTGGAGGAAGGGCAGCAGGTGGTGGTAAAGGGCAGCGTGGAGGTTTATGAGCGGGACGGAAGATACCAGCTCTATGCCCAGGAGATCACAAAAGAAGGAATCGGTGACCTGTTTGAAAGGTTCCAGAAACTGCGTGATGAACTGGAAGAGATGGGGATGTTTGCCCCTGAATATAAGAAACCCATTCCAAAGTACGGGAAAACCGTAGGAATCGTGACAGCTCCCACCGGAGCGGCTATCCGGGATATTATGAATATATCGGCCAGACGAAACCCTTATGTGCAGCTTTATCTCTACCCGGCCCTTGTCCAGGGGGAGAGCGCAAAGGAAAGCATTGTAAAAGGAATCGAAACCCTGGACCAGATGGGGCTTGATGTTCTGATCGTAGGCAGGGGCGGCGGTTCCATTGAGGATTTGTGGGCATTTAATGAGGAAGTTGTGGCAAGGGCTGTTTTTAACTGCAGCACTCCTGTGATCTCTGCCGTAGGCCACGAAACCGATGTGACCATTACGGATTATGTGGCGGACATGCGTGCCCCCACGCCTTCTGCAGCCGCAGAGCTGGCTGTATTTGATTACAGCCTGTTTGAGGAACAGGCGGAGATGTACGGCCACACCCTTTTAAGGACCATGGAAAGGAAGCTGGAACGCTGCCGGTTCCATGGGAACCAGTACGCCTTAAAACTAAAACTATATGACCCCAGGCGAAGTATCCATGAAAGCAGGCAAAGGCTTGTGGACATGGAGGACAAGCTAAAAAGCCTTATTCTGTCCAAGGCGGCCTCTGACCGTGCAAGGGTGGAAGAAGGAAAGCTTCGCATAAAACAGCTCATAGAAAAGCAGGCAGTCCGGGACAGACACAGGCTGGAGCTTTTTATCAGCCGCCTGGAAGCAGAATCCCCTTTAAAGAGGATGGGAGGCGGATACGGTTTTGTGACCGATGAAAATGATAAGCGGATCGATTCGGTGAAGCAGGTAAAAGCCGGTGACAGGATAGGGCTGAGGCTTAGGGATGGAAGCATGGAGGCTGTTGTCTCCCGCGTTACCCCGGCGGAATCCGGTTAATTTGGCGGCCGGCGTGACGAAGTTCATGGAGACAGGAAATAAGGAGAACCTGATTTATGGCGGCAAAAAAAGAAAAAACCATTGAAGAGACATTTGGAGAGCTGGAAGAGCTCATTAAAAAACTGGAAAGCGGAGAGAGCTCCCTGGAGGAATCCTTCCAGTATTATGAGACCGGCATGAAGCTGGTAAAGTTCTGCAATGAAAAAATAGATAAAGTTGAAAAAAAGATTATCGTGTTAGAGGAAAATGGTGAGGAACATGAACTTTAATGAAATGTTTTCTGCCCGTACAGAGGAAGTGGGGCGTGTTGTAGAAAACTACCTGCCTCCGGTGGAGGGCTATCAGAGTACGGTGCTGGCGGCAATGGATTACAGTGTCAGGGCCGGAGGAAAGAGGCTTCGTCCCATGCTGATGGAAGAAACCTACCGCTTATTCGGCGGCCAGGGGAAAGAGATTGAGCCTTTTATGGCGGCGATTGAGATGATTCATACCTCCTCTTTGATCCACGATGACCTTCCCTGCATGGATAATGATACCCTGCGCCGGGGGCTTCCTACGGCATGGGTCAAGTTCGGTTATGACATGGCGGTGCTGGCAGGAGATGGCCTGCTCATTTACTCCATGGAGACAGCTGCAAAAGCCCTTTCCATGACGGACAGACCGGATCTGGTCGCCAGGTGCATGGGGATTTTGGCAGAAAAAACAGGGATCTTTGGAATGATAGGCGGTCAGACCGTTGATGTGGAGCTGGCAGGAAAGCCCATTCCAAGGGAAAAGCTTGATTTTATTTACCGGCTGAAGACTGGGGCGCTTATAGAGGCCGCCATGATGATCGGAGCCGTTCTCGGCGGAGGGGATGAAAAACAGCTGAAAGTGGTGGAAAACATGGCCTCCTGCCTTGGGAAGTCATTTCAGATACAGGATGATATCCTGGATCTGACCAGCAGCGAAGAGGTTCTTGGAAAGCCTGTACTCAGCGATGAAAAGAACCATAAGACCACCTATGTAACCCTGGAGGGACTAAAAAAGGCGAAGCAGGATGTGGAGAAGATTTCGGAAGAGGCGGTTTCCTGTCTCCATGAGCTTCCAGGGCAGAATGAATTTCTGGAAGAGCTGATCCGTATGCTGGTAAACCGGGAAAAGTAAGCCGAAGTTCAGTTATGCAAATGGCTGAACGATGACGCAAATAAAGGATCTGATAAGAATATGATACTGGAATTAATTAACGGGCCAGAGGATATTAAAAAGCTGACAAAGCAGGAGCTTGAAATATTAAGCCAGGAAATCCGTGACTTTTTGGTAGGGAAAATAAGCATAACAGGCGGCCATCTGGCTTCTAACTTAGGAGTGGTGGAACTGACCATGGCCATTTACCTTGCTTTTGACCTTCCAAAGGATAAGGTTATCTGGGATGTAGGACATCAGTCCTATACTCATAAGATATTAAGCGGCAGGAGAGCGGAATTTGACGATCTGCGGCAGTACGGCGGCATGAGCGGCTTCCCCAAGAGAAAGGAAAGCCCATGTGATGCCTTTGATACCGGACACAGTTCCACTTCCATTTCAGCCGGACTGGGACTGGCCCAGGCAAGGGATGTGCTGGAAGAGGATCATTTTGTGGTATCCGTCATCGGAGACGGCGCTTTAACAGGCGGCATGGCCTATGAGGCTTTGAACAATGCGGCCAGAATGAACAAGAATTTCATTATCATTCTCAACGATAACAATATGTCCATCTCAGAAAATGTAGGAGGTATGCCCACTTATTTAAACAGCATCCGTACCGGAGAAGGGTATCTGGACTTAAAAAAGCACGTGACCAACGTGCTGTCCCGGATTCCGGTTGTAGGAGACCAGATCATCGATAAGATCAGCAGGACAAAGAACGGCATTAAGCAGCTGCTCATACCTGGGATGCTGTTTGAGAATATGGGGATCACCTATCTTGGCCCGGTGGACGGCCATAATATAAAGGCCCTTTCCAGGACTCTCCGGGAGGCAAAGAAGCTTCCCCATACCGTGCTGGTCCATGTGATCACTCAAAAAGGTAAGGGATATGCTCCTGCAGAGAGGAATCCCTCCAAGTTCCACGGGGTTGATCCTTTTGATATCATTACCGGGGAGCCGAAAAAGAAGAAGAAAAATCCCAGCTATACGGATGTGTTTTCCAAAACCATCTGCCGTCTGGCTGAAAAAGATAATAGAATTGTGGCGGTAACGGCAGCCATGCCGGATGGAACAGGCTTAAAGCGGTTTTCCCGTCTGTATCCTGACCGCTTTTTTGACGTGGGAATTGCAGAAGAGCATGCAGTGACTTCTGCAGCCGGAATGGCGGCAGGCGGCTTAAAGCCGGTTGTGGCCGTTTATTCGTCTTTTTTACAGCGAGGCTTTGACCAGATCCTTCATGATGTGTGCATCCAGAATCTGCCTGTAGTTTTTGCCATTGACAGGGCAGGGCTTGTTGGCAGCGACGGGGAGACCCATCAGGGGATTTTTGACTTATCCTTTTTAACAGCAATCCCTAATATGAGTGTGTTTGCACCGAAAAATTTATGGGAGCTTATGGATGGAATGGAGTTCGCTCTGTCCTACAATGGCCCATTTGCGGTGCGGTATCCAAGAGGAGAGGCTTACCAGGGTTTAAAGAAGTTTCGCACTCCCATTGAATATGGCAAGGGAGAGATGCTCTATGAGGAAAAGGATATTGCTCTTTTGGCAGTAGGCAGCATGGTGAGCACGGGTGAGCATGTAAGGCAAAAGCTGAAGGCAGAAGGCTGGAACTGTACTCTGGCCAACGGCCGCTTTGTGAAGCCCTTTGACAGGGAACTGGTGGACCGTCTGGCAAAGAAACACTGGCTCATAGCGGTAATGGAAGAAAATGTCCTTCAGGGAGGATTTGGTCCCGGGGTCACCGCCTATATCCACGAGAATTATCCGCATGTAAAGGTCATGAATATCGCTCTGCCGGATTCCTATGTGGAGCATGGCAACGTATCCCTGCTTCGGAAGGGGCTGGGGATTGACAGCGACTCTATCATATGGAGGCTCAAAAAGGAATATCTTGATATGGAGCGCCAGAATGCGGAATGGAAAAAATACAAAGATAAAACAGGGGAAATAAAAAGGAAATGAAAGAACGTTTGGATGTGCTTTTAGTAAAGCAGGGACTGGCTGAATCCAGGGAAAAGGCCAAAGCTGTCATTATGTCCGGGATCGTCTATGTGGACGGCGAGAAGGAAGACAAAGCAGGTACCGCATTTGAAGAAAATGCAACCATTGAGGTGAGAGGAAACACTCTGCGGTACGTGAGCCGCGGCGGCTTAAAGCTTGAAAAGGCCATGACTCATTTTGACGTGGTCCTGGAAGGCAAGGTATGCATGGATGTAGGATCCTCCACAGGAGGTTTTACGGACTGCATGCTTCAAAACGGTGCCATTAAGGTTTATGCAGTGGATGTCGGTCACGGTCAGCTTGCCTGGAAGCTTCGGAACGATGAGCGTGTGGTTTGTATGGAAAAGACCAATATCCGTTATGTTACTCCTGAGGATATTGCTGATCCAATAGAATTTTCCTCCATTGATGTTTCTTTTATTTCCCTGACAAAGGTATTGGGACCAGTGAAAGCCCTTCTTACGGATGAAGGGGAGGTGGTCTGCCTGATAAAGCCCCAGTTTGAAGCCGGCCGGGAAAAAGTGGGGAAAAAAGGTGTGGTAAGAGAGAAGTCTGTCCATCTGGAGGTGATCCGGATGGTTATTTCCCATGCATTAAGCATTGGGTTTCAAGTGCTTCATCTGGAATATTCCCCTATTAAGGGACCGGAAGGGAACATTGAGTACCTTCTTCACCTTAAGAATCATCAGTCAGAAGAAGCTTGCCCGGAAGCTGACCTTGATCCGGAAAAGATCGTAAACGAGGCTCACGGGAACTTGACATGACGCGAAAGCGGACAGCTAGTATCTTTGCAGGTAAGGAGTTTTATTATGAAGTATTTTTATGTAATCATGAATCCTGATAAAGAGGGAGCCAGAGAGACTGCAAAAGCCATTCGTGACTATCTTACCAGCCATGGGGCGGTCTGCCTGATCGGAGGAGAAGACCGGGAGAAGCAGAAGGGAAAAAGCCACTATACCGATGCTGCTATGGTGCCGGAAGAGACGGAGTGCCTCATTACCTTAGGCGGTGACGGGACTCTTATACAGGCAGCCAGAGACCTGGCAGGACGGAATATCCCCATGATCGGGATCAACCGGGGGACCCTTGGGTATCTGACCCAGGTATCCCGCACAGAGGATATCAATGATGCCCTTTCCGCTCTTCTTGCCAATGATTATAAGCTGGAAGAACGGATGATGTTAGACGGCTGTATTTACCGGAAGGGAACGGCTGTCTGCCAGGATATTGCCTTAAATGAGATCGTCGTAACCAGAAGTGAGCAGTTAAAGATGCTCCAATTTAAGGTTTATGTAAACCAGGAATTTTTAAATGAATACCGGGCGGATGGCCTCATTGCGGCAACGCCTACCGGTTCCACTGCCTATAATCTTTCCGCAGGAGGGCCGATCATTGTCCCGGATTCTAAAATGGTAGTCCTGACTCCAATCTGTTCCCATGCCCTGGGAACAAGGAGCATCGTCCTTTCCGCAGATGACTGGATCCAGATCGAGATGACAGGCAAAAAGGGAGTAAGCCAGGCTGCGGTATTTGACGGAGATACTTCTACGGAGCTTTATCCAGGCGATTGCATCGAGATTCGCCGGGCAGATATTAAGACCATTCTGATAAAGCTGAAAAACATATCATTTTTAGATAACCTGCGCAATAAGATGGCTGGTATATAGGGAGGGGCACTATGAAGCTGGAACGACACAGCAAAATTGTGGAACTTATTGGAAAACACGAGATTGAAACCCAGGAGGAACTGGCCGATTATTTGAACCAGGCAGGCTTTGCGGTTACTCAGGCCACGGTTTCCAGAGACATCAGGGAACTGAAGCTTACAAAGGTTCAGTCTGAGTCAGGAAGACAGAGGTATATGGTGCTTCAAAATCAGGGGTCCTTCAGTGACAAATACATCCGGATCCTGCGAGATGGCTTTTTAACGATGGACATGGCACAGAATATCCTGGTCATTAAGACTGTATCCGGCATGGCCATGGCGGTGGCAGCGGCCCTTGATGCCCTTAATTTCAGTGAAATAGTGGGGTGTATTGCAGGGGACGACACCATCATGTGCGCCATTCGAAGCGCCGATGACACCATACTTATGATGGACAAACTAAAAAAACTCATTACGGGATAAAGGAGGCCGCCATGCTTTCAGAATTACACGTAAAGAACTTAGCCTTGATCGAAAAAGCCGATGTGGAATTTGGACAGGGCTTTAATGTCCTGACCGGTGAAACCGGAGCCGGTAAATCCATTATTATCGGTTCGGTTACCATTGCCCTGGGGGGCAAGACGCCAAAGGATATTATTAGAAAGGGCGCGGAATACGCCTATATTGAGCTGATCTTTACGGTCAGCGATTCGGAAAAAGTCCGCCTGTTAAAAGCGTTTGATGTCTATCCGGATGGAGATGGTACTGTAATCATTTCAAAGAAGATCATGCCCTCCAGAAGCTTAAGCAAAATAAATGATGAAACAGTGACTGCAGGAAAACTGCGGGATATTACGGGCCTTCTCATTGACATTCATGGACAGCATGAACATCAGTCTTTACTCTACAAATCAAAACATCTTGAGATTCTGGACCGCTACCAGGAGAAAAAGTCCCATGAGCTAAAAGAGAATATTGCAGATACATATCGGGAATATGTCCGGTTAAAAGACCGCCTTTCCTCCTTCCTCCTTGATGAGGAAGCCAGGCTTAGAGAAATGGACTTTATCCGCTACGAGATAGAAGAGATCGAGAATGCCGGACTAAAGGAAGGGGAAAAAGAAGAACTGTCCTCCAGATACCGCCTTTTTTTGAATGCAAAGAAAATAACTGAAAGTCTTTCTATCGCCTATTCCGCCGTAGATACGGATTTCATCAGCCGTGCCTTAAAAGAGGTGGAAGGAGTTGCTTCCTATGATGACAGGCTCTCTGCCATAAGGGACCAGCTTTTTGATGCGGATTCCATTTTAAGCGATATCAGCCGGGAAATAAACTCTTACATGGATGACATGTCCTTTGACGAGGATGAATACAGGCAGATGGAAGAGCGCCTTGACGTCCTGCAAAATCTGGAAGCAAAATATGGAGGAAGCATAAAACAGATTTTTAAGAACCTGGAAGAAAAACAGAAACGTCTGGAAGAGTTGGAGGATTATGACGGAGCCAGAAAAAGAACGGCAGAAGAACTACAAAAGGTTTCGGACCGTCTGGAGCTTCTTTCCCAACAATTATCTGACATGAGAAAGCATACGGCTAAGGAACTGACAGAGAAGATAAGGGAAGGGCTTAAGGACTTAAACTTCATTGATGTGGAATTTTCCATGGAGTTTTCACGCCTTGGCCATTATACAGCTAACGGCTTTGACGAGGCGGAGTTTTTGATCTCCACCAACCCGGGAGAGGCTTTAAAGCCTTTGGGCATGGTAGCTTCCGGCGGCGAACTGTCCAGGATCATGCTGGCCATTAAGACTGTACTGGCGGATACTGATGACATACCGACTTTGATTTTTGACGAGATTGACACCGGAATCAGCGGGCGCACAGCCCAGAAGGTATCGGAAAAGCTGGCTTACATTGCCGGGAACCATCAGGTAATCTGCATCACCCATCTGCCTCAGATCGCTGCCATGGCTGACTGCCATTACGAGATCGCTAAATCGGTGGAAGAGGGCAGGACGGCCACTTCCATACGCTCTTTGAGCGGGGAAGAGGTGGTAGAGGAGCTGGCAAGGCTTTTGGGCGGAGCGGAGATAACCGAAGCAGTGAGAGCCAATGCAAGGGAAATGAAGCGGCTGGCAAAAGAGGGCAGATAACCCTTTAACCTTTTGCAAATATGCCTCACCTTTTGAATATATGGCCCACAGAGTTGTAGTGAAAGGAATAATCATTGAAGGATTATATTGCTGAATGCGTAAACATGTTAGGTGATTTTTGCGGGAAGAGGGATATTCTGGCTTATGCAATGAAGTAATGAATGCTTTTGAGAAATTGAAAAAAGAATACGCTCATATGATACGGACAGCAAATCCTTTGTACGTGTCAGTGAAATAAATTTCTATTTTTTGTGCCTATTTTCTCATTGGAATTTCTGTCCCTTTCAAACATGATTTTGAACCGTGTCCTGAGGGGTGATAAAATGCCGCAAACCGCATAAACATTATGTTTTTGCAGGATTGCGGCATATTCTTTTTTAAAACTGCTGCATTTTTTACTGTCTGTTTATACTGTTAAGCTTTCTTGCTTACTATTTATTTAAGTTTTTTAAGATTTCATTATAATGTCTTGTTGCTAATGCGCTGGGCTCGCCCTTTTTGCAGAAAGAGAGTTTTGCCAATTTAGGTACGACTCGCTCAACTATGATTTGGCCGTTAACTGTTTTTGATTTTAAATTTTCAAACGCTTCAAGGAAACGGCTATCGTTTTTTGCACGGTTATAAAAGGATAAGACATAGACGTATTCAAACAAATTGTAATTGCGGAAAGGGTATTCGACCTGCATAAACAGCGTTCCTATACCATAATGGCAAGGACCCATCGGTTTGCGGATAACCCAATGTTCAAGCAAAAAATCTACGGCTTTATCAAGCGCCTGTTCTTTGTTTATATAATCGCTAAAACGAAATGCATCAAGCACATTCAGCGTAGGCTTTGGATTGGAATACTCGGTTTCTTCGCCATGGCCAAATGAAAACTTATTGCAGCGCCAGCCTCCGTCTTTATATTGTGTATCCAAAAAATACCGAAAAGTTTTTTGGATTTTGCTATCAGAGGTATATCCCAAGTGACACAATACATTGGCAGCAATTGCTGTTTGGCATGGATAAATACTGCCTTTTGGATATATTTTGAAACGGCCGTCATCCTGCCATACACTGAAAATCAAATCAGCCGCCGCTTTCAAAACAGGCTCTTTAACTGACATTCCAAGTTCCGATAAATAAAGCACACTTTCAAAGGTTGAAAACGGCGAACCTTTCAAAAGCCGTTTGTCGGGAGTTGCCCAAAGGTCAGCTCCATTATCATGCCTATGAGATAATATGGTTTCAATATCTGATAAATATTGATTTTCTACCGCCATTTTGCAGTCCTCCACAACAGTTACGACGCCCATTTACTCGTCAAAAATCCGGATTTTATGGTTTATATACTAATTCAAATTCTTCGCATACTACAGGCATATTCTCATCAAATAATTTTCCGGCTTCAGCCATGCATTTGCTAAAAAACTCAACGTGCACCTTTCTCCAATATTCCAACGAACCATCGCCTTCGCCTTCTTTCCCGGCATGATCCCCACGAACTTCCCTAAATGGAACGATATAAACTTTCGTTGTTTTAATAATACATACCGCCTCATTCTTTGAATTAAGAATAACACTATAATCGCCTTTTTTTGGCAGTGATTCATTCTCCTTTTCATATAAAGGATATGCTGAGGCTGTTCCGGTTTTAATGCCTCTCAATACCAATTCTGCCAGTTCATCGGCAGCAGCGCCAAAGGCCCATGATTGATATTCTGTTTCTATGACTTGATTTTCAGCCACAAATTTATTCCACATCTGTTCTGCATTCATTATATTTTAAGCACCTTTTCTTTAAGATATCTTTTATATCGCAAAATATAAATTTTCGATATATCAGCTTTTACTTTATCAGAAAATTATACTATATTTCCTGTAATAATTCTACACAATTTCGTAATGAATATCTATTTACAAAAAGGTAATAGGGGTCTGGGATACCTGCAATTGAATTTTTGGAAGGGATATTCCTTTCCTGGATTTGCTCAAATTTTCACTCCTTAAAAATCGGTACACAAGGAAAAGGGAACAAAAGGGATAAGTGGAAAAGACTTTGTTAAAGCTATTTTAACCAACTGGTTTTGTACAATTTAAAATCAGTTTTTTCTGTTTAATCAATAAAAAAACGGAGATCATAATAGTAGATAAAAAGAATATTCATGATATTTTTTAAAATTATTAATTTTGAATTGTTCAGCCAGACTGATCATAAGGCTTAAAAAGATTTTCATTCTATTGAATGGCTGCCACCGAAAGAAAATAGTTACAACTAAAATATGACAGTGTGATTTAAACAATTTCTCACATACTAAGAAAGGAGCAAAAAATTGTCTCCTTTCATTCACCTAAGGAGGTATGCGAGATGGGAAAAAATAGAATTCATAAACTTATAGTAAGAGCGTTCTGGGTCAGCCTGATCTTTTGCATCGGATTTTCCTGGTTCTATATGAAGCGGGTAATTCCCGATAAGTTAAATATCGTTGCACAGGAAGAAGAGCAGTTTCATTTCTCCATGCCTTTTGATGTGACGCTGTCTTCCGACAGCGAGGAAGTGGTATTAAATAACGGATCAAATATTCCTTCCGATAAGATCCACCTTCAGGTAAACCAGCCATTTTCCCTGTATTCGGAAAACCAGGGAAGCTATAAGCTGGGGCTAAAACTCTTTGGCTGGATCCAGTTAAAGGACATACAGGTGAATGTAGTAGATACCAAATATGCCGTTCCTTGCGGCACTCCCATTGGAATCTACTTAAAATCTGACGGCATCATGGTAATTGGTACCGGAGATGTAACAAAATCTGACGGAATGGTTGTGGAACCGGCTTTTGGGGTCCTGCAATCAGGAGATTACATTGAGGCCATTAATGGAACCCCTTTAAAAGACAAGGAAACTCTGATGAATGAGCTTGGTAAGATAGGCTCCTCCGAAGCAGTGTTAAAAGTCAGACGGAACGGAGACACCATTGATGTAAAAATGAATCCTACGGAAGCGGAAGACGGAACCTACAAGCTGGGAGTCTGGGTCAGGGATGACACCCAGGGAATCGGTACCATGACTTATGTGGATATGAACGGACAGTTCGGCGCATTGGGCCATGGAATCAGTGACAGTGATACCGGTAATGTGGTCCAGATTACTGATGGGGCTCTTTATGAAACAGCGATTCTTGGAATTGAAAAGGGAACCTTTGGAAAGCCGGGAGTGATGAGCGGCATCATTTATTATGGACCTGGCTCAACTCTGGGAACCATTACCGCCAATACAGAAGAAGGAATATTTGGAAATGTAAACGAGAGATTTAAGCAGAGTATGGGACAGGATGCTATTCCCATTGGTTACCGGCAGGATGTGAAGAAGGGAACCGCCTACATCCGCAGCGATGTGTCCGGAAAGGTGCGGGATTATGAGATTGAGATCCAGCGTGTGGATTATTCCACCACTCATAAAAGCAAAGGAATGGTGATTAAGGTCACGGATCCCGACCTTTTGGCCCTGACCGGCGGAATCGTACAGGGTATGTCAGGAAGCCCGATTATGCAGGATGGAAAGCTGATAGGAGCCGTAACCCATGTGTTTATCCAGGACTCAACAAGAGGGTATGGGATATTTATCGAAAACATGATCAATCACTGATTTAAAAGCCAGAAAAGAAAAGAATAGAATCGTAAATAGTTACGGCTCCGTTCTTTTCTTTTTTCATATTTTTGTATAAATAATAATAATTACAATGGATTTTAGAGAAGAAATATTATTTTAGGAAGTTTTTCACAATAAATATGCAGATATATTTTACTTAATAGTCGAAATGTAGTAAATTAAGTTACGAGAAAACCTTTATTTTATAAATTATGCTTTTCAAGGTAATTATAATGTGATAATATAGGAATCGTGGGATGGAAAAAATAGGGATTTTTTTGCCGACAAGGAGTTTCAATTTTCAACACCATTGAAAAATAAAAGGGCCGGCAAGGCTTGGAACCGGGGTAGGGCTTTTCGACCTTTGACGCATCAAAGGAAAAAAAGTGTTCCGGAAAATTACTTAATAAGCAGATCCTATTGTCGAATAATGCGATAGAATCCCATTGCGGCATGAGCCAGGGCAAGACTATAATGGCTTTACACTAGTTTTAATCTATTTTGAAGAATCAGAAGGAGAGTATCAATATGTCAGAAATTAGTATTGCGATTGCAGATGATAACCTGCAGACATTGAATCTGCTGAATGATATACTGGAGGGAGAGGAGGATTTTCACGTCGTAGGAAGAGCGGATAATGGCGAAGACGCTTATAACATGATCCTCAAAACAAGTCCTGATGTTGTCTTATTGGATGTGATTATGCCGAGAATGGACGGAATATCGGTAATGGAGCGGGTGCGCGGAAATGGCGCTGTTACAAAGATTCCGTCGTTTATCATGGTCACAGCGGCAGGAAGCGAGAATATTACTGAAGATGCTTTCCGAATGGGGGCAAATTACTACATAATGAAACCGTTTAATAAGGACATTATCGTCGATAAGGTACGAAGGGTAGGACAGAGAAAGTCGAAGGCGTCCAGCCTTCAGGGGATGAAAAAAGTAAAACCCTATGTCAATAAAACGGAGTATATGGAACAGAATCTGGAAAATGATGTAACCCAGATGCTACATGAAATAGGAATTCCGGCACATATTAAGGGATATCAGTATTTGAGGGATGCCATTGTGATCTCCGTACAGGATCAGGAAATGCTTACCTCTGTCACAAAGATACTTTATCCATCCATTGCAAAGAAACATCAGACAACTCCCAGCAGAGTGGAGCGGGCCATTCGTCATGCCATAGAGGTGGCCTGGAGCAGGGGAAAGATGGATACGATCAATGAATTGTTTGGATATACCGTAAGTACCGGCAAAGGAAAGCCTACAAATTCCGAATTTATTGCTTTAATTGCTGATAAGATAAGACTGGACTATAAAAAACTTTCCTAATTTGTAAATTTTGATACTTCCTTATTTCCTTAAAATGCAGTATACTAAATAGAAATCGGCAATACCCCTGAGGGAAAAGGATAAGGGAGGTTTTTGGATGAAGAAGATATTATTCGTTGCATCAGAGGCAGTACCTTTTATTAAAACAGGAGGTCTCGCAGATGTTGTGGGATCCCTTCCCAAGTGCTTCGATAAAGAGTATTTCGATGTAAGAGTCATGATTCCCAAATACCTGTGTATCAAGGAAGAACTGAGAAACCAGATGACCTATATTGATCATTTTTATATGGATTATCTGGGGCAGAACAGGTATGTGGGGATTCTTCAGTATGTTTATGACGGCATTACCTTTTACTTTATTGATAACGAAGAATATTATAACGGTTCCAGACCCTATGGGGAATGGTACAATGATCTGGAAAAGTTCTGCTTCTTCTCCAGAGCGGCTTTGTCAGCCCTTCCAGTTATCGGTTTCCAGCCGGATGTGGTTCACTGCCATGACTGGCAGACGGCCCTTATTCCTGTTTTATTAAAGGACCGGTTTCATGATGGGGAGTTTTTCCGGAACATGAAATCAATCATCACCATTCACAATTTAAAGTTCCAGGGAGTATGGGATGTAAAGACCATACAGAAGCTTACCTGTCTGCCGGATTATTATTTTTCGCCGGATAAGCTGGAGGCTTATAAGGATGGCAACCTGTTAAAGGGCGGCATTGTTTACGCCGATGCCATCACAACGGTCAGCGATACCTATGCGGAAGAGATTAAGATGCCGTTTTACGGGGAAGGGCTGGATGGCCTGATGCGTGCACGGGCAGGAAATCTCCGGGGAATTGTCAATGGCATTGATTATGAAGAGTTTGATCCGGAAACCGATCAGTATATTGAAAAGAACTATAATTTAAAGAATTTCCGCAAGGAAAAGGTGAAGAATAAGCAGGCTTTGCAGCAGGAGCTTGGACTGAATCAGGATGAGAAGAAGTTTATGATAGGTATCGTTTCCAGACTGACAGACCAGAAAGGACTGGATCTGATCCAGTGTGTGATCGATGAGCTGTGCAGCGATGATATCCAGCTTGTAATCCTTGGAACCGGGGAAGAACGGTATGAGAATATGTTCCGCCATTATGCGTGGAAATACCAGGATAAGGTTTCTGCCAATATTTATTATTCAGAGGCAATGTCCCATAAGGTTTACGCCGCATGTGATGCATTCCTTATGCCGTCCCTGTTTGAGCCATGCGGGCTGAGCCAGCTTATGGCTCTCCGGTACGGTACCGTACCTATTGTACGGGAAACCGGCGGTTTAAAGGATACGGTTGAGCCGTATAATGAATTTGAGAACCGGGGAACCGGCTTCTCCTTCTCCAATTATAACGCCCACGAGATGTTAGGAATCATCCGGTACGCACAAGGGGTTTACTACGATAAGAAGCGTGAGTGGAACAAGGTCATTGACCGCGCCATGGCAAAGGATTACTCATGGAAAATTTCAGCCATGAAATATCAGGAACTTTATGATTGGCTGATTGGCTATTAAGCCGGCCATGGATTAGGAAAGAAGCGTTAGAACAAGGATGGAAAACATGCATTTGACCCGGGAAGAAAAAGAAGAAGTGATCCGATGGGCAGAAGATTCTTCCTGGGTAGAACGGGAAGATTATTGTGAAGATACGGATTATATGGACTGTGTCAGGGACATTATAGATAGTCCAATATTTCAGTCCATGGACAATTATATGCAGCACGGAGACACTACCTGTAAGGCCCACTGCATTAAGGTATCCTATATGGGATACTGCATCTGCAGAAAAAAGGGCTGGGATTATAAAGCAGTCGCAAGAGCCGGTCTCCTTCATGACTTGTTTTTGTATGACTGGCATACCCATGCAAAGGAAACCGGGGAGCACTTCCATGGTTATACTCATCCCCGGACTGCATTGAATAATGCAGTAAAATATTTTGAACTTACAGAAAAAGAGAAAGATATGATTTTACGCCATATGTGGCCGCTGACGCCCATTCCCCCAAAAAGTCTTGAGGGAATGGTGATCATTTATTCGGATAAATTTTGCGGCCTGATCGAAACAATGGCCAGGATCAAGCGTTGGATCTTATTTGGATTTGGAAAGAAAAGCGCTGCATAATACGGAGGAAACCATGACATTTTGGGAAGATATACTTGGGAATCAGGTTTTGATTACTGCAGTTGCCGGTTGGCTGGTGGCACAGATATTAAAGACGATCATTGACCTGGCCCTTAACAAAAACTTTAATCCGGAGAGGCTTGTGGGATCTGGGGGAATGCCCAGTTCCCATTCCTCAACGGTATGTGCATTGACGACCGCCGCCATTTACCGCTATGGCGTCGGTTCTTTTGAGTTTGCGGTCTGCTTTGTCCTATCCATGATTGTCATGTATGATGCCATGGGGGTGCGCAGGGAAACGGGTAAGCAGGCCAAACTGCTAAACAGCATCCTGCTGGAAAATCCATTTGAGTTTAGTGGGGAGATATTACAGGAAAAGCTTAAGGAATATGTAGGACATACTCCTCTTCAGGTAGCGGCAGGAGCAATTTTAGGAATCCTGCTTGCGCTTTTTATGGCCCAGTATTATTAGTTAAATATCTGCGAAGACATTCCGGCATTTGCAATTTCCCGGCAGCCGCCAGGGGCAGGGGAGTTGGCATTGATTCGTTGCATCTACTGGAATAAAGAAGAAAGTTTTCTGGGAATCGTAAGAAAATAGTCCTTGATTTCTTAAGATATCCATATTATACTTTAACAAGTTAAAAAATTGTTAAAATTGGAGGTAAAATGGATATGTCAATTTATCATAGGATAAACTGTTTTTTCCTATTCAGTTTTCTTGGATACCTTCTTGAATGTTCCGTACTAAGCTATGAGAATAAGAGGCCTGTGCTGAATCGTGGATTTGGCCACGGACCGTTCTGCATTATCTATGGATTTGGCGCAACGGGAGCGATGATACTGCTTAAGCCTTTGGCAGGCAATCCGGTTCATCTTTACTTTGCCTCTATGGCTATGGCAACCTTTATGGAGCTTTTAACAGCTCATATGATGATAAAGCTGTTCGGTTCATTCTGGTGGGATTACAGCCGGAAGCTGTTTAATTACAAAGGGATCATCTGTCTGGAAAGCAGCATTGCATGGGGATTTTTAGGGATTTTCTATTTCCGGTTCCTTAATGGATTTGTCAATCAGATGGCAGGAATGATTCCGGAGAATTTTGAGCGGTTGGTGGCAATGAGCCTTTTGATTTTTTATTTGGCTGATTTCATATACACCATGAGACTGCAGCTTCGGGGTGATTGTGACGATGATGATACGTCCATGATCGGGCGTTTGAAAGTATATTAATGAATGGCGGGATTCGATATGGGTCCCGCTTATTTGCTATTTTATACCATAAAGTCTTTAAGAGTGACATGGAGGTTAGAGATGAATAAGATAGACAAGCTTGTGCTGGCATCAGCTTCCCCAAGAAGGAGAGAGCTTCTGGCTCAGATCGGGATAACGCCGGAGATTGAGCCCAGCACCATAGAGGAGAATATCACCACAGACGTGCCGGAGGAGGCAGTGATGGAGCTGTCCCGCCAAAAGGCAGAAGACGTTGCCAGCCGCCAGCAGGCAGGGACATATGTCATTGGTGCGGACACCGTAGTTGCTGCTGGCGGTGAGATTCTGGGAAAGCCGGTCAGCCATGAAGATGCTTACCGGATGATCTCTTTGATTGAAGGAAAGACCCATCAGGTATACACAGGAGTCACCCTGGTGTATTGTGGAGGTCATAGGAATAAGGTGAGGACATTTGTGGAAAAGACGGATGTTCATCTCTATCCCATGTCTGACGGGGAGATAAGAACCTATGCTGACAGCGGGGAGCCTATGGACAAGGCCGGGGCCTATGGGATACAGGGAAAATTCGCAGCTTTTATTAAAGGGATTGACGGCGATTACAATAATGTAGTAGGATTGCCTGTAGGACGTGTGTACCAGGAGATGAAGCAGATGTTTAAGGAGGACAGGGAATGATTAAACTGATTGCATCGGATATTGACGGGACTCTTGTGCCGGATGGAGGCAATGAACTGAATCCTGAGCTGTATGATGTAATTTTAAAGCTGCGGGCAAAGGGGATCCAGTTCGCCGCTGCCAGCGGACGCCAGTGGCTCAGCATTGAATCCATATTTGAACCCATTAAGGAAAAGGTGTTCTATCTTTCAGATAACGGTGCTTATGTAGGCTTACATGGAAGGCGATTATATATCAACCCCATTGAGCGTAAGACGGTTATGGACATGGTACAGGATGTACGGAAGATGGAGGGGCTTGATGTCCTGATCTGTGGACCCGATGTGATTTATACGGAGACAGACAATCAGGAATTTCTGGACTGGATGGTAAACGGTTACCGGTTCCATGTGAAGCAGGTGGAGGATTTGACCAAGGTGGAATCTGAATTCATCAAAGTTTCCGTGTACCGTAAGACAAATGTGGAGGCTCATACCAGAACCTTGAGGGAAAAATACGGGGACCGCCTTAAAATGACCTTGGCAGGTGATATGTGGCTGGACTGTATGAGACCGGGAATTAACAAAGGACAGGCCGTAAAGCTTCTTCAGGACAGCCTGGGGATCAAGCCGGAGGAGACCATGGCCTTTGGCGATCAGTTAAATGATATTGAGATGTTAAAGCAGGCGTATTACAGCTTTGCCGTAGGAAACGCCAGGGAAGAGGTAAAGGCCGTTGCCAGATTTCGGACGGACACTAACGTAAACGATGGGGTCCTGAAAATACTGAAGCTGCTTTAAGCAGCGTGAAAAGAGGGAGGCTCATGAAAGGTCAATTTAAGAGTGTGGGAAAAGTCCTTCTGGCTGCTGCAGCGGCAATCGTCCTGCTATCCGGGTGCAGGGCTAATATCCCCCTTGTTTCTGAATCCTTTGAGACAAAGGCGTATACGCTGCCCCAATCCATGGTGATCGTAGCCACAGAGAGGAACCGGTATCAGCAGATTTATACCAACCAGATCTGGGGAGTGGACTTGCCAGGCGGACAGACCTTTGAAACCTATCTGGTGGATCAGGTGAAGGAATTTCTCCAGGAAATGAAGATGATGAATCTTCTGGCAAAGAACAAGGGAATCACCCTGACCAGCGCCGAAAAGGAAGAAGTCCGTAAGGCATCGGAAGAATATTATTCTTCCCTGACCAAGGAAGATATCTCCTACATGGGAGCCACAGAAACGGATGTGCGGACTATGTATGAAGAATATTGCCTATCCAATAAGGTTGTGGATGAACTGACAAAGGACATGAATCTGGAAATCAGCGACAGCGAAGCCAAGGTGATCCAGGTGGATCAGATCGTTATGTCCGATGGGGCTGCGGCTTCTGAGGTGCTTTTAAAGGCAGAGACTGAGGGAGCCGATTTTTCCTCACTTGCCAGAGAATATTCGGAGAATCCGGTCATAACGCGAAATGTGGGCAGAGGGGAAAATCCAGGTCCCTATGAGGAGGCTGCCTTTTCCCTTACAGCAGGCCAGATCAGTCAGGTGGTGGAGGATAAGGACAAATATTATATTATCCACTGCGTAAACGATTATGACGAAGACGCCACTCAGGAGCGGAAAGCCGGGCTGTACCGGAAACGGAAGAGAGAGGCCTTTGATCAAATCTATTCCCAGTTTAAGAAAGAAAATCCGGTCACCTTCAGCAATGAGATATGGAAGGATGTAAAATTCTCCAAAGATGACAGGACAACTGCCACGAACTTTTTTGAAATATATAAGAAGTATTTTTCTGACTAACCAAAGGGGAAGGATGGGGAAAACTACAGATGAAACCGGAAGAATATGATAGAAAAAGAGGGCACAGCCGCAGGCGCAGAAGAAACCGGGGACGGGAAATCCTAGTGGGATTTCTTAGGTTTCTTCTTGCCTTGTTTTTGCTAGTCTGCTTAACGGTAGGGGGCGTGTTTGGATACCGGTACTGGGAGGGGAGTAAAACCTCTGAATCTCCTTTGGAAACCAGCAGGGAAGTGGTGTCGGAGACCATGGGGGAATCGCATTAATGGGAAGGGGAAATCAGTGAGATGATTTCCCCTTTTCTTTGAAAGAATTCAGGAGCCAGGCAAAGGAATCTTCATCTTGTGGAAGAATCACATCTGCATACTCCATCACTGCCTCTGCCGTAGGCTTTATACTGGAAGAAGCGCTGCTCTCAATCATGACAAAGAGAGCCGGGTCAGCTACCAGGCGTACACTGTTGGATTCACATAGAACAAGGGCATTCTCCGGAACCAATTTAAGGGCTTCCTCTAATGCCTCTCTCAAATTTTCCTTATAGGCCCGGATGAGATAAACCTCTTTTGCTCCGGCCTTTTTCAGCAGCATGGTATCTTTTGTCCCGTTGCCGGTCTCCGGCGTTATGTCAAAGGAGCCTTTCAGTCCATGGCAGATCCCGCAGCCCTGGTCACCTCTGGGACATATATCCCCATGATTTCTTATGGTTATCAGCTTGAATGCAATAACCGGTATTTCATCTTTAAATGCATGGATAATCTGAAGAGCCAGGGTTGTTTTTCCACTGTTGCGTCCTGTCGCTCCGATTAAAATCATGTGTCTGGCTTGCAGAAGAGTTGTGTTTTCTGTACTCATATTTACTCCAATTTTGTAAAATTGCGGCACTTCACCATTCCTCCGTTTTATCCGGAATGCTCCGTTCCAACTGCATCATTGACCAGAAACAGGGCTCGGTCATATCGCCGGGGGATATGGTGGAGATTCTGTATTGGAAGCCGGAAAGATAAAATTACGCCTGGAAAAATGCCTCTGCCAGTTTCACAAGGGCTTCCTGGTCCTTAGCTCCCATAACTTCCCTTGCTGAGTGCATGGCAAGTATGGGCACGCCTGCATCGACTGTCCGCATGGTAAGAAGGGCGGAAGAGATGCTTCCCAAAGTGGAACCGCCTTTTACGTCAGAGCGGTTGGAGAACTTTTTATAAGGAATATTATTTTTACGGCAGATCCCTTCAATGACTCCGGTGCTGGAAGCGTCGGTGGCATAGGCCTGGCTGGATGCCAGCTTAATGGCGACCCCGTCTCCCATGAGGATCTGGTTCTTGATATCACATTTTTCCCCGTGGTTGGGGTGAATGGCATGGGCCACATCCAGGGACAGCAAAAATCCGCAAAACAGAACATTTAAGAAAGTTTCCCTGGAATATCCCAGAGATAAGCAGATCTTTTCAAGAATGCGCTCCATCAGGGCAGAAGCAGCTCCCTGCTTGGTATGGCTTCCGATTTCCTCATTGTCGTATAAGGCGATGGCATGAATTCCGTTTTTGCACGGACCGGCCATGATTCCGCTTAAGCAGGCCTGCACGGAGGTTAAGTTATCCAGACGGGGAGAAGAGTAAAATTCATTCTGTAAGCCTAACAGGGTTCCCTGCTCCCAGCTATAGATGCAGATTTCATAATCCAGAATATCTTCTTTTTTCACGCCTGCCTCTTTTGCCAGGGCTTCCAGGAAAAAGTCTTCCCTGCTTAACTCATCCGTGATCCGGGTAATGAGGGGAAGCATGTCTATCTGCGCATTGATGGCAACTCCGTCGTTGGCATCCCGGTTCATATGGATGGCCAGGTTCGGGACCGTAAGGAGGGGGCGTGAAAAGTCCACAAATATGGTTTCAGGCTTCATGGGAGATGCTCCGGCTACACAGACCTTGCCTGCCATGGATAAGGGGCGGTCAAACCAGGTTCCTAAAAGAGGGCCTCCGTATACTTCTACGTTAAGCTTTCCGTATTCCAGGGAAGTGACCTCAGGGGAGGGTTTTACCTTCAGGCATGGCCAGTCCGTATGGGAGGCAGCCAGTTTAAAGGCCGGTATTTCGCCCAACTCTTCCCCAACGGAAAATGCGATCAGGGTGGAGTCAAAAGCATTTATGTAGTATGACCCGCCCTGCTTTAACTCCCAGGGCTCAGCCAGAGACAGTTCCTTAAAGCCTGCGGATAAAAGCTGGTCCGCTGCCGCCATGATGCAGTGGTATGGAGAAACTGATGCGGCGATCAGTGTTTCTAACTGCTTGATATGATTCATATGGTTTCCTCTTTTCTGCCCATGCTTTTTGGGCATAGTGGTATGCCCGCAGGGCGCTTCCTCTTTTCTGCCCGTGCTTTTGGGCTTGAGTCCGCAGTGGAGCCAGGGGATCCTGCGGATCCCCTGGCTCACGGGCATTCGCCCTATGAAATAAGTCATGAAAAGATTTTCTTATGTGCAAGCACAACGAAAATCTTTCCCAGCCTTATTTCGCACTGCTCATTGCTTTCGTGGATAGTATACCACAGAAAAACCCTGTTTGGAATACTGAAGATCGTGGGAAATCCTGCGTTGACAGTCTGGGATGATCCGGTGTATAGTAAACGGATAGAGATTATAAAATGGGGAGAAATTGCCATGATCGCACTGAAAATTGAGGACCTCAAGCTCTTTACCTCCAAGCTGTTCGTGGGGGAAGTGTTTGACCAGTTCCTTGCAAAGGAAGCTGTTATTGTTACTTTTAATACATTTACCATAGACGGAACCATACGTTCCGGCTATTACTCCAAAGATGAAATGGAGGAAAGGAACATCGGACAGCTTTCTGACTGGGCCATGATGAAGCCTTTTTGTTTTTCATTAATTAAAGGAAAGAGACTTCCCGTCAGTTTCCGGATCATCCTGCAGATGTCAAAGGAAGGAACAGAGCGCTTTCTTGCATCACGCCAGATTGCCTTTACACCCGACCAGGTGAATGGGCTGTACATCAATATCCGTTATGAGGAAGATAAGCTTACCTGCGTGACAGGAACTTCGGTTTCTGTCTTTACTCTGGATAAGACCCTGGATGAGGAATGGGACCAGGCCTTTAAGGGGTTTTTAAAGCAAAATGAGATTCCATTTTTGGAAGAATAGAATTATTAGCACTCGTTTTAATTGAGTGCTGATTTTCTATTGACATTTCCATAATCGCGTATTAAAATATTCTTTGCAGGTAAAGTCTGAATGTGATTCATTTGTATACAAATTTGTGGAAATTCCATGGAAACATGGAACTGAAATAGAAAAAGAGTAAGGAGTGTTCTAGTATGGCAAAGACAGGTAGTTTAACAATTAACAGCGAAAATATTTTCCCGATTATTAAAAAATGGCTGTATTCCGACCATGATATTTTTTACCGCGAGCTTGTTTCCAATGGCTGCGACGCCATTACAAAGCTTAAGAAGCTGGAAATCATGGGAGAATGGCAAAAGCCTGAGGATCTGGATTTTAAGATCGAGATCACTACAGATTCCAATGAAAAGTCCATTACCTTTAAGGACAACGGCCTTGGAATGACCATGGATGAAGTGGATGAGTACATCAACCAGATCGCTTTCTCCGGCGCCCAGGATTTCCTTGAGAAATATAAGGACAAGGCCAATGAGGATCAGATCATCGGCCATTTCGGACTTGGTTTTTATTCCGCATTCATGGTAGCAGACAGAGTCACCATTGATACCTTATCCTATAAGGAAGGGGCTTCTCCAGTTCACTGGGAGTCTGACGGCGGTACGGAATTTGAGATGGAAGAGGGAGATAAGGCAGAGTTTGGCACCACCATTAAGCTGTATCTCAATGAAGAAAGCTTAGAGTTCTGCAACGAGTACCGCGCCAAGGAAGTTCTTGACAAATACTGTTCCTTTATGCCTGTTGCAATCTATTTGACCAGTTCATCTTCAGAGCCTCAGTATGAGACCATTGAAAAGGATGAGCTGACCGACAAGGACACTGTGATCGAAACCATTATTGAGGAAGCAAAGACAGAGGAAAAAGAGAACGAAAACGGTGAGAAGGAAGTCGTAGAGGTATCTCCTGCCAAAGAAAAATATAAGATTAAAAAACGTCCGGTACCTGTCAATGATATCAATCCTCTCTGGAACAAGCATCCCAACGACTGCACAGAGGAGGAGTACAAGACATTCTACCGCAAGGTGTTCAATGACTACAAGGAACCTTTATTCTGGATTCACTTAAATATGGATTATCCCTTTAATTTAAAGGGTATTCTTTACTTCCCCAAGCTGAATTTAAATTATGACAGCCTGGAGGGAACCATTAAGCTGTATAACAGCCAGGTATTTATTGCTGACAATATAAAGGAAGTGATTCCGGAATTCCTGATGCTGTTAAAGGGCGTGATCGATTGTCCGGATCTTCCCCTTAACGTATCCAGAAGCGCCCTTCAGAACGATGGTTTTGTAAAGAAGATTTCCGACTACATCACAAAGAAGGTTGCAGATAAATTAACGGGCATGTTTAAGACAGACCGTGAAAATTATGAAAAGTACTGGGATGACATCAATCCATTTATTAAATTCGGCTGCTTAAAGGACGAGAAATTTGCGGAAAAGATCAATGATTCCCTTATCTTTAAAAATCTGGAAGGCAAGTATTTAACTCTTTCCGATTGCCTGGAGGAGAATAAAGAGAAGCATGAGAACAGTGTATTCTATATCTCCGATGAAAAAGAGCAGAGCCAGTACATCAACATGTTTAAAGAGGCTGGTATGGATGCGGTCTATCTGACCCATAATATTGACAGCCCGTTTGTAGGTTATCTGGAACAGAAGAATGAGAATGTTAAATTCTTATGCATTAATTCTGATTTATCCGACACTTTTAAGGAAGAGGTAAAGGAAGAGGATAAGGAAGCCATGAAGGCAGACACAGAGGCCCTGACCGAGATGTTCCGCAAGGCATTAAGCAAAGAGCATCTGGAGGTAAAGGTTGAGAAATTAAAGAATGAAAATGTATCCTCCATGATCACGGTATCCGAGGAATCCCGCCGTATGCAGGAAATGATGAAGATGTATACGATGCCTGGAATGGATCCTTCCATGTTTGGAGCAGGCGGTGAGACCCTGGTTCTTAACTACAACAATAAGCTGGTGCAGTATATACTGGGACATAAAGACGGAGACCACACAAACTCCATTTGCGAGCAGCTCTATGATCTTGCGGCTCTCAGCCATGGTTCCCTGACACCGGAGCGCATGACGAAATTTATTGCCAGAAGCAATGAGCTGATGCTTGTGATGGCAGAGGAATAGAATGCAGATTCAATGGATTTAGGGATATCTTTTTTGGCCCGTTTGTGCTATATTAGATATAGCGATTTTGATATTGGCAGGAAAAAATACCTTTGGGGGGATCCTGCCCCCGCTTGATCGGGCATGTATCGATTGTCCAAATAGCACGGGCATTGAAAGGAGAAACTTTGATGAAGGAAAAGACGATGAAGATAAGGAAAGCAGTGCTGCGCCTTATGATGGCTCTTATGATCGGGATGTTTGCAGGAGCTGCACCTGGAGCCGTATTGGTATCTCATGCAGAGACAGTTGCTGTTTCTGAGGCCAACCTACCGGCAGAGGGAGCCTCAGATGAAATCGGAATGGACTTTATAATGAAATTTTTCGGAGGAATTATGCTTCTGATCCTGTTTGTTGTGGTAGTGGTAGTATGCTCCAGCATAAGTGCGGTAGGAGTATTTGATACGCAGGAAGATTAATCATATCAGATGGTAAGTTAAGGACTTGTATCTTGGAGAATTCCAGGTATAAGTCCTTCTTTACAATCCGGCGATCCATGAAAACAGGAATTAAGACTTATTCTGATAGCTGCCAGATAGTGCCAAATTATTCTATTGACATCCGGGTCTGGTTTCTCTATAATATATGGTAATGAATACTACATGATAAGTTTCGTGCCGGAAGGAAGGATAGAAATATGAGCTATAAAATCATTGGGGACAGCTGCCTGGATATTACGGCAGATTTAAGAAAGGATCCTCACTTTCAGATAATTCCCCTTATTTTACAAGTGGGTAATACTCAGGTAATCGATGACGAGACCTTCGACCAGAAGAGCTTTTTGGAGCTGGTGAAAAGCAGCAGCGAGTGCCCCAAAACAGCTTGTCCGTCACCGGAACTGTATAAAGAAGCCTTTGAATGCGACGCTGACCAGATTTTTGTGATTCCCCTGTCCGAGCATTTAAGCGGCAGCTATAACAGCGCAGTTCTGGGAAAAAAACTTTATGAAGAAGAACATGGGAATGACGGGAAAAAGATTGCAGTACTTGCTTCAAATTCTGCCTCTGCAGGACAGTTGAATATTGCTCTTTACGTTCAGTCCCTTTGTCAGGCATCCCTGACCTTTGAAGAGATTGAAGAGAAGGCAAGGATCTTCATTAAGAATATGCATACCTATTTTGTGCTGGAAAGCCTGGATACTTTAAGAAAAAATGGACGCCTTACCGGTCTTCAGGCTTTTTTTGCCACGGCCCTGAATATCAAGCCGGTCATGGGATCTGATTCCGGCGTGATCATTAAGCTGGACCAGGCCAGAGGAATCAATAAAGCGCTGGCCCGCATGGTGGAGATTGCCATTAAAGAGGGAGGAGATACCAGAGATAAAGTTCTGGTTATTTCTCATTGCAATAATCCGCAACGGGCGGAACATGTTAAGCAGGAGATGCTGAAGCAGGCTGTATACAAGGATGTGATCATTGCAGAGACAGCCGGAGTTGCTACGGTATATGCCAATGACGGCGGAATCGTCATGACACTTTAAAAAGTGTATCATAAATGCTTTACAAGTTTGGAAAAATATGTTAAAATTCTCACAAACAGAGAATTACTAGGTGCAACTGTAGTGAATCGTGCAGGCATAACTGGTTATATTTATACTTTTGCTCAGGCAAAGCGTAAATATGACCAGTTTTTTATTTAACTGAATCGAGCAGGATTGTGGATTGCATGTTTTATGAAGATTTCATTGATGAACTTTTAAAGTATAGGATCGAACCGGTAGTGACCATCTGCCATTTTGATGTGCCCCTGGCTCTTGTTGAAAAATACGGTTCCTGGAAGAACCGGAAGGTCATTGACTGTTTTGTGAAATACTGTGATGCCATATTCCACCGCTTCCGGGATAAAGTGACTTACTGGATTACATTTAATGAGATCAATATGCTTCTTCACCTTCCGTTTATGGGAGCTGGAATCCGGTTCTTTAAGGGAGAGGATGAAACCCAGGTGAAATACCAGGCTGCCCATAACGAATTAGTGGCTTCTGCCATGGCGACCAGACTGGCTCACCAGATAAATCCGGATTTTAAAATAGGCTGTATGCTTGCTGCAGGAAATTTCTATCCCTATAGCTGCAATCCGGAGGATGTTTAGGAAAGTATAAAAAAGGACAGGGAAAATTATTTCTTTATTGATGTACAGGCCAGAGGAGAGTACCCATCCTATGCCAGAAAAATGTTTGAACGGGAAGGGATAAAGCTTGAAATAGGGCCGGAAGATTATGAAATCCTGAAAGAACATACGGTGGACTTTATTTTTTTCAGCTACTACGCATCACGGTGTGCCAGCACATCGGAAGACGTCATTACAAAATCCACATCAGGCAATGTTATGAAGAGCATCAAAAATCCTTATTTAAAGGAATCGGAATGGGGCTGGCAGATCGATCCTCTTGGGCTTAGGATTATCTGGAATACCCTGTATGACCATACCAGAAACCTTTATTTATCGTGGAAAACGGCCTTGGTGCGGTGGATAATCTGGAAGAGGATGGGAGCATCAATGATGACTACAGGATAAGTTATCTGGAAGAGCATATTAAGGCGATGATAGAGGCTGTGGATGAGGAAGGAGTAGATTTATTAGGATATACCCCCTGAGGCTGCATTGACCTTGTCAGTGCGTCTACGGGAGAGATGAAAAAGCGATATGGTTTTATATACGTTGATAAGGATAACGAAGGAAAAGGAACCTTAAAACGCAGCAGGAAGAAATCCTTTGAATGGTATAAAGATGTAATCGCGAGCAATGGAGCCGTTTTAAAGTAAAGGTAAAGCCAATGGGAAAACTCTGTTTCCTGGATGTTTTCCGTCGGCGGATCCAGGAAGCAATGTAACATAAGGGGAGAAAAGTAAGCGCCTTTTTGGGAAGCAGCAGGGATTATTGCCGAATCCGCTCAAACCGAAAAGGTGCTTTTTTTATCTGTTTAAAAACATATTTTGTTGAAAAAATGAGAGTGCTTGAAGATGCTGTGACAAGAGGTGATATCTGCTGGCATGGACTGGCCTTTACCACTCATAGGGAACTGATGGATTGTGACCTGGTGAATTTTAATTTAAGCTATGGGATACAATACCTCCACATCGGAGTAAATGCCTCCTCCATGAATCCAATGGTTCCAGGAAGACTGCAGATTCCGGTATATCTTAAGCGTACATAATAAGTAAAAGGGAATATTTGACAAATTTATGGAACCAGTGTAAGATAAAAAAATGAAATATAATCCAGAGAAATATGAAAGAAAAGTTATGGAAAAACCCATGGTTTTTGTGGAAAAAGTAATGGAAAATGAAAACTCATGTGGAAATTGTCAACAATCAGGAGGAGTAGATGAAGAAAAAAAATGGGCTGATGAAGATTTTGATTTTCCTACCCATATTGCTGTTTGTTTTGCTTGTTGGGTGGATTGGGGTAAGTGAATGGAATGGAGCGGGGAGGAAAGTCATGCCTGTGACAGAGGCCGTTCCAGAAGAAAGCCTGGCCCAATCAGCGTCTGAGGCATCAGAGGAAACGGAAGTCCTGAAGGTGGGGGAATCCCAGTCTCAGGAAGAAAACGCTTCTGCAGGGGAAGAAACAGAGCCAAAACCAGCCGTTCATCTCCTCTTTGCTGGGGATATATTACTATCTAGTCATGTGATAGCTGCTTATGATAAGGAAGGAAGCATAAAAGGGGTCCTGGATGAGGGATATCGCACAGAAATCGGCGGTGCAGATATCTTTATGGCCAATCAGGAATTCCCTTTCAGCAGCCGGGGCTCTGCGGCACCGGATAAGCAGTTTACATTCCGTCTGCCGCCCTCCAAGGTTTTTCTGATGAATGAAATCGGAGTGGACATCGTTGCCCTGGCCAATAACCATTCTCTTGATTATGGAACGGATGCCCTTGTGGACACCTGTACAGCCCTTGATGGAGCCGGCATCAGATATGTGGGGGCGGGCCCTGACATGAACAGGGCAAAACAGCTTGAGAAGATAGAAGTGAATGGAAAGGCCATAGGCTTTCTGGCGGCATCAAGGGTCTATCCTGATCATAACTGGGTGGCGAACAGCAAAAAACCAGGCATGGTAAGCGGTTATGATCCAACCATCCTTTTGGAGGAAATTAAAAAGGCAAAAGAAATCTGTGATTATGTGGTGGTCTACATCCACTGGGGAGTGGAGCGGGATGAAAAACCCCAGGAATACCAGAGGATTCTGGGAAAACAGATCATCGACGCAGGGGCTGACCTGGTGATCGGAAGCCATCCCCATGTTCTTCAGGGAATTGAATATTATAACGGCAAGCCCATCTGCTACAGCCTTGGCAATTTCATCTTTGGAAGCAGTATCCCAAAGACAGCCCTTTTACGGGCCCAGGTGGATTTTGCCCAGGGAAGCACCACCTTGTCCCTGGTTCCGGGAACCTCCAAGGCAGGCTATACCAGAACCCTGACCCAGGAAGACGAGATTCAGGGATTTTACCAGTATTTCCAGGGCATATCCTTTGGCGTGTCAGTTGATGAAAACGGCGTCATTCACAATAACGGCAATTAAACTCAGACGAGGTATCTGTCACCCTGGCAGATGCCTCGTTCTTTTAACCGTTTTGCCAGAGTACCGAGGAACAGCTTTTTATTGCCGCTCCATAGAGGCGAAATAAGAAGCTTTTTTGGCCCATCTCCGCTGATCCGGTGTATGACTACCTCTGGAGGAAGGATGGCAATGCAGTCTATGATCAGGTCCACGTATTCTTCCAGGGTGTAGACAGGAACCAGGCCTTTTTCATATTCTGCGGCAAGGTCAGTTCCTTTTAATACATGAAGGAGCTGAAGCTTGATTCCGTTGGTCCCATGTTCTCCCAAATGGCCCAGATAGTTTACGGTTTCCAGAATCATGTCCCTGGTTTCCCCTGGAAGCCCTAAAATGACATGAGAAATGACCGTAAGCCCGGTTTCCGTTAAATTCTGGTAAGCTTCAAAGAAAGTATGAAGGGGATATCCTCTCCGGATATGGTCTGCTGTTGATTCATGAATGGTCTGAAGCCCCAGTTCTACCCAGACAGGCTTAATCCGGTTTAATCTTTTTAACAGTTCCAGGACATCAGGTGGAAGGCAGTCTGGACGGGTGGCAATGGAAAGGACCGCCACATCCGGATGGGAGATAGCCTGGGTAAACAGCTCTTCCAGATAGGGTACGGGAGCGTAGGTATTGGTGTAAGACTGAAAATAGGCGATGAAACGGCCTTCCCCCGGCTTTAGTTTCCCCTGGATCCTTTTACGGGCAGATTCGATCTGACTGGTGACAGAGGAATGAAGGGCAAGGGACTCGGCAAATTCTCCCGATCCTCCGCCGCTGCAGAAGATGCATCCCCCGGTTCCCAGGGTTCCATCCCGGTTGGGGCAGGTCATGCCGCCGTCAAGAGCCAGTTTATATATTTTTTGTCCGTATTGTTTCTTCATTTCATAGTCCAGGGAATGATAAGGTTTTTCGTTCCAGTACATGCTTTTCTCGTTTCCTCTTTTCTTTCCATGTTTTTTGGGCAGGATATACCCTTTTATCGGGTGTAAAGTATGCTTGCACGGTGTTTTCTCCGGGGTTATTTTTGATTGTTTCATTATACGGGAACCCCGGATGAGCTGTCAAATTATTTTATGGTTTTTCGTAAAATATTGTATTGTGAAATCTTTGGCATTTATGATATACTCGTAACAATGACAATACGTTGTCAATGAATGGAAAAAACCATCCAGGTTACCTTTAGCCCCAAAAGCGTGGGCAGTAAATCGGAAAAGGAGAGCAAATGACATGAAAATAAGCGATACGATTCAGCTGCTGGAGTCTAAAAAGTCAGAAAAGCTTATGGCCGCTTTATACGGAGAAGAGGCGGTCAGGGAAAATATAGAACGGTATCAGAGCCTTGTGAGTGACTTCCAGAAGAAATTTCCAGAGGATGATGTGATTTTGTTTTCCTCACCCGGACGTACGGAGATCAGCGGAAACCATACCGATCATAACCACGGAAAAGTGCTTGCTGGAAGCATTAATCTGGACTGCGTGGGCGTAGCCGCAAAAAACAACAGCAGGAAAGTGAATATTATCAGTGAGACCTATAACCAGAGCTTTGAGATTGATTTAGACGACTTAGCTCCAAGCGATAAGAAGGCAGGGACCATTGATCTGGTAAAAGGGCTTTTAAAGGGCTTTTTAGAGGCCGGCTACGAGATCGGCGGCTTTGATGCCTGCGTAACCAGCAATGTTATCAGTGCGGCAGGTGTCAGCTCCTCCGCTTCGTTTGAGATGCTGCTTTGTTCTATTTTAAATACATTCTTTAACAATAGCGCCATGGATACCGTGGCTTATGCCCATATTGGCAAGTTTTCTGAAAACGTGTACTGGGACAAGGCTTCCGGCCTTTTAGACCAGATGGCATGTGCAGCAGGGGGACTTATTACCATTGATTTTAAGGACCCGGCAGCTCCGGTTGTAGAGAAAATTGACTTTGATTTTGGTTCTAAAAACCACAGCCTTATTATTGTCAATACAGGAAAGGGTCATGCGGACTTAAGCGCGGACTATTCCTCAGTTCCGGCAGAGATGAAAAAGGTCGCTGAATTCTTTGGAAAAGAGGTCTGCGCCGAAATCACAGAAAAAGAGGTCATTGACAATTTACAGGAGGTCAGGGACTTTGCCGGTGATCGTTCTGTCCTTCGTGCCCTCCATTTCTTTGAAGAAAATAAGCGGGTAGAGGCGGAAGTTGCAGCTTTAAAGGAAAACCGGTTTGAGGACTTTTTAAAGAATATCACCGAATCTGGAAATTCTTCATGGAAATGGCTTCAGAACTGCTTTACCAATACCAGTTTCCAGGAACAGGGGATCACCATTGCCCTGGCTCTTACGGAACTTTTCCTTGCAGAGAAGAAGAAAGGCGCATGCAGAATCCATGGAGGCGGATTTGCCGGTGTTATCATGACTATGCTGCCTAATGAACTGGTAGATGAATATATTTCCTACATTGAGAAAGCCATGGGAGAGGGCAATGCTTACCGGATGAGCATCAGGCCTTATGGAGCCATCTGTTTCAATGAGATAATCAATCAATAATAATTGTAAATTCTGCCGCTATGGAGTAAAATAGAAGTAAGAAACATTAGAAAAGAACGTGTGGCAGAAGGAGGCGGACATTATGAAAGAAAAGAAAAATCTGGTTATCACCATAGGAAGGCAGTACGGCAGCGGCGGCCGAATTGTGGGAAAAGCCCTTGCAGAGGAACTGGGAATTCATTTTTATGATGAAGAGATTTTAACCATAACATCGGAGCAAAGTGCCGTTGGAGAGGTATTTTTCCGTCTGGCGGATGAAAAGGCAGGAAGCAACCTGCTTTATAAGATCGTAAGCGGCTTAAAGCCCCAGCTTGGGAAACCCTCTACGGATGCGGATATTGTGAAACCGGAGAATCTGTTCCGTTTCCAGTCCAAGGTCATTAAAGAACTGGCTTCGGAAGAGTCCTGCATTATTGCCGGACGGTGTGGGGATTACATCTTGGGCCGTGAAAAAGAAGCGTTCCCTGGTCTGGTAAAAATCTTTGTTTATGCAGACAACGAGACTCTCATCAAGCGTACCATGGAGGTCGATAATGTTGATGAGAAAGAAGCAGCAAAGCGTGTAAAAAAGATCAACCGGGAGCGGAAGGAGTATTACCGCTACTATACCGGTGGTAATTGGGAAGATTGGGACAATTATGACCTGATCATCAATACCAGTTGTATTGACTTGGAACAGACAGCGAAACTGATTAAGGATTATATTAAGCTTAGAGGAATTGAGTTATAAAGGAACGCATAACGGCGGCTTTGATTGTAATTTCAAAGCCGCCGTTTTCATTGTCCGGGCTGGTATATCATTGAATCAGTTTTAACATTCCGTGGATTTTTCCAGTACCAGTGCAGGCAAGGCACTATCTAAGTCATTCTTAAAATACACCAGATTTCCGATTTACAAAACAGCTAAATAAATAAATTCACGTTGGATTCTTCCGCATCCCCCAGATAAGCGCCTACGCCCCCAAGCTCCACCCCGTCGATCAATTCTTCGGGATGGATTCCCATGACATCCATGCTCATGGTGCAGGCCACAATCTTTACTCCGGATTTCATGGCCTTTTGGATCAGGGTTTCCAATGAATCCACATTTTTATCATTCATGATTTTTTTCATCATGGCGGTTCCCATGCCGCCCATATTCATTTTGGAAAGTTTTAATTTTTTACTGCCTCTGGGAAGCATGAATCCAAACATGGATTCCACCAGTGATTTGGGGACCGGCTGCTTTTCCGCTTTTCTTAATGCCGTCAGTCCCCAGAAGGTAAAGAACATGGTAACAGGTCTGCCCATGGCTGCAGCGCCATTGGCTATGATAAAGCTTGCCAGAACCTTGTCAAGATCACCGGAAAATACGATGATAGTCTTGCCTTCGGATGCTTCCTTTTTTTCAAGGGAAGCAGGACTTCCTTTTTTAACCAGTGCAACGTAATCCTTTCCCCGGAGTTCACAGGCCATAAGTTCATTTCCGGTACGCCTGCACCAGGCGCCGATGTCCCGGGTAAAGCCTGGATCCGAGGCAGATACCTCCATGACTGCCCCATCGGGCATTTCCTTCATGGTTTCAAATACCTTCATAATGGGACCGGGGCACTGCATTCCGCTGCAATCTAAGCGCATGGCAGAGGTGGGGATATTTTTGGTCTCCATCTGGCCGTTGTCGGCATAAAGAATTTGTTCGGAAGGCTGAAGAGCATCTGCCCCATAATGGGTCGACTGATAGAACCTGGCGCCGCCGGGATAAAGCTTGACATTATGAAATCCGTTGTGCATCAGGATGCGGACGGCATTGTAAGCCCGGACCCCAATGGCGCAGAAGACAATGGTTTTCCTGGAAGGATCCAGTTCCTTTAAACGGTTTCTTAGCTGCCCCAGTGGAATGTGGGTTGCATTTGGGAGGGAAAAGGCCATCAGCTCCGCATCCTCTCTTACATCAAGGATCACTGCTTCCGGACTTTGCTCTACCGCATCCCAGGAGGTAAATGCAACTTTTCCCGTAAGCAGGTTTTCAGCCACAAAGCCAGCCATGTTGACCGGGTCTTTTGCGGAAGAGAAGGGTGGGGCATAGGCCAGCTCCAGGTTCTTTAAGTCATGGATTCCTGCGCCAAGGCGGATTGCCACCGCCAGGGTGTCGATCCGTTTATCAACACCGTCCCGGCCCACGATCTGCGCTCCGAAGATCTTTTTTCCATTGGTGGAGAAAAGAAGCTTTAAGGTTATGGGCACGGCACCGGGATAATAGCCTGCATGGAGTTCTGGGTAATGATGATGCTTTCATAGTCCGTTCCCTTTTGAAGGCCCCTCCTGATCAGTGCCTTTTCATTTGCGCCGGTAGAAGCCACAGCTAAATCAAATACCTTTGCAACGGACGTTCCCTGAGTCTTTTCATAGGTTTCCTGCGCCCCTGCAATATTATTTGCTGCAATTCGTCCCTGTTTGTTGGCAGGTCCTGCAAGGGGGATCATTGCTGGTTCCCGGAATATAAGGTCGTTGACCTGAATCACATCGCCTACGGCATAGATATCAGGATCCGAGGTTCTTAAATAATCATCGACCACAATGCCGCCCCGTTCATTGACGGCAATGCCGGCTGCTTTTGCCAGTTCACTGTTGGGCCGGACTCCGATGGAGAGGATGACAAGCTCTGCAAAAAGAGTTTTACCGCTTTTTAGAGTAATGGCTACAGATCCATCCTGATCTTCAAACCCGGCAACACCGTCGCCAAGATGAAGGTCTACGCCGTTTTGCAGGATGTGTTCGTGGAGCAGTTGGGCCATTTCGTAGTCTACAGGCGTCATAACCTGGTCCAGCATTTCAATGAGTGAAACAGAAAGTCCTGCGTGGCGGAGATTTTCAGCCATTTCAAGACCAATAAAGCCCCCTCCGATGACAGCGGCAGTTTTGATTTTATTTTCCTTAATAAGAGCGCGGATGCGGTCGGTGTCAGGAACCGTCCAGAGAGTCTGGATTCGGGAAGATCCGATTCCGGGAATGGGCGGGCGGACCGGTGAGGAGCCGGTGGAAATGACTAAGGTGTCATAGGTTTCCTCATAGGTTTCCCCGGAATCCAGTCTGCGTACTGTGATTTTTTTATTCTCCTTGTCAATGGAGGTAACTTCATTTTTTACTCTGACATCGATGTCATACTTCTTTTTCATGGCTTCCGGAGTTTGCAGCAGCAATGCGTCCCTGGATTTAATTACATCACCTACATGGTAAGGAAGGCCGCAGTTAGCGTAGGAAATGTATTCCCCCCGTTCCAGCATGATGATATTTGCCTCCTCGTCAAGCCTGCGCAGCCTGGCTGCACAGCTGGCTCCTCCGGCCACTCCGCCGATAATTACAATTTTTTTCATAATATTCCTCCTGTTATATTTTTAAACGATTCAATGGTCATGTGTTTTTTCGTTAAGTATAAACAAATATTTAAAAGATGTCTGTGATTCAGTCACATAACAGCCATTGCCCGTGACAATGATCATGTTTTTATCGCACATAAAGCAAGAAAATATATGCATAATTAATTTTGTGCAATTAAATTTTGCAATTCCATTGACAAATGACCAATAACGTTTTATGATAAGAATAGTTTTAAAAAATGCAATTTTGTACAATATAAGAAGGAGGTACATGAAATGTCTGTTTATGATTTTACAGTGAAAGAAATGGATGGCACAGAGAAACCCTTATCCGATTATGCAGGCAAGGTGCTGCTGATTGCCAATACGGCAACGGTCTGCGGGTTTACTCCCCAGTATACGGATCTTCAGGCCATGTATGACGATTACGCAGGCAAAGGGTTTGAGATCCTTGATTTTCCCTGCAACCAGTTTGGAAACCAGGCGCCAGGAGACAACGAAGAAATTCATTCCTTTTGTACCGGACGCTTTGGAGTTACCTTCCCTCAGTTTGCAAAGATTGATGTAAATGGGGAGAATGCCATTCCCCTGTACCGTTACCTGGTGAATGAAAAGGGCTTTGAAGGCTTTGACCCGGGACATGAGCTGACTTCCCGCCTGGAACAGAAGTTTGAAGAGGTTAATCCGAATTATAAAAATGAACCGGACATTAAATGGAATTTCACCAAATTCCTTGTGGATCGTGAAGGAAATGTGGTCAGGCGTTTTGAACCGACCGCGGATATGAAGTATGTAAAAGAAAGTGTAAAAAGCTTATTGTGAAAAACCGGACGAGGATGGCAGAGGAAGAGGAGAGAGAAGTTATGGACTATGAGAAATTAAAATTGGAGAACCAGCTTTGCTTTCCGCTATATGCCTGTTCCCGCGAGATTATCAAACGGTATAAACCATTTCTTGATGAGATCGGGCTGACTTATACCCAGTATATTGCCATGATGGTATTATGGGAGAGAAAGCAGGTCACCATTAAGAAAATGGGCGAGCTTCTGTACCTGGACAGCGGCACCTTGACCCCTTTGTTGAAAAAGATGGAAGCCGCCGGCCTGCTTAGACGGAGCCGGGCCAGAGAGGATGAGAGAAGCGTGATCGTTGAACTGACGGAAAAGGGAGAACAGCTAAAGGATCAGGCTGTAACCATTCCTGACCGGATGTCCCAATGTATTTCCGTTAATAAAGAGGAATCCAGGGATTTGTACCGGCTTCTGTATCAGATTTTAGGCCAGACGGATCAAAGACCGGAAAAATAAATGAAGACCCAACGAAAGCACCCCCGCGTGAATTCTAATTTTCGCGAGGGTGCTTTTGTATTCATGCCTTGACTGTATGAAAGGTTTACCAGGAGAGGTTACAGCATCTGGGAGCCGTAAAATCCATGTTATAAAATTCGCCGATCCCCTGGGGAAAGGTAAAAATGTTAAACGGATCATATTTCTCCTTCACCTTTTTTAATCTGCAAACATGGGTACCATAATATTGTTCAAGATAGCAGGGAAGGCATGCATAGGGGAAATTCACATAGGAGCCGTTGGTAACTGATTCTAAATAGTTGAATTTTTCAGTTACCCAGGCGGCATTTTTACATCTATGGTCTTCAAATATGGTATCAAGCCAGACAATAAAGTTGGCATTGCGGTAGAAAAATGCAGTTTCATCTACATCCACCTCTGCCACCTTGCCTCCCAGGGCATAAAAGGAAATGCTGGCATAAACAGAACCTTGGGGCCGCTCTTTTATAAGACCGGCAATTTTTAAGCTTTCACAGTTGCTAAAGTCCCGCACAGCAAAACGGCTTGCTGATTTGAATTTTTCAAAGGGAGGATAAAAGTCCCCGATAATTGTAACAGCTTCCAGGAAGGTCACGTATTTTAAACTGTATTTAACACCTCCAAGCTCAAGGAGGGGAGCAATGATTCCCAGGGCTAACTCAGGAGGTCCGTAAAAGATCCCTCTTGCGATAATCCCAAGTCCTTCAAAAAGATCGTTGTAGATCCTTGAAATCAAGGTTACCCTCTGATCGGCATCTTTCAGCCAGTCCTGCCAGGTCAGCAGGAATAAAGACTGCTTCTCCTGGTCTGCATGGGGATATCTTATGTCAATAAGTGTAACTTTATTTACCTTCTGGGGAAGGCGGAAGGTCATGGAAACGACTACGCCAAAGTTTCCTCCCCCTGCTCCCCGGCATGCCCAAAATAAATCGGCGTTTTCCTGAGAATTGGCATTTACGATGCGGCCTTCGTAATCGACCATACGGATTTCTAAAAGATTGTCGCAGCCAAGGCCAAAGTGGCGGCAGGAGAGTCCGAAGCCTCCACCTAAGGCATATCCGCCAACCCCAACCGAGGGGCAGGTCCCGCCAGGGAAGGGGTAACCTTTTGATGAGACGAATTCATATAACTGTTTGTTTGTTACGCCTCCCTGAACGTGAAGTAAATGGGCGTCTTCATCTATGGCAAGCTGGTTCATTTCACTTAAATCAATGTCAAGCACATGATCGCCGGTGGAGTAGCCTTCATAGTTATGGCCTCCGCTTCGGATCCGCAGACAGACGTGGTTCTTTTGGGACCACAAAACCGCATTGCTGACATCTTCATGATTCCGGCAATAAACAATGGCCAGGGGGAATTTTTGGACCGCCCTGTTATATACTTGTCTTAATTCATGATAATAAGGGTCGTCTGGAGTAACAATACGACCGGTGAGCCCGTTAAAATTACAGGTGTTCATGAGGATTGCCTCCTTTCCTAATAACATTTTATTAAGAAGGAGGACATTTGGTTCGGCATGTATATTTCCCGTTCCCGGCCTGTCTTTGATTTCTTCCATTTTATTTTGTCAATATTTTACAAAAATATAATTTTTAAGGGCTGACAGGTACTATTCTGATTTCTAAATCATAAAATATGGAAAATTGTTTAATTGAAAGGCAGTAATCTTATGACTCCTTGCCCTGAAGGATTGTTCTCGTACACGATTCAATCCGGTGATACACTATGGCTTATTTCACAGCGTTTTCGTACTACTGTAGATGAAATTATGGCGGTTAATCCGGGAATAGTTCCAAATAACCTGTTAGTTGGGCAGGTAATCTGCGTTCCCCGCGGAAGCAGGAACAGCAATATGCCACCCCAGACCCGACCTCAGACGCAGCCAATGACGCAGCCGCGGACGCAGCCAATGACGCAGCCAATGACGCAACCGCAGACACAGCCGCAGACACAGCCAATGACACAGCCGCAAACGCAGCCGCAGACGCAGCCGCAGACACAGCCGCAAACGCAGCCAATGACACAGCCGCAGACGCAGCCGCAAACGCAGCCAATGACGCAGCCACGGACGCAGCCGCAGACGCAGCCAATGACGCAGCCGCAGACACAGCCGCAAACGCAGCCGCAGACACAGCCGCAGACGCAGCCAATGACGCAGCCGCAGACACAGCCGCAAACGCAGCCAATGACGCAGCCACGGACACAGCCCCAGACACAGCCAATGACTCAGCCATGGACACAGCCCCAGACTCAGCCTGCAACCCAACCCCAGACACAGCCACAGACTACTGTTCCGGAAAATCAAAATCTTGAAGATTTAATGAATATTTGTCCAGGTGGGATGCAATCCTACACAATTCAAGCCGGAGATACCCTGTGGCTTATTTCGCGGCGCCATTCTATTTCCGTTGACGAAATTATGGAAGCGAATCCAGGTATAAACCCGAATCGTCTGTTTATTGGTCAGGTAATCTGTATTCCACATGCGGGCGGAAACCGCAATATGCCTTCACAAGCCCAGCCACAGACGCAGCCTGTGACTCAACCACAAACGCAGCCTGTGACTCAACCACAAACGCAACCACAAACGCAACCGCAGACACAGCCACAGACTCAGCCTATGACGCAGCCTATGACGCAGCCGCAGACTCAGCCTATGACTCAGTCTCAATCCCAGACTTTTATTGAAGACGACTGGAGGCGCAGAAACAGAAGGGGCCGGTGTCCGGAAGGATCATATTCATACACAGTTGAAGCCGGTGATACTTTGTGGCTCATTTCACAGCATCATTGTACTACTGTAGAGGCCATTATGGAGGCAAACCCGGGTTTAACTCCTGCTAACCTGTTTGTTGGCCAGGTAATCTGCATTCCTCGCGGAGCAGGAGGCGCGGTACCTGAAAAAACACATATGCGGCCACGCAATGAGGAAGAACGAAGAGGGACCCGCGATGAGGAAGAGCGGAGAGGGGAACGCACAGAGAACCTCTGCCCAGGAGGATTGCATTCCTATATCATTGAGGCTAGTGATACCCTTTGGATTATTGCACAACGTTTTGAGACTACCGTTGAGGCAATCATGGCTGTAAATCCAGGTATTAATCCAACAAATCTGTTTATTGGTCAGGTGATTTGTATTCCATATGGGCACAAACTGCCACCAGTTTGTCCAACACCCCAGCCGCAGCCAGTTCCTCAGCCAAGGCCGCAGCCAGCTCCTCAGCCAAGGCCCCAGCCGGCTCCCCAACCAAGGCCGCAGCCAGCTCCCCAACCAAGGCCGCAGCCGACTCCCCAGCCGTTGCCGCAGCCAATTCCTCAGCCAATTCCTCAGCCCCAGCCGACTCCCCAACCCCAGCCCATTCCCCAGCCTCCTGTCATTATGTGTATCTCCGAGGCGGAACAAAGCTTAAGTAATTATCTGAGGCTTTTATGGTTACAGCATGTATACTGGACGAGAATGGTTGTCGAGAGCGTGGCTTTTGACCTTCCGGATGTGAAATTTGTAACAGATCGTCTGCTGGAGAATCCTAAAGATTTCGAAGAAGTATTGATTACGTTTTATGGGGAGGATAAAGCCGCTAAATTTGCAGAGCTGCTGACAACCCACCTTACAACCGCCAATGAACTTGTTATGGCGATGAAGGAAAGCAACGCTGATGCTGCTTCTGATGCGGAAAAACGCTGGTACGAAAACGCAGATCAAATCGCAACATTCCTCGCCAATATCAATCCCAATTGGTCGGCCGATGACTGGCAGGATATGCTCTATAATCACTTGGCAATGACAAAGACAGAAGCGGATGATATCCTGACACAGAATTTTGAAGACGGCATCAATATATTTTCAGACATTGAGATAGAAGCCCTTGAAATGGCCGATGTCATGACACAGGGAATCACACAACAGTTCATGCAGTTTTTTAGGTAGTTACAGGTATAAAAAAGAATGTATTCCAAAAGTCTATAAATGTCTTTTGAGATACATTCTTTTTTAATAATATGGCAAATGACCGATGCAACTGGCAGACTAAACTTTCATGTGATAAAATATCCATAAGCTTAAGGCAGTATTTTTAATGCTGTGATTTTAAATTTTGACAAAAGAACTATATAGATTGGGAGAGAAAATGATAATCAGGGAATATAATTCAAAGGATATTGAGGAAATAACCGCATTGTTTTATGATACGGTCCATGGAATATGCGCCAGAGACTACACTAAGGAGCAGCTTGATGCGTGGGCATCAAAGGATATGGATCGGGATGCCTGGGACCGTTCCTTAAAGGAGCATCATTCGCTTGTGGCTGTAAAAAACGGCATGATCGCCGGATTTGGGGACATGGATGATACGGGTTATCTTGACCGCCTCTATGTCCATAAGGACTATCAGGGGCAGGGGATTGCAACTCTCCTTTGTGACAGGCTGGAAGCTGGTTTTCCAGGTGGTACGGTGACAACACATGCTTCCATAACCGCAAAGCCATTTTTTGAATCCAGGGGGTACAGGGTTTTCAAAGAACAGCAGGTTGAGCGAAAAGGCGTTATTTTGACAAATTACGTTATGAAGAAATCTTAACAAAACCGTAAAAACCTTTCGGCTGACGTTGTTTTTTTCCTATATGAATATCACGATGAAACTCTACGGAGCGTAGATTGAAAAGCTCATGGCAGACAGCTACAATGATAGGTGGAGAAGAAACACGGAATGTTAGAAAGATGGTGAAAATAAAATGGATAAATCTTCAAGAAAAGCCCTGAAAGAGCAGTATCATAATAGAAAAGCAGTTGGGGGAGTATATTGTATAAAATGCAGTGGCAGAGATGATGTATGGTTTCGGGCAACAAAAGATATGCGGGGTGCAAAAAACCGGTTTCTATTTTCCGTTTCAACGGATTCATGCCCTGAAATATGTATGATGGACGCATGGAAGGAGTCCGGAGCATCCGGATTTTCCTTTGAAATTATAGAGGAAATAGAAAAAAAGGAAACACAGACGGATCGTGAATTTTCTGACGATGTAAATACACTGCTGGAATTATGGCTGGAAAAGAACGGGAATCCTGTCTCTTGATTCCTCATAAGGAGGTAAAGCATGGAAAACAGTAAAGTAGGGAGCATAATCCGCACCTTACGCCAGGAACACAATATGACGCAAAAGGAACTTGCAGATAAAATGAACCTTAGCGATAAAACCATTTCCAAGTGGGAACGGGGCCTGGGTCTGCCTGATATCTCTCTTATTCCGGAGCTTTCCAGGCTCCTTGGAATTGATATAATGAATTTACTGTCCGGCGATATGACACCCAATAATTTTGCAGGAGGTAATATGAAGAATACGAAATACTTTGTTTGTCCTACATGCCAGAATATAACGCTTTGCACAGGAGATGCGGAAGTCTCATGCTGCGGCAAGAAACTGGCTGCCCAACCCCTGAAAAAAGCGGAAGAAAACGAAAGGCTGACCGTTCAGATACTGGAAGATGACTGGTATATCACCAGCGGACATCCCATGGATAAAGAGCATTACATTTCCTTTGTGGCTTTGGCTTCTGGTGACAGGATCCAGATCATCAAGCAATATCCTGAATGGAATTTAAATGTGCGCATTCCCAAAAGGGGACATGGAATGCTGATATGGTACAGTACTGATGATGGCTTACGGTATCAGTTGTTAAAGTAAATTCTGGTCTTAAATTGCAGAAAAAGGGGGCGTTGCTATTTTGCAACGCCCCCAATCGGATGGACGGCGTGAAAAATTACGCCTTTTTATGAGAAGACTGCCTCTCATAAACCATACTACTGTCCCACAGATGTGCAATCATTGCAATCAGTTGCCCCATAAGGAGCGGCCCGGCGGGAGAAGGATAGGAAAAGGAAAATGATCCCACCTTGCTTTGTATTACGATTTAGGCTATACTGGTGTTGTTTTATACTATAATAGGCAAAGGAAACGTGATTTACATGGACATAGAGTTAAAGCATAAGACAGCAATCCCCCGCTATCAGCAAATTGCCGTAGAAGTGGCGGCCCGGATCGCCAATGGAGAATATAAGGTAGGTGAGAAGATATACGCCCGTTCTTCTCTTGCCGGCCAGTACAGCGTATCTCCGGAGACTGCAAGGCGGGCGATCTGTATACTTAGCGATTTAGGGATCGTAACCTCTGAAAAGGGCAATGGGATCATCATTAAATCCCAGAGGAAAGCAGCAGAGTACATCCAGCAAAACAGCAAAAGGCAGACCATTGATACCATTAAGGAAAATCTTTTAAAGAGTGTCAGCCGTCAAAAACAGGAAATGGAATACTTAAATGACTGTCTGCAGGATATGATAGAGGCCTCGGTTCACTTCCGGTCAATGAATCCATTTATGCCGTTTGAGATACGGATCACCAGTGAATGCGCCCATTTGAATAAGACGGTAACCGAAATCCAATTCTGGCAGCGGACCGGGGCGACTGTGATAGCAGTCAGCAGGAATGATACTGTCATAAAATCCCCCGGACCATACGTTGCTCTTTCGGAAAATGATACCATATATTTTATAACACAGGACGATACTCCTGACAGAGTCAGAGACTTTTTATATACTTCTAAATAGCAGTTTTATCCCAGCGCTTGAAGCCAGATTGCTTCAGGCGTTATTTTTTGAAATTTGACAAAGTGACAACTTTATAATATAATCAAGTTGTTACTTTGCTAAAAAGGAGGGAGATATATGATACAATTTGAACGTATTTCCAAGCGTTATAAGACAAAGCAGGTTCTTAATCAAATTACATTCACGATAAATAGCGGTAGTCTGGTTGCTATTATTGGTGAGAGCGGCTGCGGTAAGACAACACTCTTAAAAATGATCAACCGGCTGATCAAGCCTACATCAGGTACGATTTCCATTGATGGTGAAAATATCAGCGGCATGGATGAAGTGGCCCTGCGGCGGAAAATCGGATATGTGATCCAACAGACCGGACTGTTTCCACACATGACAGTTAAGGAAAATATTGAACTGATTCCAAAGCTTGAAAAAATGTCGTCCAAAGACGTTGAGGACAACACAAGGAAGCTGATGCAGATGGTAGGACTTGATTGTGAAGAGTTTTTGAATCGTTATCCGACAGAGCTCAGCGGAGGGCAGCAGCAGCGGATCGGCGTTGCCAGAGCCTTTGCCACGGATCCGAATATTATCCTGATGGATGAGCCTTTTTCGGCCCTGGATCCCATAACAAGATCAGATCTTCAGGATGAGCTGGTACAGCTGCAGGCCAAGTTAAAGAAGACGATTGTCTTTGTGACCCATGACATGGATGAAGCCATTAAGATCGCGGATATGATATGCATCATGAAGGATGGCGATATTCTGCAATACGATACACCGGAAAATATCCTGAACAATCCTGTGGATGAATTTGTTTCAAGCTTCGTAGGAAAAAACAGGATCTGGTCTTCACCGGAATTCATCAAGGTATCCGACATTATGATCGAACAGCCGGTCAGTGCAACCAAAGACCTATCTGTTCTGAAATGCATCGAAAAGATGCGGAGAAACAAGGTCGACAGCCTGCTTATCGTGGACCGGGACAGCCGGCGTTTGAGCGGAATTGTCAAGGCCAGCAAATTGAGAGGTATAGAAGACAGAACCCAATTGGCGGAACAATTTATGTATGAAGACTTTCCTACCCTTTTACCGGACCAATGTATACTGGATGCACTGAAAATAGTGACGGAAAACCAGGTGTCAACGGTTCCGGTGGTGGATGACCAAAGGCGTCTAAAAGGGCTCATTACCCGAAGCAGCCTGGTGACGACCATGAGTCAGCAATACTTTGACTATGAAGGAGGAGAGGCAGAATGAATTTTTGGAATTATATAATAATCAATTATCCCCAGATTCTTTCATTATTGATCGAACATCTGAAGCTGACAGCCATATCAGTGGGTCTGGCCATCCTGATCGGAGTGCCCCTTGGAATTTTTATTTCCTTTGCGGCAAAAGCCAGTAAGCCGATTTTAGCAATTGCAAACGTGACTCAGGCAATTCCCAGCATGGCACTGCTTGGCTTCATGATCCCGTTATTGGGAATCGGTATCATTCCTGCAATTGTTGCAGTCGTTCTTTATTCTCTTCTTCCCATTATTAAGAATACTTATACAGGAATTGATAATATCAATCCCCAGACGCTGGAGGCGGCCAAAGGGATTGGCTTGACGCCGTTTCAGGTACTGACAAAGGTGCAGATTCCCCTTGCTCTTCCGGTCATTATGGCAGGAGTGCGGATTGCTTCCGTAACAGCAGTAGGACTTATGACCATGGCAGCGTTTATTGGTGCGGGCGGTCTGGGATACCTGGTGTTTTCCGGCATACGGACGGTGAATAACAATCAAATCCTGGCTGGTGCCATTCCTGCCTGTTTATTGGCGTTGATGGTAGACTTTCTGATTGGTCTGACTGAAAAGCTTGTAACGCCCATCAGCCTTCAAAAGGGAGATGCCTCAGTTAAGAAAAAAAGCAGGAAAATCCAAAAGTCAATGCTGGGAGCGGCTGCCATGTTTATTGCGGCTGTATTCCTTTTCACATCCGTGGGAAGTGTATCAGGGGATGTGCGTACACTCTCAGTCGGCTCCAAGGATTTTACGGAGCAGGAGATTCTTAGTAATCTTGTAGCGGATTTAATAGAAGACAGAACCGATATCACCGTAAACAGAAAGCTGAGCCTGGGCGGGTCACAGGTATGCTTTTCTGCAATACAGACCGGAGATATTGATCTTTATGTTGACTATATCGGCACTTCATACACTGACATCCTCAAACATCCGCCTATCAGCGATATGGAGCAGGTGTATCAGACGGTAAAGAAAGAGTATAAGGAGCAGCTTGGTCTGGAAGTACTTAAGCAGATGAACTTTAATAATACTTATGCATTGGCCGTAACTCAGGAAATGGCAGAAGAGTATCATTTGGAAAAAGTAAGTGATCTTGCTAAAATAAGCGGATCCCTGATATCCGGTACCACCTTTGAATTCTCTAACAGGGAGGATGGATTATCCGGACTGCAGAAAGCCTATGGCTTCCAAATAGGAAAACGTCTTACATTAGACTCTTCTCCCCGCTATACAGCTCTGGAAACCGGTGAAGTAAATATCATTGATGCTTTCGCTACTGACGGACTTTTAAAGAAATTCGGCTTAAAAACCCTGGAAGATGATAAGAACTTTTTCCCGCCCTATTATGCAATTCCTGTTATCCGGGAGGATGCATTGGAGAAATGTCCGGAAGTCACCGGAATCATGGAAGAATTGGCGCCATATTTAACCAATGAGGTTATGATTGAACTGAACTACAAGGTGGATGAATTACAGCAGACACCTGCTGCTGTAGCCCATGACTTTCTAAAAGAGAGTGGATTGATATCATGATTTATGTAATTCTGCTTTTTTCGTTTCTTTCCCTTGTTTTTTCTTCTCCCAGGTGGCGGTGGCTGATAAGTGCTGATACGTCCCTGTCCCTAAGGGAAGAAAAAGCCGGTTTTCTGTTTGGACGATATATGCGGGATCTGGCTGTTGTGATGCTGATTTTGTGGTTACTTAGAACTTTGAACATTCCCTGGGTATATGTAACTGCAGGGTGTGTATTTTTCCTGCGTACATTGGGTTTTCTTATGCATATGGCTCAGGTTCTTATAAAAAATTAAATGATGTCCGGTAAGCCGGGGAAAATGTGAGGTTATGTTCAGTTTATCATAGGAGCTATTAAAAGCCAAAGTCCTTATGCAGGCATTGGCAGGACAATATTGGAAATATAACAAAAAAGGGCCGTTGCATCGGAAAAATGCAACGGCCTATTTTCAACCCTGCCTTACACACTTACATCAACCCTGGCTCCGCTGCACTGTATCAGGGGTTCCTTTAACCCTTCAAAGTTTTCCCCCTCATTTGTCATTTGGTCCTGCGGATTGCTCTGGCGTTCCCGTTCTTGGGTAAGCCGTTTATACTCATGAGGATTATTCTTTGGAAAACGCATCATAACAGACCTGGCATAGAGAGCCGAGTCATGTTTCATCAGATACTGATGGTCTGCCGGCGGGACCTTGTCTCCCCCAGCGATCCGCCTTGAAATTTCTAAACAGTTCAGCAGAATTTTCAGCTTTTCCCTTTCAGCCTTCGTCTGTTCCCCGGAAGTTTCCAGTTGCTGGCTCATTGCCGCCATATAGGATTCTTTTTCATCTTTCTGTTTTTCCAGGGGTTCCCTGGTCAAATTCCGGTTAACATCATAACCATAAGGATTTCCGTGCTCAATACGCATTTGCTTTCCCTCCTCAAACTACATAAACTTCATACGGCAGATTGTTGTTAGCTGGCTTCTACGATTGCAGGCAATGTATGTTCTCTTATTATGATATATCGATAGAATTTCCCAAAAGATTAGATGCAGGGCGGCGAATCTTCGGTTAGAGGTTGGTTTGACAATAATACCCACACCTGCAAATGCCAGCAGGATAAAGACAACATAGGAATACGTGTTGATATAATCAGCATTTGAAGTGTAAAACACAGATTTGGAACCAAAATGGCTCAAAGGTGAGAAAAATAAGCCCACCATATTTGGTGGGACTGGAGTTAATAAATTACTTTATACCATGGATCAGCCTGTATTCTTTTGGTGATACCCCATATAGTTTCTTAAACAGGCCGGAAAAGTGCCCTGCGTTAGAATAGCCGACCATTCCTGCAATTGTACGGATATCGAAATCAGAATCTCGTAAAAGCAGAAGCGCATTGTTCATCCGCAAAGCTTTTAGGTATTCATATACCGTAGTTCCATACACCTGCTTAAAGGCAAGCTGGTAACGAGATTCGCTCATGCTTGCTGCCTTTGCCAGCTCTTTGACCGAAGGATATGCAGACAGGTCTTTTTTCATAAAAGTAATTGTTTTCGATAGTGAACGCCGGTCTCTTTGGTCAAGTTTAACAGGTAAGCGGGTGTGCTGCCTGGCCTGATTAAAGTGATGTGTAACTAACGATAACACTTCCAGGACTTTGCCATCAAGATAGATTTGCAGGGCAGTACCCATGGCGGTACAGTCTCGTATTTGCTGAAAGATAAAATTTAATTCCGGCGAATTAGGATTTTGCGTCAAGTAACTAATCGTATTCAAAGAATTGCAGTAGGTGTCGCCGTAACGTTCATGAATAAACGTATCAAAATAATCCTGTGTAATCATTATCTTTGTGAAACGGGCCGGCTTGCCGGCTTCGCAATACGCATAAACTGTTCTGCTTGTATTGGCGTAGCAGCATATTCCCATCGCTTCCTGGCAGAAGCCGGAATTTAGCGGGTGCGTGCAAGGTAAATACGGAATTACCTGGATTATTTCAGCAATGAAATTTATGTAGTGCTGTGGTGCTTAATCTGGATATTTCATTTTCAATGAGCAGGACACACAGACGTAGAATCCATAAGCGTAATGATATTGCCCGTGGGGGAGCTTACTCTCTTCCCTGTACGGGCTTTTTTTGTTTCCAGCATTACCTTTCACCATTGTGGTAATGATTTTGAGATCACGCTCAGTGCATTGGGAAAGCAGCCGTACAAGATATTTATTGACAGAGAAAAACCATAATATGTTAGGTACCTAAAAATATATTGACATTTCATTTTTGCTATGTTATTTTAATTGTAAGGTACCTAATATTAAAAATTAAAGGGGAACATTATGAATAATAAAAATTTTGAAAATGGGCAAATTGTTGAAAAAAATATTGTATCTGAAAAGCTTTATTCTTTATTCTTGCGTTGCTCCCATGCTTTAAGCAGAGGACATCATCAGGAAAATGGAATACATCCGAGCCAGTGGCGTATTCTTTCAATACTTGCGCAGACAGGTGAAATGGCGCAACGAGATTTGCTTGAAGTATTACAGATACGAGCTGCTTCATTAAGTGAGCTTTTAAGCAAGCTCGAATCAAGAGGGCTTATTACCCGCGAAAAAGAAGCAGGAAATAAGCGTAATGTTAATGTTGAACTTACAGAACTTGGGAAAATGGCCATTGATGAAAATGCGAATGTACAATATGAAACAGCTCAAGAGTTATTTTCTATGATATCACTTGAAGAACAGCAGCATTTAATTGAGGTCTTAGAAAAATTAATTAACTCCTGGCATGAACAACATCATGGCAGTGCTGCAAAAAATCAGCACAAGCACGAGCATCATGAAGGCAATCATGACGATCATACTGGACATGATGATATGCACCACGGTGGAAGTCGCAGTCCTCGTGACCAGCATGGACACCACAGTCATCATTATAGAAAGGATTTTTAGCGTGTTTCCAAACAATAAATATAGCTTTCGGCAGAAAATCGGGCAACGTGCAGGATATATTGGGATTTCAGCCAATATTGTCCTTTTTTCTGCAAAATGTACAATAGGTCTTATTGGAAATAGCGTTTCAATTCTTGCAGACGCTTTCAACAATCTCACTGATTGTGCCGCTTCGGTTGTTGCCATTATTGGCTTTAAGTTATGCGGGAAAGAAGCGGATGATAAATACCCTAATGGTTATGGAAGAATGGAGTATATCAGTGGATTTATCGTATCATTTTTAATAATGGCAACTTCCTTGTCTTTTGGAAAGCACTCTATTGCAAGAATATTAACACCGCAAATCACAAGAATGCCATCTTGGTTTTTTTGGATACCAATAGCTTCCATTATCATAAAGCTGGCATTAGCACTGTATACACATATGGCAAATCGGGTAATCCAATCAGCAACGCTTCGTACAATGTTTAAAGACAATGTTTCAGATGCCATATTAACAGCGATGACCCTTAGCCACATACGATTTCGGCCCTGAAAAGCGGCTTGCTTTCGTACAGGTATGTTTAAAAGCAAGCCCTCATTTAGAAAATGTGCAAATAGCTATACAAAAGTTGACCGGCGACCTAAAACAAACACTTAATCTTGAAGCAACTATTTATTGGAATGCCGGCCACCATGAAAAGCAGAAAGGAAGTGACCTGGATGCCAGCGGAGAAACTCAGCATTTCAAAGGAGAATTATCTAAAAACAATATTAAGCATTGAACAGGAGCAAGAATCCGTGCGTGCCATAGATATAGCTAAGAAAATGGAGTTAAGCCGTCCCAGCGTATCCCACGCGATACAACTATTAAAGCAAGAAAAATATATTTATGTGGATGATACCCACAATATTTCTCTTACTCCACAAGGATTTAAGCTTGCCTGTGCAATTAAGGAGCGTTATGTCCTATTTTACAATTTGCTATTATCGCTGGGCGTACCAGCAACAATAGCCTCTTGTGACGCATGTAGAATGGAACATGCCATTAGCAATGAAACTTTATTACAATTAAAAAAAGTATTAATATAAATAAATTTATAGAAAGAATTTTGATAAGACTGAGGGTGCCGTCCTCCTCGGGGAACGAGCGCCGCCGGGAGTCCCTGCCAGTCAGACGACCACTGTACTCTAATACCAGAGCAAAACAATCTGAAAAAATATCTACCAAAGAAAGCTGATTGTATGGTATCATAAAGGCACTACTCCTTTTTGCGATAGGTAAATTTGTTTCTGGACAACTTGATTTTACCATAAACCAGTGAGGAGCTGTTTTATTTTAGGAAAGAAAAAAGTCTTGATTTACAAGGCGTGTGGCGTTTCACAAACGCCTAACTGCAATATAAAATGAGAGGAGAATGACATTGAAAAAAAGATTTGGGTTTCTGCTATTGATACTGATATGTGCATTTACAACTTCCTGTGGGAAGCCATCGGAGAATCTGGCTGAAAGCGATTTATCTGCGCCGTCAGGAATCGGCGATACGGAGAGCACTTTAGAAGTTGCAAGTGTTCCTCAATCTGAATTAAATGAGGGAAGTTCACAAACCATTGGAACGGATGAATTTGGGTATGTAACTATCCCTGCTACATGGGTTCGTTTTCAGGATTTGGATGGCGGAACGGATCTTCAGTATTCCGATTCGCTGGGTAATTCCATTATTACTTTGAACGTTTTTAATGACGAAGGGCTGAGCGAGGAAGATAAAGCGAAAATGACCGCTGAAACGGCAGCCAATAGCGTCTGGTATAATCTGGAACAGAATGAGGTACAAAAAATTGCAGGGGCACAGGTTACATTGGGGAAGTACGATGCATTTCAGATTTACGGCTCTTTTATCAGTGAGGATCATTCCCTGCCTAGTATCATTGTCTGCTGGATTTTTGAGGATGAAAACAACGTGCTCCATTATATTTCTGCGGAGGCTCCCGTAGAGAATTCAGCAGAAATCCTCTCATACATAGAAGACTCCTATACATTACCTTGAGGAAGTTCTTGCGAAGCCAGTATGAAATGCTTTTGAACATATAATCATTTTTAGCTGTACCTATAAAAAGCCAGAAAAAGGAAGAGCTTATTATGATGGCCCAGGGAAATTTTTGAACTGTATTACCTGGAAGCAGGGGAGCGTTACCATGTGGTCCGCGATCAGGTATATTGTATGCACTTAGGAGAGTCTTAGTACAATCCTTAATATGCTGTTTTTAACCCTGGTCCAGCAAGAACAGGTGGCAGTGCCCTTAGAGGAGCAGACCCGGATGGGGAGCGTGATTAATTATATCCACAACCACTACGCCGAGGATTTAAAGCTGGAAAAACTGGCTCAGATATTCTATATAAGCCCATATTATCTGTGTAGGGAGTTTAAGCGGCAAACCAACCGCACGATTACGCAGTACATTAACATTACGAGGATTATGAATGCCCAGCGCATGTTCATGGAGACCGACGAGAATGTGACAGAGATTAGTAAGGCCACGGGATTTTCCAATATAATCCATTTTAATCGGGTGTTTAAAAACGTGACCGGCATGATGGGAAACTAAACAAAATAATTTTTTGCAAAGACAGAAAAAAAGAAGAGCCTGATGCGGACATTAGCTGCATCAGGCTCTTTCCAGCGGAGCGGGTGGGATTTGAACCCACGTGCCGGTTGCCCGACAACCTGATTTCGAGTCAGGCTCGTTATGACCACTTCGATACCGCTCCATATTTTATTTTTATACACCAAATCTGGGCCAAAACTCAGGTTTTAACTCCGCTTTCTATTACAGCCCGCCTTAAACAAAAACGAACGATTCAATTATACACGATAAATAAGATTTTGGGTAGTACTTTCAGTAAAATTTTTACTTTTCCCCGTATAAGCTTCTATGCTATGGAAATAATAGGAATGTATATTAAAAAGTACACATTTTTTCCTGGAATATCCTTATTATTTTGGTTAAATAAGAGATAAATGATTGAAATCAAGGCATAGGAGGTCTTAATGTGAGACAAATGAAGCATACATTTTCCACAGTAGAAGAGCTGGTTGCATTTGTAGTAAGAGCAGAAAAGTGTAATTGTGATGTTAAAGTTGTTTATAACCAATTGGTTATTGACGGGAAATCACTGATGGGCATTATGATCATAGGCATTGGAAAACAGGTGGAAATCATTTGCTATAATGCGGCAGTGTCCCCTGAGGAATTGGTAGGCAGTGCAGCCTGATTGTCAGTCATAAATACAAGAAATAAACCGGTCCCCGCTTTTTATAACAGGAAGCGAAGACCGGTTTATTTTGTTAAAATACGGCTTTTCCTTGCAAACGGTATTTATAAGAGATATAATTTTTTATTGTTTGCAGGAGATTACCTGCTGATGAATAAAGTACAAGCCAGAAGCCCATGTAACCTTGTATTGCGCTGATAAAATGGGGCTTGTCTAAAAAAGGAGGAAATATTATGCGGACGGAAGGTAATACGGTAAAGAAAACCATAGACCGTTACCGCAGTTTTCGTTATGCATTAATACTGGAAGGCATTGCCGTAGGGGCTATATCAGGAGCCGTAGTTGTGCTTTTCCGGTATCTGTTAAGCTATGCAGATGGACTGCTGCGTTCGGTTTTGGATTACGGCAGGGATCATAGCTGGTTTGTGCCGGTATGGTTTATTATTTTGGCAGCCGCGGCATTTGTTGTGGCTCTTTTGCTTAAATGGGAATCATTTATATCAGGAAGCGGAATCCCTCAGGTAGAGGGAGAGATGATCGGAGAGCTGGATCCCTGCTGGTGGAAGGTTCTTGCTGCCAAACTGGGCGGAGGCCTGCTGTCACTGGGCTGCGGCCTGTCTCTTGGAAGGGAAGGTCCCAGCATTCAGCTTGGCTCCATGGCGGCCAAAGGGTTATCCCGTCTGACAGGGAGAGCTAAAACAGAGGAAAAGCTGCTTATCACCTGCGGGGCCAGTGCAGGCCTTTCAGCCGCTTTTAACGCTCCCATAGCAGGCGTTCTGTTTTCTCTGGAAGAGATTCATAAACATTTCTCACCGGAGGTGCTGCTCTCTACCATGGCCGCCTCCATCACAGCGGATTTTGTATCCAAAAATGTCTTTGGGCTGCAGCCTGTTTTTAACTTCCAGATCACGAAGATGATCCCTTTGAATGCCTATGGACATGTTATAGTTTTGGGTGTGATCATGGGAGCGCTGGGCGTGGTTTATAACACCTGCCTTTCAGGAACACAGGATTTGTACCAGAAACTGCCTTGTCAGGCAGCAAAGCTTATCATCCCGTTTTTATTGGCCGGAGTGTTTGGTTTTACCTATCCTTATGTATTGGGCGGCGGTCATTCCCTTGTGGAGATCCTGACATCGGGAGAGATGATGCTTGGATCCTTGTGCCTGCTCCTGGTTTTGAAATTCTTTTTCTCCATGATAAGCTTTGGCTCCGGTGCTCCCGGAGGAATCTTTCTTCCCCTTCTGGTCCTGGGAGCTGTGATCGGAAACATTTATTTCTCTGCGGTGGGAATGGTGTCCGATTCCCTTAACGGGCTTCTTGGAAATTTTATTATACTGGGGATGGCAGGTTATTTTTCTGCCATAGTCCGGGCGCCTATTACAGGCATTATTCTGATCAGTGAAATGACCGGCTCTTATTCCCATCTGCTGACCTTGTCCATGGTGTCTCTGGCAGCATATGTGGTCCCGGATCTGGTCCATTGCGCACCGGTATACGACCAGCTTCTTCACCGCCTCCTTTCAAGGCTGAATCCGGATAAAATGTCACCGACCACAGGGGAGAAGGTTCTGGTAGAAGGCATGGTTTTCCATGGAAGCGAAGCTGAGGGCCGGAAGGTTTCTGAGATCCAGTGGCCCAGAACCTGTCTTTTGGTATCCTTAATGAGAGGAGAGGCTGAGTTTGTCCCCGGAGGGGAGACAAAGTTTGCAGCAGGAGATAAGATCCTGGTCCTGTGTGACGAAACTGTGCAGGGAGAGCTTCACCGGGTACTGCAGGCGGTGTGTGAGACTGTGAAAATGGGCCGGAAAGTTTAAAGGTACAGGAAGAATGCCATGTTTTAGGTTGACTTTTCCATTAAAAAAGACGTAAACTTAAGGAAATGGAAATTCAGGAGTCAAAACATGAAAAATCAGGCAGAGGAAAGCTACGATGAACTGGAACGCCGCCGCCGTGCCAGGGATCGCAACAGGAAACGAAAGAAAAAACAGAAAAGAAAGCGGTTGCTTTACATAGGGGCTGAGGTTCTTGTACTGGCTGTTGTTTTAGCAGGGATCCTATGGATCCTGGGCCAGATATTTTTTAGAAGTTACGTGGATTTAAAGAAGATTCCCATGCCGGAATGGGTTTTACAGGATCTCCTTGATCCCAATCCGTATTCAAGACCGGGAACGGAAATGAAGCGGGTGAATGAAATCGTCATTCATTATGTGGCGAATCCAGGGACAACAGCCAGTCAAAATATGAATTATTTCAACAGTCTCAAGGATCAGACCGGGGTTAAGAAAATTTCTGCCAGCAGCCATTTTATCATAGGGCTTGAAGGAGAAGTCCTTCAGGGAATTCCCATCTATGAGATGGCCTATTCCACATCAAAGGAAAAGAATGTGAACACAGTCTCCATCGAATGCTGCCATCCCGATGAGACTGGGAAGTTCAATGAAGCAACCTATGATTCTCTGGTAAAGCTGACGGCCTGGCTTTGTAAGAACCTGGGGCTTACGGAAAGGGATGTCATAAGGCATTATGATGCCACAGGAAAGGACTGCCCAAGGTATTTTGTAGCTCATGAGGATGAATGGAAGAAGTTCCTTTCGGATGTGAAGACGGCCAGAAAGCAGCCGGATGAAGGGGAAAGATAAGAAAAGAGGGGCTGTTGCACCAAATAATTCGTGCTCAGCCCCCTCCTCATCCCCACTTTATTCTCCGCCAAATAATTCATGGTCTATGATCCTTACTGCATCTGCGATGCAGTCATTGCAGGAACGAAGGACATTTCCGGTTTCCACGCCCTTTAAATCTTTACAGATCACGCTTTTGTTCTGTTCTTTAAAGTCTGACAGGCACTTTTTGGATGATTGGTGGGAGGCCCGCTTGGAATCCGGCCGGTCCAGATGGCCGGTACTATTCTTTAGCCCGGAGAGTATGGCAGCAGCCCCGATGGCTCCGCAGGTACCTTCCATGCTTCCCATACCAAGGCCCATGCCTTCCGTAAACCGGAACATGATCTCTTCGTCAATGCCTGTTTTATCACAGAAAGCACAGGAGACGGACTGTGCGCAATTATACCCCTTTGCATGCTTGTTTAGAGCTTCTTCCACTCTTTTTGACGTTGTGTCTGACATGTAATGATTCCTCCTGAAGTAGTGATATCCATTGCATTGCCCGGTCAGTTTTCGGTCCGGGCAGAGAGCAAACGGAATTTAAAAAATATGATGTGAAACAGAAAGCCTCCCAGACAGGTGGCAAACAGATAAACGGCATTTCCTATGGATATGCCGTATTTTAACGCAATTTCATGAAAAACTACCTGGGCCGACGGGTAATAGGGGGAAATGTAGAACATATCCGCCTGACCCAAAGGCTTTGCCGTCCGATTGATAACGGAAGCAATGATGCAGCAGATAAAAAACAGGGGAAGGGTCCGCACGAATCCCAGTAGCGAGGTATCGGAAAGACGGGAAAATGCGATGACCAGCCCTATAAAAATCAAAAGCAGATGCCAGACCAGGCCGTGAAGGGTTAAAAACCAGTAAGGATGAAAAAGCCCGGAGGGTTCTGCCAGTGCCATGATGCCGCCTAAAAGGTTAAAATCCTGCATAAAGGTGCATAGTACTCTTTGACTGTCCTTTGAAGGGACAAAGGGCAGGATAAGGCAGAAATACATGGGAAGGCTGCAAAGCTGAAATGGAAAATACCACCAGTTGTAGGTCTGTTCATTTACCACATAATATAAAAAAAGCTGTTTCCAGCATTCGGTGGCTGCCAGAAGCATGCCGCAGATAAAAAGCAGCCGGGGAAGCCTTGAACTTTTCATTTTTCTGGTGGTGTAATAAGCCAGAAATACCACAGAGGCAAGCCCTATGCCGATAAAAACAATGTGGAACAGGGAATAAGGGGCCGGCGGATTCATGGGCCACGCTGTTTTTTTAAGGAAATCCTTCATAAGCCGTTTCAGACCTTTCTTTCTTGCTCCCGATTAAGCGATATTATGAAAACAAAAAGCTGTTTTCATAATCGGATTGATGTAATCCATATTATATAGGATTGCCTGAAATCATGCAAGATAAATGAAAATACCGCAGAAAAAATAAGAATCTTCTTCTTATAAGTACTTGATTAATTTCGAAAATGCTATATAATGTATAACTGACACTTTATTTAATAATTATGCATATTTGTGCATATAAGAGGAGGAATCATTATGAAAAAGAATGTAATTGCTATGGCAGGTGTTGTATGCATGGCAGCTTTATTAACTGCCTGTGCGGGTTCCGGAACAAAGACAGAGACAACTGCTGCAGGGCAGAAAGAATCTGCAGAAAAGCTGGTTATGGTAACCAATGCAGAATTTCCGCCCTATGAATATTATGATAATAATGAAATTGTTGGAATTGATGCGGATATTGCAAGAGCAATCGCTGATAAGCTGGGTATGGAGCTGGAAATTCAGGATATGGCCTTTGATTCCCTGATCCCGGCTGTTCAGTCCGGTAAGGGGGATTTTACCGCTGCCGGTATGACCGTCAGCGAAGACCGCAAGAAAAATGTTGATTTTACCGATACTTATGCAGAAGCAGCCCAGGTAATCATTGTTAAGGAAGGCAGCGAGATCAAAACACCGGATGAATTAACGGGAAAGAAGATGGGCGTACAGACCGGCACCACCGGTGATATTTATGCAGAGGATATTGAGGATGCGGTGGTTCAGCGTTTTAATAAGGGAATGGAAGCAGTTATGGCTCTTTCTCAGGGCAAAATTGATGCAGTCATCATTGACCGCGAGCCTGCAAAGGTATTTGTAAAGGAAAATGCCGGATTGATGATCCTCGACGAAGCATTTACTGAAGAAGAATACGCCATTGCAATTAAAAAGGATAACAAAGAGCTGTTAGACAAGATGAACGGAGCCATTAAGGAATTAAAGGAATCCGGTGAATTGAAGAAGATCGTGGATAAATACATTACTGCGGAATAATAAAAAAGGAAGAGTGCCATGTGGGAAAAGCTAATAGATGATTTTTATCAGAATTTTATCGTGGATAACCGTTGGAGATACATTACCGGCGGTCTGCAAAACACGTTAAAGATCACGTTTTTTGCAGTTTTGATCGGTATTTTACTGGGATTTCTGGTTGCCGTCATACGATCAACCTATGAAAATACCCATAAGCTGAAAATACTAAATGCAGTCTGCAACGTTTATCTGACGGTGATCCGGGGTACGCCGGTGGTTGTACAGCTTATGATCGTATATTTTGTCATCTTTGCGACCACGAATCCTGGGGAGGTGCCTACGGCCATTCTGGCGTTTGGAATCAACTCTGGCGCCTATGTGGCAGAAATCTTCCGGAGCGGTATCAGCTCTATTGAAAAGGGACAGTTTGAGGCCGGCCGCAGCCTGGGCTTTAATTACGCTCAGACCATGTGGTACATCGTTATGCCCCAGGCCTTTAAAAATGTGGTACCTACCCTTGCGAATGAATTTATCGTACTTTTAAAGGAGACTTCTGTAGCGGGGTACATAGGGCTGCAGGATTTGACCAAGGGCGGCGATATCATCAAGAGCCGTACTTATTCTGCATTTATGCCTCTGATTGCAGTGGCCATTATTTATCTGGTTATGGTTATGATATTTTCATATCTCGTAAAATTACTGGAGAGGAGGCTGCACAGAAGTGAGCATTGATAGAATGGAAAAACCCCTGATTCAGGTACAGAACCTGGGTAAAAAGTTTGGTGAGGCAGAAGTGCTTAAGGACATTTCCGTCGATATTTATAAAGGGGATGTGGTATGCGTCATTGGGCCTTCCGGTTCAGGAAAGAGTACATTTCTCCGCTGTTTAAACCGTCTGGAAGAACCAACCGGGGGACATATCCTGTTTGAAGGCGTGGACATTGTGGATAAGAAAACCGACATTGATAAGCACCGTCAGAAGATGGGAATGGTGTTCCAGCAGTTTAACCTGTTTCCCCATATGACTATTTTAAAGAATTTGACCCTTGCGCCCATAAAGCTTCAGGGACGCAGCAGAAAGGAAGCGGAAGAACAGGCCTTAGGGCTGCTTCATAAGGTGGGTCTTGCCGATCGGGCGGATTCCTATCCCAATCAGCTGTCCGGCGGGCAGAAGCAGCGTATTGCCATTGTCCGCGCCCTGTGCATGAATCCTGATGTAATGCTGTTTGACGAACCAACCTCTGCTCTTGATCCTGAGATGGTTGGTGAGGTCTTAAATGTAATGCGGGAGTTGGCCGAAGAGCGGATGACCATGGTCGTGGTCACTCATGAAATGGGCTTTGCCAGGGAAGTGGCAACCCGGGTGATGTTCATGGATGGCGGCTATTTCCTGGAAGAAAATGAACCGAATGAATTTTTTGCTAATCCGCAAAATGACAGACTGAAACTTTTTTTAAGTAAAGTGCTTTAAAAACAAAAGTTGCTGTAAAATCAACTGATAGAGATTTCATCAGTTGATTTTACAGCATTAATTTTATCTTCTTTTTTCACTTCTTGCTTCTGCTTCCCGTATGCTGTATTTTCTTTTTACCGTTATGGCTTTACTAACTATTTGAATCCTATTGGATGTGCTTGATTATAATAAGTTAATTTCATTGTTGTCGAATTTTATATAAAAATGTCTGAATTATTGCGATGAAAAAATAAATTAACAGTTTATATTTTGGAAAAATTTCTTTATTATATTAGTAGATACTAATCAATCCAATTAACCCAAGTAGAATAGAAAGGAGACTCAATATGAAACAAAACCGTAAAAAGAATGTATTACTTTCAACAGCGCTTATACTTGCGCTGGGGACAAGCAGTTACGCCACAATACCTGTCTGTGCCGTAGGCAATGAAAAAGCTGTTGAATACACAAAGGACAGCGGTAGACTCAAAAACGTTATGTATTATGGAGACTGGTCGATTTGGGGAGGGCAGGGGAATTTTTATCCCAAAGGGATTCCAATGGATCAGCTTACCCATTTGAACTTCGCATTTCTGGATTTCAATTCAAATGGGGATCTGGTATTCACTGACAAAGACGCAGCAGTTGGTGCACCCGTAGGCATGGAAGGCGCACAATGGGACGCACCGGGGTCCGGTATTTTGTCTGCCCTGCAGGATTTAAGAGCGCAATATCCTAATGTCAGGATTGGAGTTTCCATTGGTGGTTGGTCTAAGTCAGGAGATTTCTCAACAGTTGCCGCTAATCCGGCAGTCCGGCAAAACTTTGTTAATAATGTAATGAAGTTTATCCGTTACACGAATATGGACTTTGTGGACATAGACTGGGAATATCCTACGTCTGTCCGCCAGCCTGATTTGGTAGATAACAAAAATGATGAAGGGACTCCTTTCGCCATACCGGCGGATAAGCAGAACTACATCACTTTACTGCAGGATTTAAGGGAAGCTTTGAATGAACAGGGTAAAGAATTAGGCAGAGTGTACGAGCTTTCAGTGGCTTTGCCTGCTTCCAGAACTCTTTTAGAAGCAGGAATTGACATTCCCGCCTTATTTAACATCGTAGATTTTGCCAATGTCATGACCTATGACCTCCACGGTGCCTGGGATACACTCAGCGGACATCACACTGGCCTTTATACGAACCCCAATGACCCAGCAGAAGGTGAAGGACTGTCTGTAGACGCTTCCATACAGTATCTGCTGTCCGAGGGAGCTTTGGCGGATAAGATCGTAGTTGGCAGCGCTTTTTATACCCGGGGTTGGGAACGGGTATTAAATGACGGTCCGGATCAGAATCTTCCCGGACTGTTCGGCAGTGCCGAACAGGTGACAAAAGACGCAGATCAAACGCCCAGCAGAGGTGCGAAAAATGAAATTGCCATCGCTTCCGGAGATGGGGGACGCAGCAGCGGCGTATGGTCTTATCGTAATCTGGACAGTTTAAAAACAGCTTATCCGGGATTGAAAGAGTACTGGGATGACTATGCAAAAGCGCCTTATCTTTACAATGAACAGACGGGAGCATTTTTTACCTATGATAATATAAAGTCAATTCAGGAAAAAACCGCCTACGTAAAGAACCATAACCTGGGTGGAATCATAAGCTGGATGGCTTCGCAGGACGCGGAAAAGACCACAGGAAAACGGGATAAACTGACAAGTGCAATAAAAGAAGGTCTGTTTGGTTACGCAAAGCTTCCAGAGTATACTCTTTCCGAGCCAGAACTTAACGTAACCGCAACTATAAGAACATACAATGATTATGGCGCCAAGGGCTACGAAATAACAATCACAAACAATGAAACTTCTGACGAGAGTAATGCTGTACTGGCAGCTACGGAACTGTCTTATGAAACAGTTAAAAACCCAAGAGTCTATATTTCCACTTACAGTGGGGCTGTTTTATCCAGTGGCGGATACGGTTCTGGCAGCGTAACAATGAAGGATGGCGTTGCAATTGCTGATTTGTCCAGTGTTTACGATTATAAGAATTTAAAACAAGGTCATGCGGCAACATTCAAAATCAGTACCAATGGAATTGCAGATATAAACGATATCAAATCAATAGAAATATCTCAGCGTATCGTTCCTTCCAGTGTAGAAATCAGCCGTCAGAAACTATACGAAGGCACAGGAGCAGTGAGTCCCGGTACCGAGCCAGTGACCGAGCCAGTGACCGAGCCAGTGACCGAGCCAGTGACCGAACCGGAAACAGACATAGATACTGGTACAATCAGCCAATACTCTTCTGAGACAATCTACGTACAAGGAGATTTGGTAAGGTACAACGGAAACATTTACAAGGCAAAATGGTGGACGCAGGGAGACATACCCGGAGCAGAACAATGGGGACCTTGGGAATTAGTGCAGCAATAACAGAATTTCCTTTTTTCATTTTTTGAGTATAGTAGAAGGTGCTGAAAAATAGCTAAGTCATGGCTGTTTTCGGCACCTTCCTCTATGATAAACAAAAATAGAACTGGTGCAGGTTGTATTAAATAATCAAATCAGGAGTTGGCTGCAGAATTATTCAAATGAGCGGAAATGCCTGAGGAAAATCCGGCTATCATAGAAAAGTGATAAAACTACAAAAAAAACATAGAAAAGTATACCCTTCTATATCAGTAATGCAAAAAGATATGGAAGGGTATTTTGAATTTGTATAAAAAAATCCTATAATAAACGATCAATTATTGGTATTTTTCAACAAAGACAAATTGTGTTAAAATAAAAACAAGAGTGTTAAAAAAATAACTTGAAAGGGGTAACAAAGGATGGGTTCTTATGTTCAGACGTTGGTTGAGCGGTCCAGAAAAGCACAGGAGATACTGGCTACTTATGACCAGGCTAAAACAGATGAGATTGTAAAGATGTTCGCAAAAGTGGTTTTCGACCATGCAGAGCCTTTGGCAAAACTGGCTGTGGAGGAAAGCCGCATGGGAGTTTATGAAGACAAGATTATGAAAAACAAGGGGAAATCCAGGATTATCTGGAATGCGATGAAAGGCAGGAAATCTGTTGGGATCATCGGAAAAAACGAAGAGGCAGGAATCATTGAGTTGGCAAAGCCAATGGGCATCATTGCGGCAGCCACTCCCTGTACGAATCCGGTGGTCACGCCCATGTGCAATGCCATGTTTGCTGTTAAATGCCAAAATACCATTATCATTGCTCCTCATCCCAGAGGCAGGAAATGCGCGGCAGCGGTAGCGGACCTGTATTATAAGGAATTAGACCGTATGGGCGTGCCGAGAGATATCTTTCTTGTTATGGAGGAGCCCAGTGTAGAACTGACCACAGAACTTATGGCAGCCTGTGACGCAGTGATAGCCACCGGCGGTATGGCAATGGTGAAGTCTGCTTATTCCAGCGGAAAGCCCAGCTATGGCGTTGGTCCGGGCAATGTACAGGGATTGATTGATGAAGGAATCGATTACAAAGCAGCAGCAGGCCGCATGATTGCCAGCCGTATCTTTGACAATGGAATCATCTGCTCCGGCACTCAGAGCATTATCGCCCCTGAGAAGGATTATGATAAGATCATGAAGGAGTTTGAAGACCAGGGCGCATATTTTATTGACGATCCGGCCGTAACTTCCAAGCTGGCGGAAGTGGTGTTCCCGGGCGGAAACATCAGTAAGCATGTGGTGGGCCAGTCGGTGCAGGCCATTGCAGGGCTGGCAGGGATTTCCATACCTGAGGACAGGAAGGTGATTGTTGTCAAACCGGAAAAATATGGAGCAGGAGTTGTGTGGAGCAAGGAGAAAATGTGTCCCATAATGGCTGCTTACAGCTACAAAACCTGGGAGGAAGCCGTAGACATTGCTTATGAGAACCTGTTGGTAGAAGGGGAAGGTCATTCTGCTGATATTCAGTCGGATAATCGGGAGCACGTCGAATATGCAGGTGTGAAGCTTCCTGTAAGCCGGGTAATGGTGAACCAGACCAGTTCCAGCATGGCAGGCGGGGCTTTTGCCAATTCCTTAAATCCTACCACCACTTTAGGCTGCGGAAGCTGGGGCAATAACGCCATCAGTGAAAACCTGTTTTATACCCATCTGATGAATAAGAGCAGGATCGTTCTGATTAAGAAGAACTGGAAACAGCCGTCGGATGAAGAGATTTTTTCATAGGGAGAGCGGACATGACAGAATTAATATTAAATACACAGATCTCTTACTACGATACCTGCGCTGAATTCGCAAAAGAATTTAAACTAGGAAGAGGCGATCTGGTATTGACCAATGAATACATATACAATCCCTGTTTTGGAAATCTGGGGCTGGAAGTGGAGACGATTTTCCAGGAAGAGTACGGCAGCGGAGAACCTACGGACATTATGGTGGACCAGATCCTGGAAGCAGCAGAGAGAATGGATTGCCAGAGGATCATTGCCATAGGAGGCGGTACGGTCATCGACATAGCCAAAGTTCTGGCTGTTTCGACAGGAGAATCTCTGGATTCCCTGTATGAGGCGCCGGCTTCTGCGAAAAAGAGAAGGAAGCTGGTGATTCTTCCCACTACCTGCGGTACGGGCAGTGAGGTGACCAATATTTCCATTATCAACAGGACCAGGCTGGGAACGAAAATGGGCCTTGTATCTCCCGCTATGTATGCGGATGATGCGGTGCTGGTTCCGGAGCTTTTAAACGGACTTCCCTTTGGCGTATTTGCAGCCAGTTCCATTGACGCTCTGGTCCACGCTGTGGAATCCAGCTTATCTCCCAAGGCTACACCTTATACCAAGCTGTTCGGATACAAGGCCATTGAAATGATCATTAAGGGGTATCAGAAAATAGCGGCTGAGGGAAGGGAAGAATTAAAACCCCTTATGAAAGATTTCCTTATTGCCAGTAATTATGCGGGGATTGCTTTTGGGACCGCCGGATGTGCGGCAGTCCATGCCACCAGCTATCCTCTTGGAGGCAGCTATCACGTGGCTCATGGGGAAAGCAATTATGCCATGTTTACCGGAGTGTTAAAAAACTATATGGAAATACGCAGAGACGGGGAAATAGCAGTCTTAAACCAGCGTCTTTCCAGACTTTTGGGCTGTGGGGAAGAAGAGGTCTATGACAAGCTGGATGAACTTCTGGGAACGGTCCTTCCTAAGAAGTCCCTCCATGAATACGGCGTAAAGCCGGAGGAGCTTCCGGTGTTTGCAAAGAGCGTTATGGAGCGTCAGGGGAGGCTTATGGCCAACAATTTTGTACCCCTGGACGAAGAGAGGGTTTTAAAAATCTACAGGGAACTATATTGATTTTGAATTAAAAAGGGGGAAATAGCAATGGCATTGATGACAGGGGAAGAGTATGTAGAAAGCATACGCAAAATGAAACTGAATGTTTATATGTTCGGAGAGAAAATTGAAAATCCGGTTGATAACCCGATTTTACGGCCATCTCTTAATTCGGTAAAGGCGACCTATGATTTGGCGCAGATGCCGGAACATGAGGATCTGATGACTGTGACCTTGGAGGATGGCCGGAAGATCAACCGTTTTGCCAATATTCACAGGAATACGGATGATTTAATAAAAAAAGTAAAGATGCAGAGGCTCTGCGGCCAGAAGACAGCAGCCTGTTTTCAGCGGTGTGTGGGAATGGATGCATTTAATGCAGTATGGTCCACCACCTATGAGATTGATAAGGAGTACTCCACCCATTACCATGAGAATTTTAAGAATTACCTCCGCATGGTACAGGACAATGATTATACGGTGGATGGCGCAATGACCGACCCAAAGGGCGACAGAAGCCTGGCCCCTCATGCTCAGCCTGATCTGGATATGTATCTCCGGGTGGTGGAGCGGCGTGAGGATGGGATCGTAGTCAGAGGGGCAAAGGCCCACCAGACGGGTATTATCAATTCCCAGGAAGTAATTGTCATGCCTACCGTAGCCATGGGACCGGACGATAAGGATTTTGCCGTATCGTTTGCTGTGCCGACGGACGCAGAAGGAATTACCATGATAATCGGAAGGCAGTCCTGCGATACCAGAAAGCTGGAAGGCTCTTCCATGGATGTGGGGAACAGTGAATTCGGAGGCGTGGAAGCCCTGGTTGTGTTTGACGATGTGTTTGTACCCAATGACAGGATTTTCTTAAATGGGGAGCATGAGTTTGCCGGTATGCTGGTGGAACGCTTTGCAGGCTATCACAGGCAGTCCTATGGCGGCTGCAAGGTGGGCGTGGGAGATGTTCTGATCGGAGCCGCTGCCCTGGCTGCGGATTATAACGGAGTGCCGAAAGTCTCCCACATTAAGGATAAACTGATTGAAATGGTCCATTTAAATGAAACTCTCTATTGCTGCGGAATTGCCTGTTCTGCGGAAGGCAGTCCTACGGAGTCAGGAAACTATCTGATCGATCTTTTGCTTGCCAACGTATGCAAGCAGAATGTTACCAGATACCCCTATGAGATCGCGCGGCTGGCGGAAGACATTGCAGGGGGCATTATGGTGACCGCGCCTTCTGAAAAGGATTTAAGAAGCCCGGTGGTCGGCCCGATGGTGGAGAAATACTTAAAGGGAGTAGATGGAGTTTCTACAGAAAACCGCCTAAAGGTTCTGCGCCTGATCGAGAATCTGACCCTTGGAACAGCAGCAGTGGGTTACCGGACAGAATCCATGCATGGAGCCGGTTCTCCACAGGCACAGAGGATCATGATTTCCCGCCAGGGTAACATTGGAAAGAAGAAACAGCTTGCAAAAGAGATTGCAAAGATCCGGGATTAAGACGGGGTTTAAATGGATTTAACAGGGAGGATTGGGAGGATGAATTGGAAAGAACTGTATTTGTCAAAGCTTAAGACTGCGGAAGAGGCAGTGAAGATCATTAAGTCCGGAGACCGGGTGGTAATCGGCCATGCGGTGGGAGAGCCGGTGAAACTGGTAGATGCCATGGTGGACTATGCTGTAAAAATGGATTTGAGAGATATTGAGATCAACCAGCAGATCGATATGGGGCATTCACTTTATGCCCGGCCGGGAATGGAAAAACATTTCAGGCAGAACAGCTTTTTTCTGGGAGCCAATACCAGAGACTGTGTCAACAGCGGCCGGGGAGATTTTACGCCCTGTTTCTTTTACCAGATACCGGAATTGTTCCGCTCTTCTTTAAAGCCGGATGTGCTTCTGGCAACCTTTTCCCTGCCGGATGAGCACGGGTACTGCAGCTTTGGTGTAGCCTGTGATTATACCAAGCCGGCCGCGGAGATTGAGAGTGTAAAGGTGATTGGGGTATTAAACTCCACCATGCCAAGGACTCACGGAGACTGCTTTATACATATCAGTGACATTGACGTGATCGTGGAAGACGATACGCCGGTAACGCAGCTGCCCATTCCTGAGAGCGGTGACGTGGAACTGGCTATAGGAGAGCATATTGCCTCTTTAATAAAGGATGGGGACTGCTTACAGCTTGGAATCGGGGCTATACCTGATGCTGTTTTAAAATTCCTGGGAGGCAAGAAAAATCTGGGGATCCATTCGGAAATGCTGTCCGACGGCATTGTGGATTTATATGAGAAAGGCGTTGTTAATTGCAGTGCCAAGAACTTTAATCAGGATAAGATGGTGGTGTCCTTCCTTATGGGAACCAGGCGTTTGTACGATTTTGCAGATGACAACCCCTGCATTTACATGGCTCCCGTGGATTATGTCAATAATCCCGCAATCATAGGACGCAATGATAACATGGTATCCATCAATTCATCTCTGGAAGTGAATTTAATGGGTGAGGCCTGTTCGGAAGCTATGGGCTTAAAGCAGTTTTCCGGAATCGGCGGGCAGGTGGACTTTATCCGGGGAGCTGCGTTCTCAAAGGGCGGGCGTTCCATCCTTGCCTTTTCCTCCACTGCGAAAAAGGGTACCATTTCAAGGATCGTCCCATTTTTGACTCAAGGGGCAACTGTGACCACGTGCAGAAATGACGTGGACTATATTGTGACGGAATATGGGATCGCTAAGATGAAGGGCCGTACCTTAAGAGACAGGGCCCGTCAGTTGATCCGGATCGCTGCTCCCCAGTTCAGGGAGGGGCTTGCGCAGGAGTTTGAAAAACGTTTTTCTGAAAAATACCTGGAGGTGTAGGAATATGGACTGGAGAGAAATATATGCCTCAAAGCTGAAAACGCCGGAAGAGGCTGTGAAGGAGATCCATTCCGGAGATACGGTGCTGATTGCACATGCGGCTTCGGAGCCCGGAGTTCTTGTGGAGGCTATGGTGGATTATGCGGTAGAACAGGATTTGAGGAACATACGCATTGTCCAGCAGCATGATTTAGGGCCATGTAAGTATTTAGGGCCTGGAATGGAGCGGCATTTCAGCTTTAACAACCTGTTTGTAGGCCCTGCCAGCAGAAACCACATTGCAGCGGGAAAAGGGGATTATACGCCCTGCTTCTTTTATCAGATACCGGACTATGTGGTAAATGTGGAGCCTGCGGATGTTTTTTTAGTCACTTTGTCTCTGCCGGATGAGCATGGCTATTGCAGCTATGGCATTTCCTGTGATTTTGCAAAGGAAGCAGGACAAAACCCAAGGACCAGGGTGATCGGGTCTGTGAATCCCAATATGCCAAGGGTAATGGGAGACAATTTTATCCATGTCAGCAGGCTGGCTGCCATAGTGGAAAGTGATGAGCCGGTTCTTGAACATGGAAATTCCAAGATAGGCGAGACAGAGGCTGCCATTGGCTGTCATATTGCTTCCCTTGTACGGGACGGGGACTGCCTCCAGCTTGGAATCGGCGCCATACCGGATGCGGTTTTAAGGTGTCTGGACGATAAAAAGGATCTGGGAATCCATTCGGAGATGGTATCCGACGGAGTGGTGGATTTGTATGAAAAGGGAGTCATTACAGGAAAAAGGAAGAACATTGACAAAGGGAAAATGGTGGTTACCTTTATGCTTGGCACAAGAAGGCTCTATGACTTTGTAGATGACAATCCGGCCGTGTCCTTAATGCCTGTCAGCTATGTAAACGATCCTTTTGTCATAAGCCAGAATGACAACGTGGTGTCCATAAATTCCGCGCTTCAGGTGGACTTGATGGGGCAGGTGTGTGCAGAGGCCATTGGATTAAAGCAATATTCCGCAGTGGGAGGACAGGTGGATTTTGTGAGAGGTGCAGCCGCATCTAAGGGCGGGCGATCCATAATTGCATTCCCTTCTACTACAAAGGGGGGAAGCGTATCAAAAGTCGTTCCTTTCCTGTTGGAGGGAGCAGCCGTGACCACCAGCAGAAATGATGTGGATTATATTGTGACAGAATATGGAATCGCCCGTATGAAGGGAAAGACATTAAGGGAACGGGCCAGAGCACTGGTAAAGATTGCCCACCCAAACTTTCAGGAGGGGCTTAAAGAAGAGTTTGAAAAACGTTTTTCAGAACCGTTTTGCGACGGAAAAGCCTTGTAATATCTTTGAATCTATGGTATGTAAGAAATGCCGGGTCCTAAAGAAATGCCCGGTTTCCGGTCCGGAGGAATATAATCCGGACCGGGACTGTAACATTTGTCTTTAAGAAGGAAGCCCCAGCAGTTTCCTTGCCGCATCCAGTAATTCCTGGCTTGTTTCCTCTACCAGGACAACGTCTGCGACAGAGGGAAATGCGGCTTTGATCTCAGCTGCGATCAGCTCTTCGCTGGTGCGGCTGGCAGCGGGACATCCGGAGCATTTGCCGGTCAACCGGACTTTTAAAATGTCATTTTCAAAGCTCAGTACCGTGACGTTGCCTTCGTGCTTCGCCAAAGCCGGGCGTACCTTCTTATCGAGGATCATTTCAATTTGCTCTCTTGTTGCTTTCATGGCGAACCTCCTTTTGAAATAGTTTAACAGCAGGAAGGAGTTTTTGTCAATCCGGCGACTGATACGAATATCTGATGAATACAGATAGGAAAAAACAATAAAAGAAAAGAGGGAAAGGGTATGTCGGCTAATTTTGAACATTACAAGGTTTTTTATTATGTGGCAAAGTATAAGAACTTCACAAGGGCGGCCAACGCTCTTTTAACCAGTCAGCCATCAGTGACCTGCTATATACAGAACTTGGAAAACGTGCTGGGCTGCAAGCTGTTTATACGGTCGAAAAAGGGCGTTGTTTTGACTAGTCAGGGAGAACTGCTTTACAGCTATGTGGAACCTGCCTGCAGGCAGCTGATGCTAGGAGAGGAAGCCTTAAAGGAGAGCCTGGGAAGACATAGTGAGCAGATTAACGTGGGAGCCACTCAGATGGCCATGCATTCCTATCTGCTTACAGGACTTCATGAGTTTCAGGAACAATTTCCCCAGGTCAGGTTAAACATTTTTACCTATAACACGCCCCAGACTTTAAGCGAACTGAAGGCAGGAAAAATTGACTTGGGAATTATTACAACACCGTTTTACTGCGATGAGAACATAAAGGCAGTTAAAGTAAAGACCTTCCGCAGCCTGCTGGCGGGAGGAAAGAAGTATAAGGAATACGGCGGAAAACCCAGTTTCCTTTCGGAACTTTCGTCACTTCCGCTGATAACCATGTCAGGCGGCACAACTACCTTTGCCTTTTTTCAGGAATTTTACCATTCCTGCGGCCTGGTCATGCAGCCGGCCATTGAAGTGGCGGGAATTGACTTAGTTCTTCCGGTAATCATGAAAAACTTAGGAATTGGATTTGTTCCCGAAGAGCTGGCCCAGCCGGCCCTTGAAAAGGGAGAGATCGTAGAAATCAAGCTGCATGAACAGATACCGGAGCGGAGCATCTGCATTGTCAGCGACAGCCGCCGGCCCTTAAGCTCGGCTGCAAAGCAGCTTCAGCTGATGCTGGAAGACAATGTTGAGATGACACAATATCCACGAAAGCAATGAGCAGTGGGAAATGCAGCAGAAAAAGATTTTCGTTGTGCTCGCACATAAGAAAATCTTTTCCTGCTACATTTCATAGGGCGACTGCCCGTGAGCTGGTAAAACCGCAGGTTTTACCAGCTGCACTGCGGACTTATCATCTAAGAAAAGGAGCGTAAGCATGGATTTCAATTTATCGAAAAAACACCTTCTCGCCAGGACCCTGTTTCAGCATTTTGCTGAAAGTGAGGTAAAGCCCCTAGCTCAGGAGACCGACGAGACGGAAAAGTTTCCGAAATCAACCGTTGAAAAGATGGCAGAATACGGATTCCTGGGGATTCCGGTCCCCAGAGAATACGGCGGCCAGGGATGTGATCCCCTTACATACGTTATGTGCGTGGAGGAGCTTGCCAAGGTGTGTGCGACCACTGCCGTCATTGTATCTGCCCACACGTCTCTTTGCATTGATCCCATACTTACCTATGGGACGGAAGCACAGAAGCAAAAATACATCCCTGACCTGGCTTCCGGAAAGAAGCTTGGCGCCTTTGGACTGACAGAGTCCGGGGCAGGAACCGACGCCCAGGGACAGCAGACAAAGGCAGTGCTACATGAGGACCATTGGGTGTTAAATGGCTCCAAATGCTTTATCACCAATGGAAAAGAAGCGGATGTCTACGTGATCATTGCCGTGACCGGCACCGTGGAAAAGCGGGGAAAAAAGATGAAGGAAATCTCCGCCTTTCTTGTGGAAAAGGGGACTCCGGGCTTTTCTTTCGGGACAAAGGAAAAGAAAATGGGGATCAGGGGTTCATCTACCTATGAACTGATTTTCACGGACTGCCACATCCCTAAGGAAAACCTGCTTGGAAGCCTTGGAAAGGGATTTCAGATCGCCATGCATACCTTAGACGGCGGCAGGATCGGCATTGCTGCCCAGGCCCTGGGAATTGCGGAAGGAGCATTTGACTCCACGGTGAAATATGTTATGGAAAGAAAGCAGTTTGGCCGCAGCATAGGCCAGTTCCAGAATACCCAGTTCCAGATAGCAGATATGGCTGCCAGGATCGAAGCTGCAAAGCTGCTGGTCTACAAGGCTGCCATGGCAAAAGCAGCGCAAAAGAACTACAGCGTGGAAGCCGCCATGGCAAAGTTATATGCGGCGGAGGCTGCCATGGATGTGACCACAAAAGCAGTCCAGCTTCATGGTGGCTACGGATATACCAGGGAATATGAAGTGGAGCGCATGATGCGGGATGCCAAAATCACGGAGATATATGAAGGAACCTCGGAGGTGCAGCGCATGGTCATATCCGGGAATATTTTAAAATAAGGAGGACTTGTTGTGAAAATTGTAGTATGTATCAAACAGGTACCTGATACAAAGAACGGGGTAAAATTCAAGCCGGACGGCACTCTGGACCGGGGGTCCATGGCAAGTGTCATGAACCCGGACGACAAAGCAGGACTGGAAGCTGCCCTGCGCATAAAGGACCAGCATGGCGGGGAAGTGACTGCCATCACCATGGGACTTCCCAAAGCGGATGAGGTCTTGCGGGAGGCTCTGGCCATGGGGGCAGATAAGGGAATCTTAATAACCGACCGGGTGCTGGGAGGAGCCGATACCTGGGCTACTTCCTCCACATTGGCAGGCGCCATCAGAAACCTGGAATACGATCTGATTATTACAGGCCGTCAGGCCATTGACGGAGATACGGCGCAGGTGGGGCCACAGATTTCTGAACATTTAGGCATTCCGGTTATTTCCTATGCCCAGAATATCCGGGTAGAGGGAGACTGTGTGGTCGTGGAGCGCCAGTTTGAGGACCGGTATCACGTTTTAAAGGCAAAGCTTCCCTGCCTGATCACAGCGCTTTCCGAGCTGAACGAGCCACGTTACATGACTCCGGGCGGTATCTTTGATGCGTATGATGCGGATATCACGGTATGGGGAAGAGACGATTTAAAAGACGTAGCTGACACGGACATTGGATTAAAAGGTTCTCCCACCCAGATAGCAAAGGCTTCCGACAAGGTGAAAAAGGGAACGGGAGAGATGATAAGTGGAAGTCCTGGAGAATCTGCGGCGTTTATTGTGGAAAAGTTAAAGGAAAGACATGTTATTTAGCGGAATAGATGGGAGGCGGCTATATGAATCTGGAAGAATACAAAGGGATCTGCGTTTTTGCGCAGCAGACAGATAACCGGTTAAACAGCATTGCTTTTGAATTGCTTGGAAAAGGAAAGGAACTTGCAAAAGATTTAGATACAGATGTCACCGCAGTGCTCATTGGCTCCGGTGTTATGGGATTGGCGGATGAGCTTGCCGCATATGGTGCCGACAGGGTGATAGTCGTAGACGGTCCGGAATTAAAGGAGTACAGGGCAGAGCCTTATACCCATGCACTTGCTTCGGCAATCAGAAAATACAAGCCGGAAATTGTTCTCATAGGAGCAACTGCTGTGGGAAGAGAGTTAGGGCCTAAGGTGTCGGCCAGAATTGCAACAGGACTGACTGCGGATTGTACAAAGCTGGAAATCGGGAATTTTCCGTTAAATCCGGTTTCAGGAAAAGAACAGAAAGCAAATCAGCTTCTGATGACACGCCCTGCTTTCGGCGGCAATACCATAGCTACCATTGCCTGCCCCAATCATCGTCCCCAGATGGCCACGGTCCGTCCGGGAGTGATGCGCGCCGAAGAGAAAGTTCCGGGCAGAAAGGCAGTCATTGAGGAATTTGATCCTGGCTTTCTTCAAAAAAAGAATGATACGGAAATTCTTGAGATTGTGAAAGCCGTAAATGAAACAGCAGATATTATGGACGCCAAAATACTGGTGTCAGGGGGACGAGGCATAGGCTGTCCGGAAAACTTCCACCTTCTGGAAGAGTTTGCAAGGGCAGTAGGCGGAGAGGTAAGCTGCTCAAGGGCGGTTGTGGACGCAGGATGGAAGCCAAAGGACTTACAGGTGGGCCAGACCGGAAAGACCGTTCGTCCCAATGTGTATTTTGCCGTTGGAATTTCCGGGGCAATCCAGCATGTGGCAGGTATGGAAGAGTCTGATTTGATCATTGCCATCAATAAGGATGAAAGCGCACCCATTTTTGAGGTCGCAGATTACGGTATTACCGGAGACTGGAAGAAAATTGTGCCGGAACTGATCAGGCAGCTTCAGGCAGTGAGAGCCGGAATGTAAGAATCTCATCTTAAGCCGGATTGGTATTGAAATAGCAGATATGGTATGTTATAATAATTATATATCGTCCAGAGAGAAAGAGAGCGCACAGGACAACTTAACAGTTGTCTTTTAGTGCGCTTTTTTTGTGGGAAGATTAAGGGAACTTATTTGATGCCATTATTTTACAGGAGGGGTTGGGGAATATGTATCAAACAATCATCATTGAAGATGACCCTATCGTTGCTTCTATTAACCGTCATTATGTAGAGCTAAACAAAGACATGGAAGTATGCGGTTGTTTTTCCAATGGGCGGGATGCTCTTAATTATTTAGAGGAGCATTCCGTAGATTTGGCCATTACGGCACTGTATATGCCGAAAATGGATGGTATGGAGCTTTTACGGGAAATCCGGAGACAGGAGAAGGATCTGGATTTCATAGTAGTAAGTTCCGCCAATGATGTAAAGCATGTGAAGAAGTTTCTTTCGCTTGGAATTATCGATTATTTGATAAAGCCATTTGAATATAACAGGTTTAATCATGCTTTGGAGAAATTCACGAAAAGTCAGGAGTTGCTGAAACCGCGCAATTTCTCCCAGTCCCAGTTAGATAAACTGTTTCATGTTTCTTCTCTGCCACAGGCAGAAGAAAACAGTAAGGGAATCCAGGAAGCTACTTTGTATAACATATTGGATTATATGAAGATAAACCAGTTAAATCCAATGACAAGCGAGAAAATCGCCAAAGAGGTCCAGTTATCTAGTGTAACGGTCAGAAGGTACATGAACTATCTGCTGGAAAAACAAAGGGTTATCAGTGACATTGATTATAATACAGGAGGAAGGCCCGGTGTTGTTTACCGTTACATAGAACAAGAGGATCGCCTGGCAGAGTGAGAAAAGTGCCGGAAACACTATGGAAGTGTTCCGGCCTTTTTTCTTTCTGGTCACTTTTGCAGGTATGTAAAGAAAAAATTATACCCAGGGAATTGCGCTGTAGAGAAGTACTGCAGCAAGGCCGCCGATCACGGGGCCGAATAACACGATGGGAGCATATTTCCAGTTAGAACTGCCTTTATCCTTGATGGGAAGAACTGCGTGAGCAAGGCGGGGGCCTAAGTCTCTGGCAGGGTTGATCGCGTATCCTGTTAAGCCTCCAAGGGACATACCGATGGAAACGATGATTCCAAACACAAGAATGTTATTAACTCCTGCAGGAACAGCTCCTGCCTGTCCGATGCCTTTAATAGCAAATACCAGAACGAATGTCCCGACAATTTCGCTTAAAAGGTTGCGGCCGGTGTTTGGAATCGCAGGTGAAGTACAGAAAACGCCTCTTTTTGTGGCCTGGCATTCCGTTGCGTCAAGCTGATCCTTAAACAATAAGTAAACCAGGACGGCGCCGGTAAATGCTCCTGCAAATTGTGCGATCACATATCCCGGGACAAGGTCCCATGGAAGGCTTCCGTCTGCTGCCATGGCTATGGTAACAGCCGGATTAAAATGGGCTCCGGAAGCTGCGCCGAAGATGAAAGCAGGAATCATAACCGCGAACCCCCATGCAAAGGAGACTTGAATGGAACCTCCACCCTTCATACCTGACTTATCCAGGTTAACATTGGCGACCACGCCATCTCCAAGCAAAATCAAAATCATAGTTCCTAAAAATTCTGCTAAATACACTAACATACTTTTTCCTCCCTGAATCTATTATTTAATTTTCAATCTTCTTTTGCCCAATCAAAGGAATATTTCACAGCCCTGTTCCAGCCGCTGATCCTCTTAGTTCTTTCTTCCCCGCTGATAGCAGGTTCAAAGGTCCTGTCAATGGCCCAGTTCTTTATAACCTCTTCCTTGTTTGCCCAATATCCCACTGCCAGGCCTGCCAGATAAGCGGCGCCCATAGCAGTAGTCTCTACACATTGCGGACGGTTTACGGGGGCGTTTATGATATCTGCCTGTGTCTGCATGAGGTAATTGTTGGCACTGGCTCCTCCGTCAACCTTTAAGGCGGCCAGTTCGATTCCGGAATCAGACCTCATTGCCTGCAGTACATCATTTACCTGATAGGCCAGAGAATCCAGGGTGGCACGGATGATATGACATTTATTCACGCCCCGGGTAATTCCAACTACAGTGCCTCTTGCGTACTGATCCCAGTGGGGAGCTCCCAGTCCTGTAAATGCAGGAACTACGTAACAGCCGTTGGTATCCTTTACCTTGCGGGCCATATATTCGGAATCCTGAGCGGAATCAATGAATTTCATTTCATCCCGAAGCCACTGAACGGCGGCTCCTGCTACGAAGATGGAGCCCTCCAGGGCATAATTCACTTTTCCATCTAATCCCCAGGCAATGGTAGTTACCAGACCGTTGCTGGAAAATACAGGTTTTTCTCCGGTATTCATCAGTAAGAAGCAGCCGGTTCCATATGTATTTTTAGCTTCACCGGCGGTAAAGCAGGTCTGCCCGAAAAGTGCTGCCTGCTGGTCACCTGCCGCGCCGCTGACCGGAATAGGACCGCCAAAGTACTGAGGGTCAGATTCTCCATATATGCAGCTTGAAGGCTTTGCCTCGGGAAGCAGGGACTTTGGAATGTTAAGTTCTGAAAGAATGTCATCGTCCCACTCTAAGGTATTGATATTAAACATCATGGTCCGGGAAGCGTTAGAGTAATCGGTTACGTGAACCCGTCCCTTTGTCAGCTTCCAAATCAGCCATGTTTCTACGGTTCCGAATAAGAGTTCCCCTCTTTCGGCTCTTTCTCTTGCGCCTTCTACATTGTCCAGGATCCATTTTAACTTGGTTCCGGAAAAATAAGCGTCAATGACCAGTCCGGTTTTAGAGCGGAAGGTGTCGACCAATCCTTTTTCCTTTAGGGAATCACAGTATTCAGAAGTTCTGCGGCATTGCCATACGATTGCGTGATAGACGGGATCGCCTGTTGCCTTATCCCATACTATAGTAGTTTCTCTCTGGTTGGTGATTCCGATGGCAGAAATGTCTTCTGCAGACGCACCGATTTTGGACATGGCTTCCACTGCAACCCCCAATTGCGTGGACCAGATCTCATTTGCATCGTGCTCAACCCAGCCTGGTTTTGGAAAATACTGGGTAAATTCCTTTTGAGCAACGCTGCAGATTTCCCCTTTTTCATTGAACAGAATACACCGATTACTTGTAGTGCCCGCATCCAATGCCATTACATACTTTGCCATAAAAAAATTCTCCTTTGCTTTGTTATTTTTTATCATTATAGAAGAGTCCCATGGAAAAAAGAAGAATTGGAAAGTAAAGAATGAATTATGTAAGTAAGAAATACAAATCCGTTTATTTTACTTACATAATATATTTATTACTTGCTTATGATTTCACTCATTTCTGATTTATGATAAATTATTATCAATGTAAGAGGTTGGGAGGTTTTAGACAATGGTTTACAGTTATTATCCGGGCTGTACATTGAAGGCAAAGGCGAAGAAACTGGACCGCTATGCAAGGGAATGTGCCCATATATTAGAAATTGAGCTGGAAGAGATAGAGAACTGGCAATGCTGCGGAGGCGTCTATCCCGGGATGGCGGACGAACTGGCTACACGCCTTTCTCCTGTGCGTGCATTAAGGGAGGCAGGGGAGAAAAAGCAGGATCTGGTGACTGTATGCTCAGCATGTCACCACGTGTTAAAAAGGGTCAATGAGGATATGAAGACTTCCGGAGAAATAAGACAGAAGATCAATGCTTATCTGGAGCCTGAAAATGGTTATGAAGGTGAGACAAAGGTCATTCACTACTTGGAACTGCTTCGGGACCGTATCGGCTTTGACCGGATCAAAGAAAAAGTAAAACATCCTCTTAATGGAAAGAAGATAGCACCTTATTATGGCTGCCTGCTTCTAAGGCCTTTCCAGGTAATGAATTTTGATGATCCGGAAAATCCATCCATTATGGAAGAGTTTCTCCTTGCAATCGGCGCCCAGCCGGTTCACTACGCTTTAAAAAACGAGTGCTGCGGCGGATATGTGACTGTGGAAGATGAGAAATTTGCTTCTGAAAAAAGTTCCTCTATTATGGAAGCTGCTATGGACCAGGGTGCAAAAGGCATGATTACGGCCTGTCCGTTATGTAAATACAATCTGGAAAATGGCGGGCTGAAAGAGGACATTCCGGTTTACTATTTTACGGAACTTCTGGCGGAGGCTTTGGGAGTGAAAGAACAGGAGGAAGGAACGTGAGGGAAGAAATTTTAAGGATCAGCGGTGTGAACCCCTCAAAATGCATGAAATGCGGAAAATGTACAGCTACCTGCCCTGCATTTGAAAAGATGGAATATCACCCTCATCAATTTGTGGATATGGTTAAGAACAATCAGATATCCCCTCTTTTGGAATCGGAATCCCTGTATTGCTGTATGACCTGTCTGGCCTGTGAGGAACGGTGTCCCAGAGGGGTGAAGCCCCAGAAACTCATAGAAGCCGTCCAGGTTATAAAGCTGAGGGCATCGGGGGCCAACCGGCTGAAACCCCAGGATGTAGCGGAACGGCTGGATCCATCGCTTCCCCAGCAGGCCCTTATGGCGGCATTCAGAAAATACAGCAGGTGACAAAAGAAAGGAAGGGAAAATTTTGCAGAAAATAGGAGTTTTTGTCTGTTGGTGCGGAAGCAACATTGCGGCTACTGTGGATGTAAGTCAGGTCGCAGCTGCTGCCAAGGAAGAACCAGGCGTTGTTTTTGCATCTGATTATGCATATATGTGCTCGGAAGCCGGCCAGCTTATGATTCAAAACGCGATCAGGGAAAAGGGGCTGACCGGAATCGTAATATGCTCCTGCTCCCCGCGCATGCATGAGGCCACGTTCCGCAAAGCAGCACAGGCTGCGGGACTGAATCCCTACATGGTGGAAATTGCCAATATCAGGGAGCAGTGCTCCTGGATCCATAAAAATAAAGAAGAAGGAACGAAAAAAGCAATTCTCTTAGCAAAGGCCGCAATCGCCAAGGTCCATTTGAACGAACCGCTGACAGCGGGAGAAACTCCTGTGACAAAGCGGGCCCTGGTAATCGGAGGGGGAATTGCAGGGATCCAGACTGCCCTTGATATTGCTGATGCAGGATTTGAGGTTGACATTGTAGAGAAATCACCTACCATAGGCGGAAAAATGGCTCAGCTTGATAAGACCTTTCCCACTTTGGACTGTTCGGCCTGTATCCTTACCCCTAAGATGGTGGATGCAGCAGCCCATGAGAAGATCCGTTTGTTTACTTATAGTGAAGTAGAGAAGGTAAAAGGCTTTGTGGGGAATTTTACCGTAGACATCCGGAAAAAAGCCAGAAGCATACTGGAAGAGAAGTGTACGGGATGCGGAGTATGTACGACAAAATGTCCTTCCAGGAAAACGGGAAACGAATTTAACGAAGGGCTGGATAACCGGACAGCCATTTATATTCCCTTTGCCCAGGCAATTCCCAACATTCCGACCATTGACAGGGAAGCCTGTATCCATTTTAAGACCGGAAAATGCGGCCTGTGCCAGAAGACCTGCGGCGTGGGTGCCATTGACTTTGACCAGCAGGATGAGATCATCACCAGGAACTACGGTGCCATTGTGGCTGCCACAGGGTTTCAGACCATATCCCTGGAAAGGTTTGATGAATTCCAGTATTCCAAAAGTCCTGATGTCATCACTTCCTTAGAACTGGAGCGGCTGATGAATGCCGCCGGCCCAACTAAGGGAGAACTGGTAAAGCCTTCAAACCGGGAACACCCGAAAGATATGGTATTTATCCAGTGCGTCGGCTCCCGGGGAGAGTCCTGCAGGGAAAAGAGCTACTGCTCTAAGATCTGCTGCATGTACACGGCCAAACACGCCATGATGATCCGTGACAAATATCCGGACATCAATGTCCATGTATTTTACATTGACGTACGCACACCGGGAAAGAATTTCGACGAATTTTACCGCAGGGCAGTGGAAGATTACGGCGTTGATTACCGGAAGGGAATGGTAGGAAAGGTAATGGAGCAAAAGGACGGCAGGCTGTTGGTTCAGGCCTCCGACTTACTGAATGGACAACAGCTTTTGCTGCAAACCGATATGGTGGTACTGGCAACAGCCATAGAGCCTGATAAATCAGCCAGAAATCTTGCTACCATGCTCACTGCCAGCATGGACACCAACGACTTTTTTACGGAGGCCCATCCCAAACTGAGGCCTGTGGAAAGTCCCACTGCCGGAGTATTCTTATCAGGAACCTGTCAGGGGCCAAAGGACATTCCGGAGACTGTGGCTCAGGCAGGAGCGGCAGCAGCCAAGGTCATCGGACTTTTATGCAGGGATAAGCTTCTTAATAACCCTCAAGTGGCCCAGGCAAAGGAACGTTTGTGCAGCGGGTGCTCTAATTGTTCCAAAGTCTGTCCATACGGAGCCATTGATTACGAAGAGAGAGAAGTTTTGGATCATGGAGTCAGGGAAACGCGGAGGCTTGCTATGGTAAACGAGGCGGTGTGCCAGGGCTGCGGAGCCTGTACGGTGGCTTGTCCATCGGGAGCCATGGATTTAAAAGGATTTACCGTAAAACAGATTATGGCGGAGGTAGATGCGATATGCAGATAGAAGATAACAGCAACAAGGAGTTTAAGCCTCTCATCCTGGCGTTTTGCTGCAACTGGTGCAGCTATGCAGGGGCCGATCTGGCGGGGTCAAGCCGCTCTTCCTATCCGGCAGAAGTAAAGATTATCCGGGTTCCCTGTTCCTGCAGGGTGAATCCCTTATTCCTGTTAAGGGCCTTTGAACGGGGGGCGGATGGCGTGATCTTAGCCGGCTGCCATCCGGGAGACTGCCATTATTCCACAGGCAATTACTATGCCAGAAGAAGGATGACCCTTTTGTTTGGCATGTTGGACTACCTTGGAATCGAACGGGAAAGAACCATGGTGGAATGGATCTCCGCAGCAGAGGGCGCCAAGTTTTCTGCGACCATGAATGCTTTCACCCAGTCCATAAAAGAACTGGGACCAAACAGAAAGTTGAGGGATTTACGATGCATGCCATAGAAGAGACCATAAAAGAAACGTGTAAAAAGCTCTGGAATGAAGGAGAGATAAACCGGATTCTGGCATGGGAAAAAGGACTCTTTGACTACGAGGCGGCACCTGCCCTGTTCCGGAACCGGGAAAGCATCTCCCGTCTGGTTTACAATGAGCACTGCGGGGGAAATTTAAGCAAATTCCTTATAAAAGAAATGGGAAAAGAAGGAAAGGTACTGGTCCTTTTAAAGCCCTGCGATACATATGGATTTAACCAGCTTTTATCGGAAAAAAGGGTAAAACGGGAAAAGGTTTATATTCTGGGAGTTCCCTGTGGTGGAATGAGGGATGAAAAGGGCCTGCTTTTCAAATGCCAGTCCTGTAAGGGCAATGATTTTAAAGCCTTTGACCAGATCATAGAATCGGATCTGTCCGTTCCGGCTCCGGTCCCCTCGAAAGAAGAGGAAAAATTGAACCAGATGACTGCAGAAGAACGCTTTGCTTTTTGGCGGGGGCAGCTTTCCAAATGTATCCGCTGCAATGCCTGCCGTAACATATGTCCTGCCTGCAGCTGCATCAAATGCGTGTTTGATAACCAGGATTCCGGAGTAGAGGCAAAGGCTAATTCCGATGCCTTTGAGGAAAATCTGTTTCATATTATAAGAGCCTTCCATGTAGCGGGAAGGTGTACGGACTGCGGGGAGTGCAGCCGGGTCTGTCCCCAGAACATTCCACTTTATCTGCTGAACCGGAAAATGATTGAGGAGATCAATGAACGGTACGGAACCCATCAGGCAGGAGAAAGTCCTGACTCAAAGTCTCCGTTAACGGATTTTAAGGAGTCTGATCCGGAAATTTCGGCTATATATGGGAAAGGTGGTGTGTCTTGATGCTAAAAATGCCATTGGAACGTCTTGATGAACTTTTTTTTGAACTTTCAAAGGAGCATCAGATATTTGCTCCCATGGAAAAGGCTGGCAGTGTTTCGTTTTTTCCATGGAAAAAAGGGGATACCCTGTGTTTTGATACTCTTTTGACAGATCGTGCACCCAAGTCCTTTTTCTTTCCCCAGTCGGAGACTTTGTACCGAGCCAGGAAAGAAGAGGGGAGCCTTTCCATTGTGCCTGAAGAGGCAGAGGAAAAGAGCGCTGTTTATTTTGGTGTAAGGGCCTGTGACAGGAGAAGCTTTGAGCTTCTGGACCGGGTGTTCTTAAGCACACCCTGCGATTCCTGCTATGAATCCAAAAGAAGGAACGGGTATGTGGTGGCTTTAGCCTGTAAGAACCCTGAAAACACCTGTTTTTGCCAAAGCTTTGGCATCGATCCTGCCTGGCCGGGAGGAGATGTGTCCGTCTGGATCGCAGACGGAGAACTGTACTGGAAAAGCCTGACGGAAAAGGGAGATGCATTGACGGAATTAGTTTCAGAAATGTTTGAGGAGGGAGACCGTAAAAAGGTTGAGGAGCAGAAAGCAGAGATCCGTAAAAAGCTGGATGCTCTGCCCCTGAAGGATTTGAGTCTGGAACGGTTTGAACATCCGGATTCTTCCATGGAGTTGTTTGAGTCGGAACAATGGGAATCCTTATCCGAAACCTGCTTAGGCTGCGGAATCTGCACCTTTGTATGTCCTACCTGCCAGTGCTATGATATATGCGACTACAACGCAGGCCATGAAGTCAGGAAATTCCGCTGCTGGGATTCCTGTATGTATCCGGGCTTTACCGAGATGGCCCATGGAAACAACAGAAACAACCAGATGCAGCGGTTCCGCCAGAGATTCATGCATAAGCTGGTATATTTTCCGGAAAACAACGGCGGCATATATTCCTGTGTGGGCTGCGGAAGGTGCCTGCGTAAATGTCCGTCTTCCTTAAATATTGCCAGGGTGATAAAAGCCCTGGGAGAGAACGGCACGGAAGGAGGAAACCATGAGTGACAGAACCAATGTATTGATTCCGGAAATCGGTATGATTACAGATGTAAGAAGAGATACGCCGGATGTGAAAACTTTTCGCGTAAACGGGTTAGAGGGGAGAAAGCCCTTTGACCATATGCCGGGGCAATGTGCCATGCTTTCCATTCCAGGAGTGGGGGAAGCCATGTTTTCCATCACTTCCTCACCAACCAACAGGGATTACATGGAGTTTTCCATTAAAAAATGCGGCTGCCTCACCGACTGGCTCCACCAGATGGAAAAGGGGCAGGAAATTGCCCTGCGGGGTCCATACGGCAATTACTTTCCCGTTGATACGGAGTTAAAAGGCAAGAACCTGCTCTTTATCGCCGGCGGGATCGGAATCGCGCCTCTGCGGTCTGTGATTAATTACGTCATTGACAACCGGGCGGATTACGGCCAGGTGGATATTGTTTACGGGGCCCGTTCGGCAGAGGATCTGGTAGATTTAGAAGAAATGAGAAAAGACTGGTCAAAGGTCCAGGGCTTCCGTGTGCATCTGACCATAGACCGGGCTGAAGAAGGCTGGGAAGGGAACGTGGCTTTTGTACCTGATTATGTCAGGGAGCTGAAGTTTTCAAACGACAGAACCGTTTTGGTATGCGGTCCGCCTGTGATGATAAAATATGTGCTGAAGGCACTGGAAGAAATGGAATTTGCCAGTACACAGGTCTATACGACCATGGAACTGAAGATGAAATGCGGAGTGGGCAAATGCGGACGCTGCAACATAGGTGCTAAATACGTCTGCAAGGATGGACCTGTGTTCCGTTATGATGAATTGGGCGTCCTGCCCTCTGAATATTAGGAGGTTGACCAATGAATGATATGATTACTGTTTATCTGTTCGGTAAAAAATATACAGTTCCGTCCAATTTAACCATAATGGGAGCAATGGAATATGCAGGATACCAGCTTGTGCGGGGCTGCGGCTGCAGGTGCGGCTTCTGCGGAGCCTGTGCCACGATTTACCGTATCAAAGGAGACAGGGAATTAAAGACCTGTCTGGCCTGCCAGACCCAGGTCCGGGAAAACATGTATGTGGCCACCCTTCCCTTTTTCCCTCTGGTAAAGGAGGTTTATGACATAAGTAAGGTTTCGGTCAATGAACAGGTCATGATGGAGCTGTATCCGGAAATCTACAAGTGCATCGGGTGTGCAGCCTGTACCAAAAGCTGTCCCCAGGGCCTTGATACCATGCAGTATATTGCATATGCCCAGAGAGGGGAATTGGAGAAATGTGCCGAAGAATCCTTTGACTGTGTGATGTGCGGGATTTGTTCTTCCAGGTGTCCGGCCGGGATTTCCCATCCTCAGGTCGGCCTTCTGGCCAGACGGATCACCGGAAAATATCTGGCTCCGGAATCAAGGCACTTAACCAACCGGGTAAGAGAGGTAGAGGCGGGGGATTTTACGGAGCTCATTGAAGCGATCATGGCAAAACCCCTGGAAGAACTGAAAAACCTTTATAATACCAGAGAAATCGAAAAGTAGGAGGAATAGACATGTTTACAGCCAAGATGATGGATTCCGTAAAAAAGGTCGAGGCCACCAGGGAAGAACGGATGCAGACAGAGCCCCGGAGAATGACGGCAGAGGAAAAGGAAAAACTGCTGAAAGCCTATCACCCGGATTATAAAGAGGAAGAGTTTGCCATACTAAAGGCAGGCCCCAATAAGGGAGAAAAAGTGCCCAAAGAACTGGGAGTCCTTTTGCAGGCAAGGAGCCGGATCAGAGACACTGACGTGGATTTATCATCTCCGGACTACGATACGGATGTTCTGATCATAGGAGGAGGGGGAGCTGGCTGTGCGGCTGCCATTGAGGCTTACAGGGCAGGGGCAAAGGTACTGATAGCCACCAAGCTCCGTCTGGGGGATGCCAACACCATGATGGCGGAAGGCGGGATCCAGGCTGCGGACAAAGAAAACGATTCCCCCCAGATCCACTACTTAGACGCATTGGGAGGGGGACATTTCGCCAACCGGCCGGAGCTTTTGAAAAAGCTGGTCATGGAAGCTCCGGAAGCCCTTAAATGGTTAAATGAGCTGGGAGTGATGTTTGACAAGGACAAAGACGGAAACATGGTCACCACTCACGGAGGCGGTACTTCCAGAAAGCGTATGCACGCGGCGGCCGACTACACGGGTGCTGAAATCATGAGAGTGCTCCGGGATGAAGTATTAAACCTTCCGATTTCCGTGGCTGATTATACCTCTGCCGTGGAGCTCATTTTAGATGAGGATAAAAAGGCGGCGGGAGCAGTCCTTTTGAACATGGAAACAGGAGAACTTTTGACAGCCAGGGCAAAAACTGTTATTCTTGCCACAGGGGGAGCCGGACGGCTCCACTATCAGGGATTCCCCACCTCCAACCACTACGGGGCAACGGCCGACGGCCTGGTTTTAGCTTACCGGGCAGGAGCAAAGCTTCTCTATCAGGATACCCTTCAATACCATCCCACCGGAGTTGCTTTTCCGGAGCAGATTTACGGGGCTTTGGTGACGGAAAAGGTCCGTTCCTTAGGCGCCATGTTAGTCAATGCCTTGGGGGAAGCTTTCATGCATCCACTGGAGACCAGGGATGTGTCTGCAGCCTCCATTATCAGAGAATGTGCAGATGGAAAAGGAGTTGTCACTCCTCTTGGGAAGGGAATCTGGCTGGATACTCCCATGATCGACTTAATTCATGGGAAAGGAACCCTGGAAAAGCGTCTCCCCGGAATGCTGCGCATGTATTTGAAATATGAAATCGATATGAGAAAAACCCCTATCTTGATCTATCCTACCCTCCACTATCAAAACGGCGGAATCCAGATCCAAGCGGATTGCCAGAGCACCATAGAGAACTTGTTTGTGGCAGGAGAAGCAGTGGGAGGGATCCACGGAAGGAACAGGCTTATGGGAAATTCTCTTCTGGATATTATTGTTTTTGGCCGCAATGCCGGAAAATGTGCGGCCGGGCGCGTGAAAGACGTACATATAGGAAAGCTTGCTTTGTCACATATAAATGAAATGGAAGAGGAGTGCCAAAGAGCCGGTATTGTTATGGATAAAATTTCCCCGCTGCTTTTGCCAAAGTATGCCAGGACAGCGGGACAGCTATAAGGAGGAGGAAAAGATGAGAGAAATATCAGTAAAAACATTGATCGACGTAGTAGAAAAGCTGTGTATTGATGCAAACCAGTACCTGCCCGAGGATGTGAAGAAGGCGATCAAGACCTGCCGCGCCTGTGAGGACTGGGACATTGCCTGCGGAGTTCTTGACAAGATCATCGAGAATTTCGAAATCGCAGAAAGGGAAGATGTGCCCATTTGTCAGGATACGGGCATGGCCTGTGTGTTTCTGGAGATCGGCCAGGATGTCCACTTTATTGACGGGGACTTGACCGAAGCCATCAATGAAGGCGTGCGCAGAGGCTACGAAAAGGGATTTTTAAGAAAATCCGTGGTAAAAGACCCGGTAAGGCGGGGAAATACAGGTGACAACACTCCGGCTCTGATTTATACGGAAATCGTTCCGGGAGACAAAGTGAAAATTACCGTAGGACCCAAGGGCTTTGGAAGCGAGAACATGAGTGCCATCCGCATGTTTAAGCCTTCTGCAGGAATCCAGGGAATCAAGGATTTTATTCTGGAGACCGTATCCGCCGCAGGTCCCAATCCATGCCCTCCTGTAGTAGTGGGCGTAGGAATTGGAGGAAGCTTTGACAAGGCAGCCCTTCTGGCGAAAAAGGCTTTGATGAGAGAACTGGATTCCTCCCATCCGGACCCTTACTATGCTGATTTAGAAAAGGAAATGCTGGAAAAGATCAACCTTCTGGGAATTGGCCCCCAGGGCTTTGGCGGAAAGACCACTGCAATTGGAGTAAACATTGAGACCATGCCTACCCATATCGCAGGCATGCCCTGTGCCATCAACATCAACTGTCATGTGACACGCCATAAAACGGAAATAGTCTAATGTCTTTGAAAGGCTTAAGCGGTGAAAGACGCACGCCGTTTTTCCTTACATTTTCGTGCCGCAGGCGTCAGCGGCGGATTGGAGATAATAATGATAAAGCATATTACACTGCCTTTGACAAGAGAATTGTCCAAAACCCTTCACGCAGGAGATACGGTTTATCTGACCGGTGATATCTACACTTCCAGGGACGCCGGGCATAAGCGTATGTGTGAGACTCTGGCAAAAGGAGAGAAGCTGCCCTTTGATCCCATGGATGCCACGATTTATTACGTAGGGCCAACTCCCGCAAAGCCGGGCCAGGTGATCGGCTCTGCAGGACCTACTACCAGCGGCCGGATGGATGCCTATGCTCCCACCATGATGTCCGTAGGAGCCAGGGGAATGATTGGAAAAGGAGCCAGGCAGCCGGAAGTGATCGAAGCCATAAAGAAGTATGATGGTGTTTACTTTGGTGCCATTGGGGGAGCAGGAGCGTTGCTCGCCAAATGCATTAAAAAGCTGGAACCCATCGCTTATGAGGATTTGGGAGCAGAGGCTTTATGCAGATTATATGTAGAAGAAATGCCTCTTGTAGTCATTATCGACTGCGAAGGAAATAATCTCTATGAAGAGGGAAAAAATTCTTATTTAAAGTCAAAAGAGTAATTGGATTGATGAGTACCGGCTTTATGATGAAAAAGCAGTGGTTTCTGCCATATGGAAACCAATGTTTTTAAATAAATTATAAAAAATTACAGGAGGTATTTTATGGGAACCAAAACAAACATTGTGGATTGGAAGACAATTACGGATTTTGTAGTGGATGCATTCAAGGGATATGGGATTCCGGAAGAAGATGCGAAAATCTGTGCGGATGTATTGCTGGAGTCTGATAAGAGGGGCATCGAATCTCATGGGGTAAACCGCTTTAAGCCCATTTATCTGGACCGTATCAAAGCGGGAATCCAGAGCCCGGTAACAAATTTTGAAGTAGTAAAGGAAACAAAAACTACAGCAGTTGTTGACGGCCATGACGGCATGGGCCAGGTAATCGGTGTAAAATCCATGAATATGGCCATTGCGAAAGCCAAAGAATATGGCATGGGCATGGTTGTTGCCCGTAATTCCACCCATTACGGCATTGCAGGCTACTATGCAACCATGGCTTCCCAGGCAGGCTGTATCGGAATTACAGGAACCAATGCAAGGCCTTCCATAGCTCCTACCTTTGGTGTGGAAAATATGCTGGGAACCAATCCTATTACCTTTGGTATGCCTACGGATGAGGAATTCCCCTTTGTGCTGGACTGTGCTACTTCCATTACCCAAAGAGGCAGAATCGAATACTATTCCCGTATCGGCAAGTCCACTCCTTCCGGCATGGTAATCGGACGGGACGGAAAGCCCCAGACGGATTCAGATCAGATTCTTGTTGATTTGAATACGGGAAAAGCGGCCCTTGCACCTTTAGGCGGAATCGGTGAAGAACTGGCAGGCTACAAGGGATACGGCTATGCTACTGTGGTTGAAATTCTTTCCGCAGCTTTGCAGCAGGGAAATTTCTTAAGAGCCTTGACCGGCATTGGCGAAAATGGAGAAAAGGTACCCTTCCACCTTGGCCATTTCTTCATTGCCATTGATACGGAAGCCTTTATGGGCCTGGAATCCTTTAAAAAGACCTGCGGGGATATTCTCCGGGATCTTCGCGGTTCTGTTAAAGCTCCAGGGGAAGAACGCATTTATACGGCAGGTGAAAAAGAGTATCTGGTATGGCAGGAGCGCAAAAACAGCGGAGTGCCGATCAATGATGCAGTACAGAAAGAACTTATTAAGATCAGGGAGGAACTGGCACTTAACCAGTACCGGTTCCCATTTGAATAAGAAATATAATGCCATTTGATTAATATGCCCCCTTTCAGACAAACGAGTGAAGTAATAAAACTTGTTTGCCTGGAAGGGGGCATTTAGTGCCTGACCCTAAGGCATGGAATGTCTGGTTGCTCTTTTCTGTCGATCTATGTTAGAATAGGTAAGAGTTTTTATGAACTGATTCTAACGATAAGAAGGCTGGAAATGATGTATTGTATGAGTGTAAGCCATAAAAAGGCTTCGGTGAATATCCGGGAACGATTCGCCTTCCATGAAAAAGAGAAGACAGAATTTATAGAACGGCTGATGAGAAAGGAAGCGGTGACCGGCGTGGTTGTGCTTTGCACCTGTAACCGCAGTGAGATTTATGTTTCAGGAACAAAGCATGCAATCAGTGAGCTTCAGCGGGAGGCTGCTGATTTTAAAGGGATCCGCCTGGAAGAACTGCTGAAATATTTAAATATCTACAGCGGGGAAAGCGCCATCGGGCATTTGTTTAAAGTGGCCTGCGGGTTTGATTCCATGGTCCTGGGAGAAGACGAGATTTTAGGGCAGGCAAAGGCTGCCTATGAGATTTCCAGGGATCAGGGGGCAGTGGATTACGAAATGAATGTGCTGTTCCAAAGGGCGTTTGCCTGTGCCAAACGGATCAAAACAGATACCAATTTGTCCAGAACCCCTCTCTCCGTTGCAACTCTTGTAGCCAATGAGGTGTTCCGCTTTGAAAAAGAGGACGGGGAAAAGAATGTAATGGTAATCGGCATGACCGGTAAAATGGGAAATACTATAACAAAGAATATTTTAAGCAAGCCGGGCATCCGTGTTACAGGAACGGTCAGAAGCCATAAGTCCCATCTTACCATAGAGGGAAAGGGGGACCGGGTGAGGGTCGTAGATTACAAGGACCGCTATCAGTACATGGATGAGATGGATATCGTCATCAGCGCCACTTCGGGACCTCATTATACCGTGACCTGTGATGAACTGTCTGAGCGGATAGTTCCCGGGAAAAAACGGCTGTTCATGGATGTGGCTGTTCCTGTGGACATGGACGCTGAGATTGGGGAAATGGAAGGGCTGACCCTTTATAACATTGATTATTTTGACACGCTTTCAAAAAATAACACAGAAATAAAGCTAAAGGAGCTGGACCGGGCAGCCGTAATCATGGAAGAGGAGCTGGATGGGGCCATCAAGGAGGTGGTGTTCCATCCATATATCAAGAGAATGGCGGAACTAAAGGAAGCATTTGCGGGAAAACGTCTGGATGCCCTTCTCTATGAAATCAGGGATCATGTTTCCAGCGAGGACTTAAAGGTGGTCCTTAAAACCCTGGATGGCCTGGAGTACTGGATTAAGGAGGGATGACCGTGGCTTATTTTCCGTTTTTTGTTGATATTGAGGGAAAAAAGTGTCTGATCGCAGGCGGAGGAACCGTTGCCTGCCGCAAGGCCCTGACTCTCATGGATTATGGCCCGGATATTGTGATCGTGGCTCCCAGGGTGATTCCTGAGATGGAACAGCTCATAAAGGAGAGTAAGGGAAAACTCACATGGAGGTGTAGGAAATTCGAAGAATCCGATTTGGAACATATGGATTTTGTAATAGCGGCAACCTCGGATGAAGGGGTAAACCGGATGATATCCATCTGGTGCAGGAAGGGGAAAATTCCGGTCAATGTGGCGGATATCCAGGAGGAATGCAGCTTTATTTTCCCGGCTCTTATTAAGGAAGGGGAAATTACGGTAGGCATTTCCACGGGAGGAAGCTCTCCGGCCCTTGCCCGGTATTTAAAAAAGAAGCTTAAGGAAGCCATTCCAAAGGGACTTGGCAGTCTGGCAGGGCAGCTTGGTTCATACAGGGATACGGTCAGGGAAAGGGTGGATTCCCTTCCTGTCAGAAGGTCAATTTTTAAAGCCATGACAGAGGAGGGAATCCGCCAGGAAGGCTATACCAGAGAACAGGCAGAAGAACTGATAGAAAGGAAGCTGGCGGAGCATGAAAAGTAAGACCATTCGCATAGGAACAAGAAGAAGCGCTTTGGCCGTGGCCCAGGCAAACATAATGGCTGAGGCTCTTGTGAGAACAGGTGCCGGCCTGTCGGCAGAACTGGTGCTGAAACAGACGGAAGGGGACCGGATCCTTGATAAACCGCTTTTGGAATTCGGGGGAAAGGGCGTGTTTGTGACGGAATTTGAGCAGGCCCTTTTGCGGGGCGAGATTGATTTCGCAGTCCACAGCGCCAAGGATCTGCCCATGGACTTAGAAGAGGGCCTGGGAATTGTGGCAGTTTTGGAGAGGGAAGATCCCAGGGACGTTTTGGTGACGCCTGTATCCAGTGATCTTTCCGGAAAAAGAGAAATCATAATCGGAACCTCCAGTTTAAGAAGAAAGATTCAGATTGAGGAAATCGGAAAGACCATGTGGCCGGAGGCTTTGGTGCGCTGCGAGAATTTAAGGGGAAATGTACAGACCAGGCTTTCAAAGCTTATGGAAGGCTCTTATGACGGCATTATTCTGGCAGCCGCAGGATTAAAGCGGCTGGGACTTTGGGAAGATGGCCGGTATCATTACCATTGTTTTGATTGTGAGACCTTTATTCCGGCCGGAGGCCAGGGAATCCTTGCCGTGGAAGGACGGCTGGATTCCGGGCTTGAGACAGTGGCAAGACCTCTTGAGGATGAGGAAGCCAGGCTGTGCCTGTCTTTGGAACGGAAAATTTTAAGGCTTTTAGATGCAGGCTGCCATGAACCCATTGGCGTGTATTCCCGGCTTAAAGGCGGGGAAATGGAGATTCTTGGAATCAGCAGAAGAGGGGAAGAAATAAAGCGGATCCATCTGCGGGGAGAAACCGGGGAACTTGACAGGCTGGCGCAGCTGGCCGCCCAGGGCCTTGCGTAAAAAGGAGGATGCTATGAAGGAAACAGGAGTCGTCTATCTGGTAGGGGCCGGTCCCGGAGATCCGGGGCTTATTACAGAAAAAGGGTTGTCACGGCTGCGAATATGCGACGCAGTGGTTTATGATGCACTTCTTTCCTCACGCCTTCTTGATGAGGTACCGGACCAATGTCGGAAAATCCATGTGGGGAAACGGGCCGGGCATCATTCCATGAAGCAGGAGGAGATCAATCAGCTTCTGGTGGAACTGGCCGGGGAAGGTCTTTCCGTGGTGAGGCTAAAGGGCGGTGACCCCTTTGTGTTTGGAAGGGGAGGAGAGGAAATCATGGCCCTTTCTGAGGCTGGGATCCCATATGAGGTGGTTTCGGGAGTCACCTCTGCAGTTGCAGCCCTTGCAAGCGCCGGGATCCCGGTGACCCACCGGGCGGTAAGCAGAAGCTTTCACGTCATGACCGGACACACTCTTTCAGAAGAAGGAACGCTTCCGGCCGATTTTAATGAATTTGCCAGGCTTTCCGGCACATTGGTTTTTTTGATGGGGCTTGGAAATCTGTCTCTCATTGTAAAGGGGCTGTTAAATCAGGGGAAATCAGGAGAAACACCTGCTGCGGTCATTCAAAACGGAACCCTTCCTGGAGAGAGGACCGTCCGGGGGGCCTTAAGGGATATTGAGGAAAAGGTACTGGCGGCTGGAATAAAAAGTCCTGCCATCATTGTGGTGGGAGAGGTGGCTTCCCTTGATTTTTCTTCTACATTGAAACAGCCTTTAGAAGGGTGCCGGATCGGAGTGACAGGAACAGACTCCTTTACGGACAGGCTGAGAAAACAGCTTACATCTTTTGGAGGAACTTCGGAATCAATCCTGAGCCTATTGATAGAGTCCTGTCGTAAGAGCGGAAAAATGAAGGAAGCATATGAAAAACTGCCGTCTTATACCTGGATCGTGTTTACCAGCGCCAATGGAGTAAGGGAATTTTTCCATGGGCTTTTGGAATGGGGATATGATTTCCGGGCGGTGGGTCATGTGAAGTTCGCCGTGGTCGGAAGGGGAACTGCCGATGAATTGCTGCGGCATGGTTTTTCTGCCGATTACATACCAAAGAAATATCAGGTGCAGGACCTGGCAGCAGGCTTAAAAGGCCTGATTTCCGGGGAAGACAGGCTTTTGATCCCCAGATCATCAGGCGGCTCTAAGGAACTGAATGAGATTCTTGATGAAGCCGGGGCTTCTTATGATGACATCGTGCTGTATGATGTGGCCTCAGCAGGCATAAAGACGGAAAACAGGGCAGAGGCCTTAAAGCAATTAGATTATCTGACCTTTTCAAGCGCTTCCGGTGTGGAAGCCTTTTTCAGGGAAGCAGATGAGGAAATAAAGGAAGCCCTGGCAGGCCTTAAAGTGGTCTGTATCGGGGATATTACAGCAAAAGCCCTTATGGAGCATGGGAGGAAGGCGGATATCATTGCCGGGGTCTACACCATCCGGGGGATAACGGAAGCGATCTGCCGGGACTGGAAAGAGGAAGCGCCCTGCGGGCATACCATTATGCCCAAAAACCTGGGCAGGAAAGAGGAAAGGAGTCATACAAAATGAAAATAGAAGAATCCAAAGCATTATTTGAAAAATCAGGGGAGTATTTTCCGGGCGGAGTCAACAGTCCGGTTCGGGCATTTGGTTCTGTTAAAGGAACCCCGGTCTTTGTAAAACGGGCGTCTGGCTCCCATATTTACGATGAAGATGGAAATGAATACCTTGATTATGTGAATTCATGGGGACCATGCATTCTTGGACATGCCTTCGGGCCGGTAGTGGAGGCGGTAAGAGATGCCTGTATGGACGGCTTATCCTTTGGAGCGCCTACCAGAAAAGAACTGGTTCTTGGATCGCTTATCAGGGAGTGTATGCCTTCCATGGAGATGATGCGGATGGTAAGTTCAGGAACAGAAGCAGTCATGAGTGCGATCCGTGCGGCAAGAGGTTATACGGGAAGGGATAAGATCATTAAGTTTAAAGGCTGCTATCATGGACATTCCGATGGCCTGCTGGTCAAAGCCGGTTCCGGCGCTTTGACTGGTTCTGCACCGGACAGTGCCGGTGTACCGGCTTCCTATACCCAGCACACATTGCTTGCCGGTTATAATGATGAGGATTCTGTTAAAAAGCTGTTTTCAGAATATCCCCATGACATCGGGGCACTGGTGGTGGAGCCGGTTGCAGCTAATATGGGACTTGTTCCGCCAAAGCCCGGTTTTCTTGAATTTTTAAGGGAGATCACCACAAGGTATGGAGCGGTTCTCATCTTTGATGAGGTCATTACCGGATTTCGTATGGGTCTTGGAGGAGCACAGGGATATTACGGCGTTGTTCCTGATATGACGACTCTGGGAAAGATCGCAGGCGGAGGAATGCCCATGGGAGTATATGGAGGAAGAAAGGAGATCATGGAAGTGGTGTCTCCTTTGGGAAAGGTTTATCAGGCAGGAACCCTTTCCGGCAATCCTATTGCAACGGCAGCCGGAATCGTGACCATCAGGACCCTGATGGAACAGCCGGAAATTTATCCGGCCCTGGAAGAAAAAGCGGGAAAGCTTGTGAAGGCACTTAGGGAAGCTCTTCCGGACACCTGGGTGAATCAGGCTGGCTCTCTTTTCAGCGTATTTTTCACAAAAGATCCGGTCGTGGATTATGATACGGCTCTGGCTTCTGACACGGTCAAGTATGGAACCTATTTCCATTATCTTTTGGAGCATGGCATTTACACCGCTCCATCTCAGTTTGAAATTTTGTTTCTTTCTGCGGCCCATACGGATGAGGATATTGAAAAAACCTGCGGCATTATAAAGGCGGCGGCAGGGATTTTTTCTTAGGAGAGGCGAAAAAAGCTTTGGAATGGCTGGCAACAGCTTTTCCAAAGCTTTTTAAAAACCCCTCTGGGAGACGCGCTACTCCGGGTTAAGGAAATATGGTTGCTGGAGCAACGGCGCACCGGTACACAATTTTAAAAATAAATGGTTATATTTTCCATTTCTATGTCGATATATCAAATAAAGTAGTGCAAACTGACATTACCTAATAAAATTCAAGGGGGATTTTTATGTTTAGCATGAGTAAAAAAGTGAGAAAATGGAGTACGTTATTAATGCTGGTAATGAGTATATCTATGCTTTTCGGTGTTACCGCAATGGCTTCCGATGATGGAAAGTGCGAAAAAGCACTAAATTATTCAAATGACAACCAAGTTTTAAGCCGTGCCAATGGTTACCCCAGTGAGGTGAAGATTAATCAGTTAAAAGTATATCCTGCTAATGTTGATACGCAAAAAGCTTATACTGATGGATATTATACTTCCAGTGGACCAACAGATAACCAATGGTTAAGTACATATATAGGTTCAAAGACAACACAGGATTATAAAAAGAATAATTGCAATGGATTTTATATAGAATTGTATACTTCTAACTATAGTGTAGCTAATCGATATGAAGCATTAGATGGGAATAATGTGGTAAAAAAGGGGACTTCCACGTGGAAGATTGATTTTTTCGTAAGAACTAAATATAAGACTGGTGATTATGACTATGCTCGTTGGGAAGTAGATTTTTATGGTACTAAGAATCAGGGATTTCCTCTTTATGGGTCCATTTACGTAAAGTCCAATTAAAAGGCTGAAAATAGGGGAAATATAATCGATTTCCCCTGTTTTTTAGTTTTCTTTTGCGCTAAGGTACCATGACACCGCTTTTGACTATAGCACCTTAGGGTAGTTTGGAGAGGATTTGCAGTATACCAAATTCCCTAAATGGAACGAAAGGAATCGATATAATTATGAGAATCTCTAACAGTTTTTTTCCTGCCTCTGCTCCAATAAATAAAAAGGCAGAAATAAAGCAAAAATTTTCTGATATGTTTCAAATGAACAGGGACATTATTGACGTGGCTGGCAGTGTTCAGACATCGTCTGCGAATAAAGAAGAACCGCATAAAAAAGAATTAGAAGATGAGTTTGATGATGAAAAGCTGGCTTCTCATTTAGACGATTATTCTGGCAAAAAAATATCTACAGAAAAACATGTAAATTGGAATAGCTTAGGGCTGGGAAAACTGACTTTGCAACAATTAAATTATCTGAAATCGACTTATGATGTTGAAAACATGGATCCTCAATCTTGTTATGATCTTCTGGCTGATTTAAGTAATATGGGAGTATTGTCAGGTTATGATATTGTCAGACAGTATACCAGTTTTCCAGTTCCAGGAGGCAGAAATCCTGTGGGCGGGGGTTTTGATGGGCTCCCTCTTGAGAAGCTGATAGCCATGGGACGAGCAGTTCCTTTGCCTCAAGGAGGATATGAAATAAACAATACCATTTGCGCAGGTGGAAATGTATTAGAAAATCAACAAATGTCTTATGATTCTGCCTTAGGACGTTTAAGCTCAACTTTGAACAGCCCAACAGGTTTTGATAATCCGTCAGAGCATCAGAGAGCAATCGCAGAAGAAAGGATGGAATTATATGCCCATGAAAAATTTCTAAATATACTCAAACAGATTAAACGGTAACCATGAAAGGAATTATTTCAAACTATGATCCGAACTATGAAATTCCGAGTGGAACTTTAAGAAGCATATGCTGTCAGATTGTCAAGAAACCCCATTTTCAAACGGTGAAAATGGGGTTTCTTTTGACTTTAATTTAAGCTGGATGGCTGTGAACTTTGCCATATAGATTCTAAAAGTTACATAAATTGTATTAACATTTTCTCCAATCTCTTGATAAATAACCTGATTTGGTATATTTTAATCTCATAGGAGGCTGAATATATGGACTATTTAGTTGTATATACAAGTAATACTGGAAATACCCAAAAGGTAGCCATGAAAATTTTTGAGACGCTTCCCGGAAAATCCAAGGACATTGTCAGTCTGGAAGAACTTCATGGAGAGGAAGCAGATATGTATTTTGTAGGATTCTGGAATAACCGTGGAACCTGCAAGACGGAAGTGATTGACTTTCTTTCGGATCTCCACGGAAAACGAGTGGCTTTATTTGGTACCTGCGGGCTTTCCGGAAATAAAGAATATTTTAAGCAGGTGGAAAAGCAGGTATCCGTATTTCTGCCGGATGATAATGAATATCTTGGCTGTTTTTTATGCGGAGGGAAAATGGCTCCCCAGATTCTTGAAAAATACAGGCAAATGCAGGCAATTCACGATACTCCTCAGATCAGGGCCTTGATATCTGCATATGAGGATGGGATGTCGCATCCCAATGAACAGGATTTTAAGGACGCGGAAGAATTTGTAAAATCGGTCCTCAGGGAGTAACAGAAGAAAAAAGGAGGAGTATTATGGGTTTGAAAGATGACGGCAGTTCACAAAATAATCAGAAAAAACCGTTTATTTTTTATTATGTAATTGTTTTATTAATTATGATATTGTTTAATGCATTGACAGTTCCCTGGATTCAGTCCAAATCCGTGACTGAAGTTCCTTACAGCACGTTTCTGGAGATGGTGGATCAGGGGAAGGTTCAGGCAGTTGCAAAGACGGAAACAGAAATCCAGTTTAAATCCGATACCGGAAAGAAGGATTGGGAAGGCAAGCCTGTGTATGACGTATATAAGACCGGGCTGTGGCCGGATGATACGCTGACTGAAAGGCTGATTGCCCATGACGTTTCCTTTGAAAAGACCATAGTCGTGCAGATGTCCCCTCTGCTTTCTTTTTTGCTCACCTGGATCATTCCCATCCTGATCTTTGTGTTCCTGGGAAATTTTTTATCCGGCCAACTGCAAAAAAAGATGGGCGGCGGCAATGCCATGACCTTTGGAAAGTCCAATCCTAAAATCTATGCGGAATCAGAGACAGGAAAGACTTTCCGGGACGTAGCCGGACAGGAGGAGGCAAAGGAAGCTTTAAAGGAGATCGTGGATTTTCTTCATAATCCCCAGAAATATGCGGATATCGGAGCTTCCCTTCCAAAGGGCGCCCTGCTGGTAGGCCCTCCGGGAACCGGTAAGACACTCCTTGCCAGGGCGGTGGCAGGGGAAGCCCATGTGCCGTTTTTTTCCATATCCGGTTCTGAATTTGTGGAAATGTTTGTAGGTATGGGTGCGGCAAAGGTAAGGGACTTATTTAAGCAGGCTGGTGATAAGGCTCCCTGTATCGTATTTATCGATGAAATTGATACCATAGGTAAGAAACGTGACGGAGGCGGTTTTACCGGAAATGACGAACGGGAACAGACCTTAAACCAGCTTTTGGCTGAAATGGATGGATTTGACGGAAAAAAGGGCGTTGTCATATTGGCTGCCACCAACCGTCCGGATTCCCTGGATAAAGCGCTTTTAAGGCCAGGCCGTTTTGACCGCAGGATTCCTGTGGAGCTTCCTGACTTAAACGGACGGGAAGCCATATTAAAGGTTCACGGCAAAAATGTAAAACTTTCCGATGATGTGGATTTTCATGGAGTAGCCCTTGCCACGGCAGGGTCCAGCGGCGCAGAGCTTGCCAATATCGTCAATGAGGCGGCCCTCAGGGCGGTCCGCATGGGCAGAAAGACCGTAACCCAGAGAGATTTAGAGGAAAGCGTGGAAGTAGTGATCGCCGGATATCAGAAGAAGGACGCTTCTGTCAATGCCAGGGAAAGGAAGATCATTGCTTACCATGAGGTGGGCCATGCGCTGGTGGCTGCCTGCCAGAACCACTCAGCACCAGTTCATAAGATCACCATTATACCAAGAACCTCCGGCGCCCTCGGTTATACCATGCAGGTGGATGAGGAAGAACGCCACCTTTTGACAAAGGAGGCTGCCTTAAGTAAGATCGCCACCTTTACCGGAGGAAGGGCGGCAGAAGAACTGGTATTTGATACAGTCACCAGCGGGGCTTCCAATGACATTGAGCAGGCTACCAGGATCGCCAGAGCCATGGTGACCCGCTATGGCATGACCGATGAGTTTGATATGGTGGCCCTTGAGACAGTGACCAACCAGTATCTGGGCGGAGATACCGCTCTTGCCTGTTCTCCTGAAACGGCCAGGCAGATCGACAACGCTGTAATCAGAATTGTAAAGGATCAGCATCAAAAGGCTTTAAAGATTCTTAAGGACAATGAAACAAAGCTTCATGAGATCGCAGAATATCTTCTGGAACGGGAAACCATAACAGGAGAAGAGTTCATGAAGATCGCAGGATTTGATTCTGCAGGAACCCAGGAAAGTTAAAAAGCAGGCTTAAGAAAAGAGGGTTTGCCTGCCTGCTGGTTATGGATTAAGAAATTGTAAATATGTTCCAAAGAATATAGAAAATATGTTTCACACTTTGGTAAAATATGGTATAATCCCCGTAAACGTTGTAACTTATAGAGGGGGATTATGCAATGAAGGTACAGTTTTTCGGTAAATGGAAGAATCGTGGTTCAGGGCACAGAGGTATGTCATGGCTAAAGCAGAAAGGAGCAGGGAAATATAAGCTTTCAACTAAGATCGCATGCATCGCCGGAATCATGCTGGTGGTCGTTTTTACGGTTTTGATCGGAATCACTTCAAGAATGACAAAAGACGCCATGAAACAGTCCGCATTCAGGGAACTGAAGACTCTGGCATCTGAGAATGGAAAGGTGATCCAGCAGACGCTTGATGAGGCAAGGCAGGTATCGGACAGTATTGCGTATTATCTTGAGAATTCCACGGCTAACAGAAAGGTCCTTCAGGGGCTGAGGATTAAGTCAGGCCCTTCAGCCGAGCCGCTCTATAAGAGCCAGGTATTTGATAATATTACACTGGACAGCTATGGTATGAAAATGGAAGATTATATGCTGACGACCATCAAGTCCTCTGTTCTATACTCCGAAGATATTGTAGGAGTCGGTATCCTGTTTGAGCAGTATGCCATGAGCTCTGCAGCCAGAAGCTATGGCCTGTATGCCGGCAAGGATGGGGCGGTTAAGGACTGCGGTCTGTACGAGGATTATTCTTCTGCTGATTATTTTGCAAAGGTGATGGAGAAAAAGGCCCAGGTCATTACGCAGCCCTATGAATCAAATGGAATGATGATGATCACCATGGCGGTGCCTGTGATCGTAGGCGACAGGGTGCTGTGCGTGGTCACAGTCGATGTAGGCCTGGACCGTTTCAGCCAGATGAAAACAGCGGGTTCCTCTTATCCAAGCATGCAGACCTTCATTTTAAATGAATCAGGAACAATTATTTCAGAAAGCACAGGCAGCGGACTTGTGGGAACCAATGTTTCTGATTCCGTCAACAGTGGGACATGCAAGGAGGAAATAAGTACCAGAATTTCCTCTGGCTCTGATTTTTATACTGTGGATCCAGGCAAAAAAGGAGATACATATTATTTCTTTGAGCCGATTCAGCTAAATGGTTCCAACTGGTATTCCGTTACGGCGGTGGAAGCGGGAGACATGAACCGGGAAGCAGACAGGGTGTCTTCTTTGATGGTCATTATTTCCATCGTTGCCATGATTGTTATTCTATTTATCATTGCATTTATCATAAAAAGGCAGTTAAAGCCCATCCATAAGATCGTAGCAGCTGCCGGGAAGATTGCGGAAGGGGATTTAAACGTTTTTGTTGATGTGGAATCCAACGATGAAATCGGCCTTGTGGCGGCTTCCTTTGAACAAATGACCGTGAACCTAAAAGAGGTAATTGACCGCATCTCCTTTACGCTGAACGAAGTTGCGGATAACCATTTGGACTTAGACGTGGAACTGGGCCTAAAGGGAGATTTTTCCCAGCTTGAAAAAGCGGTAAAGCAGATTGTCATGAATTTAAATTCGGTTATGAATGAAGTCAATCAGGCAGCAGCCCAGGTGGCCCTAAGCTCCGGGCAGGTTGCAAACGGTTCCCAGCTTCTGGCAAACGGCTCGGAAGAGCAGGAAAGAACCGTTGACATGCTATCCGGTTCCATCAGCCAGGTTGCGGAAAAGGTCAGACGTCTGGCAGAAAAAGCCGGAGAAGTTTCCATGCAGGTTCAGATGACCGGTACAGAGGTGGTAAACTGCGATATGTCCATGCAGAATCTTTCCAGTGCCATGAATGAAATCCACGTTTCCTCCGGGGAGATCGGAAAGATCATCAAGGTAATTGAAGATATTGCATTCCAGACCAATATCCTGGCTTTAAATGCTGCCATAGAGGCGGCAAGGGCAGGGGAGTCCGGAAGAGGATTTGCAGTGGTTGCCGGTGAGGTGCGGAATCTGGCAGCGAAAAGCTCTGAAGCAGCAAAAAATACCACAGCTTTAATCAAGGATTCCATAAATGCTGTAGAAAAAGGCAATGAGATATTGGATGAAACCGTTCAATCCATGATGAAGGTTTTGGAGGATTCCGCCCTGGCAGTGGAATCCGTGGATTCCATCTCAAACATAGCTTCCCAGGAAGCAAAAGCAGTAGAAGAGGTGACAAAGGAGCTTGGAAGGATCTCTTCCGTAGTTCAGAACAATGCTGCAGCCGCGGAAGAAAGTGCGGCCTCCAGTGAAGAGTTATCCCAGCAGGCACAGCTTTTGCGGGAACTGGTAAAGAGCTTCCGCCTGAGAGAGGAATAAATGATCCATAATTAATCTTATACAGGAATGAGGAAACAGAGTTAAATGATGCTCACATTTAACTCTGTTTTTTCTGTTCAGACGTATAAAAAATATATAATTTTCAAATAAAAGCAAAAATATGTTTTTAAACAAAATTATGAAAATGAATATAAAATCTAAATAATTATAATCAATTTGAAAATTAACAAATAATATATAAAAATAATTAAAGAAGTATTGACAAAATAGAGCTTGTACGCTATAATAAAGCCATAACAAAAGTAACTAATTAAAAGAGATCAAATCTAACGAAAGGAGGTACAGTCCACCAGAAAGAGCAGTCTGGCTTCGTTTATATAATGATAAATGAAGCAAAAGGAAAACCAATCTGCCGATGTGAAAAGCCAATCTTTGAAGCAATGATCAGTCATTAATGAAAAAGAGAGAATTCATGAGAAGGAAAAACTGTAAGAGATCCAAAGGTCAAGAAAAGAGATTTTAAGACATATGAGGAAACAGTTAAGTAAGAGAGCAAAGCCCATGAATCTGGTGTATAACAACGGGGAGCGGAAAAATTAATATAGATCATGCTGAAAAACGTGTACCATGTACAAGGCAGCAGACATGAGAGAAACGAGGTATCAAGACCAATGGACGAGATAATATAGAAACGGGTATCGATGGTAAAGAAATTTCAAATCGGTATCCGTTTCTATCTGTTTTTTATTAAAAGATCCCTTCTAAATTAAAGGACGGCGTGTATTCTTCTTTTGCGCTGCTTTTTTCCTGCATAAATCCCTGATCCAACCCAAGTCTGATGGCTTCATCCAACACTTTTCCATATTCATAAGATGTAATTCTCCGGTTAATTTCCGGGAAGCTTCCGCTCCGGTAGAATGGGGTGTACTGGCTCATAAGACTGATGTAATACATTCCCTCCGGCAGCTCATCTTTCATCCAGTGAAGAAGGCGGATGGAATCCTCCTTTGCCCCTGGAAGCACCATATGGCGTATGATGACACCCTTTTTAATAAGTTCTCCTTCAGAATCAAACTGTGGAGCTCCGGTCTGGAGTATCATCTGTTTTATTGCCTTTGAGGCCGCAGCAAAATAGTCAGGTGCCTTGCTGTAGCGTGAGGAAAGCTCAGAACTGAAGTACTTTAAATCAGGAAGCCACACATCGATGTATGGGGCCAGCTCCTTTATGATTTCTTCTGATTCATATCCTCCGCAGTTATAAACTACAGGAATCGTAAGCTCTGATTTTATAAGATCCAGGGCCTTTAAAACAGAGGGAAGATACTGGGTGGCCGTGACCAGATTAATGTTGTGGGCGCCTTCCTCCTGAAGCCTTAAGAAAATACGGGAAAGCTCTTTGCTTGCGATTTCCTTTCCTAAACCCTCCTGGCTGATGGTATAATTCTGGCAAAAGCAGCAGCCAAGCGTACAGCCGGAAAAAAATACGGTACCGCTTCCCCGGCTTCCGCTGATACAGGGTTCCTCCCAGTGGTGAAGTGCGGCCCGGGCCGCTTTTATGGTATCGCCGCACCCGCAAAAGCCGGTACTTACATGGCGGTTGACTCCGCAGCTTCTGGGACAGAGGCTGCAGGATTCGTATAGATGTTCTAGGTTCATATGTTAAACTCCTGTTATTTATGAAGGCAGCCAGCCGGGAGGACATGCCTGCATGTTCATTGGGCTGCTGCTGTTATGACGATAAGAAATTTGCAAATCAATATCCTTTTGGCAGAACGGCCTGCTCCCGGTATTCTTTGGGGGAAAGGCCGAATTCCTTTTTAAAGGCCCGGTAAAAGCTGGTGTAATCCGTAAAGCCGTACTGATGGTACAGCTCCCCAAAGGGGATGCCGGAGAGGATTCCGTTTTTACTGGCCTGAAGCCTTTTTTTCAGGATGTACTGGTGAAGAGAAATCCCCATATTATCCTTAAATACATGGGAAATGTGATATTTGCTGGCATAAAAGAAGGAGGCCAGATGGTCCAGGGACAGATTTTCTTCCAAATGGTTGTTAATATAATCACAAATATTTAAATAAAGCACGTTTTCATAGGCAGCAGGCACCTGATGGAGCATGTCGTAAGTGATCCGGTTCAGCAGCAGCATGAAGGAATGGATCTGCAGCTCTGAATTCAGCTTATGGAATGCCTTATTTCCGTGAATTTCTTCAAGCAGATCCAAAAGACGGCCCTGGATATTCTGAAATGTGACAAAATCCCTGCGGAAATGGTAATGTTTATTCTCCGATACATAACGAAAACTGTAAGAAAAATCCTCTGACCAGGAACACATGGTCTCAAAATAATAACGGCTGATCCAGAGAACGATCCGCTGATAGGTTTTTCCGGTGGAATGGAAAATAGGGTGGTGCTTTACTTCGGGAGGAATTAACAGGTAATCCCCGTACTGCAATGGATACTGTTTCCCTTCCACATCATAGGTCACATCTCCGTTTAAGAAAAAATACACCTCATAATAGGAGTGGCTGTGGTCCACAACATGATTCAAGTCCAGATCTTTATAAAAAAACACTTCAAATTCTCCTGAATTCATATATTGCCGCTCATTAAAGCCGGTGGACAATTCTTTTCTCATTTAAAAATCTCCTTTCCCGTTTTTCTCATGTTAAAGGATATTATGAAAACAAAACGATGTTTTTATAAACCCATGGACGGGCTAAAAAACAGTCCCTTTATCTTCCCTTGGATTGCAGCTTCTGATAAGTTGTATTATAAGCCATGACCGCAAGTTTTGCAATGTGAACGGCAAATAAATCCATGGTAATAAGGTAAGGTTTTGTTTATACTGAATCCACAAGGCAGGAAAAGAAACTTATTATAGGATTGCTAAGGAGGTATTTTATGAAATTATCATTCAGATGGTATGGAGACGATGACAAGGTAACCTTACAAAACATCCGCCAGATTCCAGGCATGCATTCCATTGTAACGGCTGTTTACGATGTTCCCGTAGGGGAAGTGTGGAGCAGAGAAAGCATTGCCCACTTAAAAGAAGAAACGGAAAAAGCAGGACTTGCTTTTGAAGTGATTGAGAGCATTCCGGTTCATGAGGATATTAAATTAGGAAAGTCAACCAGAGATATGTATATTGCTAATTATTGTGAGAACATCAGGCGTGTGGCAAAAGCAGGGATCAAGTGCATCTGCTATAACTTTATGCCGGTGTTTGACTGGACCAGGACCCAGCTGGATCATGTGCTGGAGGATGGTTCTACCTCTCTGGTCTATTATCAGGATCAGGTTGATAAGGTCAATCCCCTGGAAAGTGAAAGCGACTTAAGTCTTCCCGGCTGGGATTCCAGTTACACAAGAGATGAGCTTAAGCAGGTGGTAAGCGAGTACAATTCCATGTCAGAGGATGACCTTTGGGATAATTTAAAATATTTTCTGGAGGCGATCATTCCTGTTGCAGCGGAATGTGACGTAAACATGGCGATCCATGAGGATGACCCATGCTGGAGCATCTTTGGGCTTCCAAGAATCATTACCTGTGAGGAGAACCTGGACCGTTTCTTAAAGCTTGTGGATGATAAGCACAATGGAATCACCCTCTGTACCGGTTCATTAGGCTGCTCCAATAAAAATGACGTGGTGAAGATGGCTGCCAAATATGCGGCTATGGGACGTATTCACTTTGTCCATGCAAGAAATGTGGCTATTCTGGAAGATAACCAGGGCTTTGAAGAGCGCGCCCATTTGTCAGCCTGCGGTTCCCTGGACATGTTTGCCATCTTAAAGGCTCTTCATGACAATGGATTTGACGGTTACATGCGTCCGGACCACGGCCGTATGATCTGGGGTGAAACAGGCCGGGCCGGTTACGGGCTTTATGACCGTGCGCTTGGCGCAACCTATTTAAACGGTCTTTGGGAAGCGATTGAAAAAACCAGCAAATAAAAGGCACTCTGAATGGACAATAAATAGGAAAGAGGGAATTCATATGGCATTATCATTTGGAACGGATTTAAGCGGCAAGGTAGCAGTTGTAACAGGAGCAGGCGGAGTATTATGCGGCATGTTTGCAAAGACTCTTGCAGAAGCGGGCGCAAAGGTAGCGGTTCTGGATTTAAACGAAAGCGCTGCAGAGGAAATTGCGGCTTCCATTAATGAAGCAGGCTATAAGGCAAAGGCTTATAAGGCCAATGTTCTGGAACGGGCAAGCCTTGAGGAAGTTCATGCAAAGGTTTTGGCGGAGCTTGGTCCCTGCGACATCCTGGTAAACGGCGCAGGCGGTAATAACCCAAGGGCCAATACGGATAAGGAATATTTTGAGATGGGAGATATTGAGGCGGATACAAAATCCTTCTTTGATCTGGACCAGACTGGTGTTGAATTCGTTTTCAACTTAAACTTTCTTGGAACCCTGCTTCCCTGCCAGATTTTTGCAAAGGACATGATTGGCAGAGAGGGCTGCAGTATTTTGAATATTTCATCCATGAATGCCTTTACTCCCCTTACAAAAATTCCGGCATACAGCGGTGCAAAAGCTGCTATCAGCAACTTTACCCAGTGGCTTGCAGTCCATTTTTCCAAGGTGGGTATCCGGGTAAATGCAATAGCACCTGGCTTTTTCGTTACAGCGCAGAATGAGAAGCTTCTGTTTCATGAAGATGGCACTCCCACACCAAGGACCAACAAGATTCTGTCTGCAACTCCAATGGGACGTTTTGGAGAAGCAGAGGAATTAAACGGCGCCCTGTTATTCCTTTTGAACCATGGGGCAGCAGGCTTCATCACCGGCGTGGTACTGCCTATTGACGGCGGATTTTCTGCTTATTCCGGCGCATAATCAGAACATTAAAAAATATCAGCCATGTCTAAAAAACAAGGTATGGTTTCAGTCAAGCCATACCTTGTTTTACTTTGCAGAGAAATTAAAAAGCCGGGGTTGGGGTGTCTGTACGCCAGCCCTGTTTGCCGTTTAGCGGAAAGCCCTAAACCAAGCGGGTTTCTATTACAAATGCAATAAGGCGTGATAAAATGTACTTATATATAGCTGCTATTTTATATAGTAAAAGGAGCAAAGAATGAATATAAGGGGCTATTTTTTTGTCAATGGATTTTCACCAAAGGAAAAAATAAAAAATACTTAGTTGTAATTTCTTTTTAATGAAAATTCGACAAAATTCTTTTCCATTTTCTGGATGCGTTGACAAATGGTTACAAAATATTGTATAATGAGAAAAACCATAAACAAAGTGTTATGGTTTACATTTACCAAAGACGAGGAGCATAAGGCAATGAAGACATCGGGGGATAAGAAACGAAACCTGAAAGCGTTACTAGCGACGAAGAGAGTGAAGCCGGAAAAAACAGGAAGTAAGAGTACATTCCTGAAATCACTGAAGATGAAAATGCTGGCATTCATTATCGCAATTATTTTGGGATTGGCTGTGACCAACATGGTAATCAGTATTACAGTCAGTTACAAAGGAATCACAGATGTTGTGAAAAATGATTTGGAATCAACGGGTAAGCTTGTGAACAGCCTGGTAGTACAGAACTTAAATCAGATGAAGCTAAGCGTTGAGGCCAGTTCACAGGGCGGTAGCTTAAAATCGATAAATTCCAGAGTTGTGACGGAATATCTTTCCAACCAGTGCAAGCTTTACGGTTACAAAGACCTTGAAGTGATCAGTATGGATGGCACTATAACCCGAAGTGCAAGCGGAGAGAATATCGGAGGGAAATACGAAGTCACAGGATACCTTGAAAAGGCCATGAATGGTGAGACCAGCATTTCCACCACGGAATATAACAATAACAACGAATTGGTGATCCGTGTTGCGACTCCTTATGAGTATGGAGTTCTTTTAGGAACTTATGACGGCTCCGTTTTAAGTGCTCTGATCAGTGACTTAAGGATCGGAGAGACCGGCAATGCCTTTATTATTGATAATACAGGAACTATGATCGCCAATATAACACCAGAGCTGGTTCATGACCGCCAGAATTTTATTGAGCTTGCAAAGTCAGATAAATCTTATGCTTCTGTAGGCCGTATGATCCAGACCATGCTGAGTGGAAAAACGGGAACCGGCAATTACGAATACAAGGGAGACAACCGTTTTTGCTTCTACAGCCCGGTAACAGGCAGCGACGGCTGGGCTTTGGGCGTGGCAGCATCGGTTAAGGAAACCACTGCTTCCATCTATATGGTAGTTTTTGCAATGGGCGTGTTTGCCGTTATATCAATTGTTGTCGGTTGCTTCCTGGCATTCTGGTTCGCAGGATCCATTGCAGGTCCGGTATCAGCTATTGCAGCGAGAATGAAGCTCTTTACGGAAGGAGATTTATCCAGTGAAGTTCCGGTTGTAAAGCGCAAAGATGAGATCGGCCAGCTTGCCGATGAGATCACCAGTTCCGTACATAGCGTTAAATCCTATATCACTGAGATCGCAGCTGTATTAGGAAATATCGCATCCGGAGATTTCAGCCAGTCCGTTGGCATGGAATTCCAGGGAGATTTTAAGGTGATTAAAGACTCCATTGACAGAGCGGAAGACTTGCTTTCAAAGACCATGGAAACCATTAGTATTTCTGCGGATGAAGTGGCAAAGGGCAGTACCCAGGTGTCCCAGGGGGCGCAGAATTTAAGCCAGGGTTCTGTGGAACAGGCAGCCTCTGTGGAAGAGTTATCTTCCTCAGTTAATGAGATATCTAACAGCCTTATGAGCACGGCTAAGGCTGTGGAAGATGTGAATAAGCAGGCAGGACGGGTAGGAGAAGCCATGGAGAGCGGAAATGCCCAGATGCATGAAATGATGCAGTCCATGGATCAGATCAACAGAAAATCCAAGGAAATTGAAAAGGTCAATAAGCTTATCGAAGATATTGCCTTCCAGACAAACATTCTTGCACTTAATGCCGCCGTAGAAGCAGCCAGGGCAGGCGAAGCGGGAAAAGGCTTTGCAGTTGTTGCGGATGAGGTCCGCAATCTTGCAGGCAAGAGTGCCAATGCGGCAAAGGATACCTCAAGCCTGGTCGCAGATACCATTGCAGCTGTTAATACGGGAACCAACATTGCATCATCAACAGGGGAAACATTGAACGGAGTTCTTTCAGAAACCAAGAGCATGGTTTCCGCCATTCGCAGATCAGCAGAGGAACTGAAAGAGCAGAGTGATAAGGTTACCCAGGTAACCTATGGAATTGAGCAGATTTCTTCCGTAGTTCAGAATAACTCTGCTACTGCAGAGGAAAGCGCTGCCGCCAGCGAAGAATTATCCGGCCAGGCAGAAGGCTTACGGGAATTAATGAGTAAATTCCGGCTGCGTTAAGGCTTTGGAGTTTTAAAATATTAAAAATAAGAAGACCCTCTTAAGGGGTCTTCTTATTTTTGGATTCATTTTCTCAGTCCTTATCCACATTTTTTGCATGGGTAATGTAGGGATAAAGATCTTCATATGCTTCCAGTTCAGCTTCAGACTGTGGAGCCGCGGGAATAAGTCCCGTGCAGTCTGTAGCGGAACAGGTCTGAATGTCGATATCATAATTATTTTTAGAGGTTAAGGATTCAGACTTCTTTTTATTGGTCTCTTTTTTTCCTGATTTCATTTCATATTCTCCTTCCGGCAGTCTAATAAGAATTTCTTCTTTTAGTTTGAGGAAAACCAGCATAATTATTCGTTGCCTGTATGATCTCTTTTATTTTTGCGTTATAAGACACACTGAAAACCGTTTTATAGGTAACAAGACAGCGTTGTTCATCAGCAAATGAGTGTAACGGGAGGGAATGAATATGAAGATTGCCTTTTTTATAAATGAAAAACAGATGCCGAGATCAGAAAAGGCCTGTCCCGGTAATTGGAACTGCCTGCCAAAGGTCGATTATTTTCCCATAAAAGATGGGATTTTCCCGACGGTGGAATGTTCCGTGTATGACGTGATTGTAATTTTTCCAAAAGGGAAAACAGGCTTATTTCAGGAAAAATATTCTGTATTCTTTAACGGTCAGTCCTACATACTGGATATCAGGGATATTCTTTATCTGGAATCCTATTACCGGAAAACCAGCGTGGTGGCAGGCAGCGGCAGGATCCGGATCAGGGCAAGGCTTGATGAAGAGGAAGAAAAACTTCCAAAAGACCGGTTTGTCAGAATCAGCAGGCATAACATCATCAACATGCAATATGTGAGGAATGTAAAAGGAGAGGCTGTTGAGATGCAGAACGGGGAGGTTCTGTATGTCAATGGCGGGAGAAGAAAAAAGTTTGAAAAAATATACAGGGACTTTTTAAAAAATAATTGTATTCTATTGTAGAAGCATTTTGAAAAAGTGTAATAATTCCATTAAAAAGCGCAAACCGCCTTGCGCTGGGTAAAAGACCATGATAATGTTATTCCTATCGAAAGAGATAAGGATTTCATTTCAAAAGTCGGAAGATCACATCTAAATCCATTCTACATATTCTGTAAAATCAGGACAGGCAGCGAGAATCGGCCGATTTCGCTGCCTGTTTTTTTATCGTCAAAGAATCTCTATGGAAAGGCCATAGTTTTTTATATTCCCTGGACTTAAGGTCTGCACATGGTTCTTATGGATGAATTCATCATCTTCCGTAGCATAGATGGCAGAACCATTCCATGGCTCCACACAGATAAAGGGTGCTTTTGCAGGATAAGGGGTCCAGAAGGCTACGGTTTCAAAGCCTGGGAAGGAAACTTCCACACCCCGGCCGGTTTTTCTGTTTACAATGGAAACTTTTCTGGACTCTAAATCGTCAAAATAAATAGCATCATCTTTAAATAATTCACGGTTCAGGGAAAGGGTATTGGTTCCTTTCAGCTGATCGATCCTGTTTTCGGGGTTGAATTCCAGATGTTCGGAATCATATATCATACTGGATATGGTTTCCTTCTTTTCAAACACCAGATCATAATCTTCAAATACAGCGCTATCATCCATTGGGCAGTTAAAGCCAGGATGAGCGCCCAGACAGTAGTATATGGTCCGGTCATCGGTGTTTGCAACCTGGTATTCCATTAATAAGGTTCCGTCTTTGAGGGTATAGGCGAGACTTAAACGGAAGGAATAGGGATAAATCTTTTTTGTTTCTTTAGAATCCCTGATTTCAAAGGTCACGGATGTGTTTGTCTGCTCAGCGGCGGTAAAATCCATTTCCCGGCAAAAGCCGTGCTTGGGGATTTCCCATGTCTGCCCTTCCAGGCGGGTCCGGCCATTTCTGCAGTTTCCTACAATGGGGAAAAGAAGAGGAGAGCATTTGCCCCAGAACCGGGGATCTCTCTGCCATATGTATTCCGTGCCGGCAGAATCTTTAAATGAGATGAGCTGGGCACCGATGGAATCGATGACAGCTGTTGCTTTGGAATCGTGAAGTGTAACCAGCATTTTAAAATTACCTCGTTTCTTTGTTCAGTTGTTTTACCTTTTGAATGGCCGTTCTCAGCCTTATCTTAAGATAAGTATACTAAATAAGAAAAGAAAATTCTATGGGTTTTGTAAAAATTAACAATTCCAGCTATTGCCGGCTTTTTCCTTAGTTTCATTAATTTGTAAGAACTGGTAAGGGATTTGTCAGAACATGTCCGAAAACTTTAGGGAAATATAAGGAATTATTCCTGTTTTTAGTGGAACTCTATGATACAATTTAATCAGAATTATGACATATCATATAATAAAAATCCCTTCCATGGATACCTGTATGCCAAACGGCCGTGGGAGGATAAGAGGAAATATCCTGGGGGTATCCCTATATACCCAAAAAGCGTGGGCAAAAAAAGGAAAGGAGGCAGTGTATCTATGAAAATTGGAACGTTTATAAGAAGAACTTTATTTTTACTGATGACGGTATGTCTATTGGCCGGATTCAATGTGACATATAAGGGGTATGAGATGTACCGGAAAGCCCTTTTAGAAACCGGGCTCCAGGACCGGGTGGAGGCTGTCCGGGATAAGGAAGGATATACGGAATATGAAAACCTGCCCCAGATTTATGTGAATGCAGTCATATCCGTTGAGGATCACCGTTTTTACCACCATAACGGAATCGATCTGATCGCCATTGCCCGGGCCGCAGCTAATGATATCAGAGCCGGACGGTTTGTGGAAGGCGGCAGCACCATAACCCAGCAGCTTGCTAAGAACTTATATTTTGACCAGGACAAAGAGATTGCCAGAAAAGCGGCTGAAGTGTTCATGGCCTTTGACATTGAGAAGAATTATACCAAGGATGAAATATTTGAATTGTATGTAAACTGTATTTATTTTGGGGATGGATATTACAGCGTGGGCGATGCCAGCGAGGGCTATTTTAAAAAGGAGCCTGAGGAAATGACTGAGTATGAGAGCACTCTCTTAGCCGGTGTTCCTAACGCCCCTTCCAGATACGCTCCGTCCAAGAATCCTGTTCTGGCGGAGAAAAGGCAGATGAAGGTCCTCCAAAGAATGGAGAAGTGCGGATATTTTTCAGCGGAAGAGGCGGAGACCGTGGCGGAGCAGATGGTGGCCATTCGTTGATTTTTGCTTGATGAATGAAAGGATAGAGGGTATAATGGAGATGTTACATGTATCCTTTTTACTTACAAAAGAATGGAGGAATCGATGTCCATCAGACAGTTCACAGGCAGACGTTTAAACCAATATGCAGATAATTACGTAGTATTTGATCTAGAAACAACAGGAATCAGCGCCGAAGAAGATTCCATTATTGAGATTTCCGCCATCAAGGTGAGGGGCCATGAGCCTGTCGCCGAGTTTAATACACTGGTTAATCCCGGGACCCATATTCCGGCTGGAGCTACGAATGTAAATGGAATTACAGATGACATGGTAAGGGAAGCCCCTGGACTAAAGGAGGTTCTGCCGGATTTCCTCACCTTTATTGAAGGGGAGATTCTGGTAGGGCATAACATTCAGTCCTTTGACCTGCTTTTCCTTTACAGGGCAGCAGAGGAGCTTCTGGGAAGAGAGGTGGCAAATGATTACGTTGACACTCTTTTTATGGCGAGAGCCTGTTTGCCCCAGCTAAGCCGTTACCGCTTAACGGATATTTCAGCGTATTTTCATATTGATACAGTGGGAGCTCACCGGGCACTTGCTGATTGTATCATGAATCAAAGGTGCTACGAGCATATGGGAAAGCTGGATTATAAAGAGGAGGCTGAGATCTGCCCCCAATGCGGCGGAGTGCTTAAGCGCCGCAGCGGAAAATTCGGGGAATTTTATGGCTGTTCTAATTTTCCCCAGTGTCGTTTTACAAGGAATGTTTAAGAAACCGGCTATGAGTGTTATTTCTGCAGGCAATGAGCCGGGCTCAGGAATGCAGGAATACTCAGGAAGCATAGACTGGTTACATAATGGAAGAAAGGGGAAAGGGTATGGAAGATAAAAATTTATATAATAAGATTATGCTGATCGCATTTTGTCTGATTGTGATTTTGCTTTGTGCCGGTATGTACAGCTGGTTCCATGGCGGGAGTACTGCGCCGGAGGTGGGAGTGCCCCAGGAAAAGGTCCAGGTCCTTCAATGGGAAGCCAGAGAGCCTGCTGTTTTTGAGGAAGATGGGATATGGAATTTTTGATTGAGAGGACAGTCCATGGGGATTATCAGCTGGTGGCTGACGTGATTCAAAGGGTTTGGCAGCAAATTCAGGAGAAGGACTGGTTTGTTGCAGATGATTCGGAATACATATTCCATACGCTTAAGGAGGGAAACGGGATCGGTTATAAGGCTTTTGAAAAGGATACCGGGGCTTTGGCAGGTGTATTTATTGCTGCGCTGCCGGGAAAGGGAGAAGAAAACCTTGGCCTGGACATCGGCCTTCCCGAAGAAGAGCTGGCAAAAGTCGCCCATATGGAGACGGTCGCCATTCTCCCCGGATACCGGGGAAACGGCCTTCAGTATTCCATGATGAAATCCGCAGAAGAAGAACTTTGGAAACAGGGTTACCGGTATCTGATGTGCACGGTTCATCCGGAGAACAGATACAGCAAAGACAATATGATCAAACAGGGTTATAAGGTCGTCATGACCAAAGAAAAGTACGGCGGATATTTAAGAGATATCTTATTAAAGAAACTTTCTTTAAATGCTGGGATTTGAAAATATTTGCATAAAAGCCGTTGACGTACAGGAAATTTTTTTGTATACTTTTTCTTAACGGCTGACAGAAGTCACCACTGATAGGAAGATTGAAAATCGAATCATAAATGATAACAGATACCAGGAAGGTATGGGTATTCCCAAGGAATACGTATGACTGTTTCTGGTATCTGTTTTTTTGCGGTAATACCGGATACGGAACAATTTCTTATGGAGGAGGAGAACAATGATAAAGCAAAGATGGGGTCTTGCCGCTGCTTTGGTACTGTCTGCCATGGTTATGAGCGGCTGCGGAAAGACCGCCGGGACTCAGGATGGGAAACAGGCCCAGGCAGTGACAAAATCGGTGGAAGCAGATAATGCAGGGAAAAAGGACGGGGTCGTAGTGGTGATGAACGTCAGTTCAGAGCCTGAGGCAGGATTTGATCCGGCTTATGGCTGGGGAGCCGGGGAGCACGTCCATGAACCTTTGATTCAAAGCACCCTTACTGTCACGGATAAGGATTTAAAGATCGGCTATGATCTGGCAACGGACTTAGCAGTCAGCAGCGACGGACTGAGCTGGACCGTTAAGATCCGGGATGATGTTTTCTTTACAGATGGGGGGAAACTGACCGGACAGGATGTGGCATTTACTTATAATACATTGAGAGACACCAGTTCGGTGAATGATTTCACCATGCTGGACAGGGCGGAGGCAATCGATGACACCACCGTGATATTCCATATGAAGCATCCCTATTCCATCTGGCCTTATACCATGGCTGTGACAGGGATCGTGCCGGAGCATGCATATGGGCCGGATTATGGGGAACACCCCATCGGATCCGGCAGGTACATATTAAAACAATGGGACAGAGGGCAGCAGGTGATCCTGGAAGCCAATCCGGACTATTATGGAGAAGCGCCAAAGATGAAAAAGGTCACGGTCCTCTTCATGGAAGAGGATGGGGCTTTGGCAGCGGTTCAGTCCGGTCAGGCGGATATTGGGTATACGGCTGCCTCCTATACGGACCTTACGGTACCTGGCTATGGACTTTTGGACTGTAAGACCGTGGATAACCGGGGCTTTAACCTTCCGGCCATTCCTTCCGGAAGCGTATCGGAAGAGGGAGTTCCTCTTGGAAATGATTTTACCAGTGATGTAAGGGTCAGAAGGGCGATCAACATCGGAATTGACCGGGATGAAATGATAAATAATGTGCTCAACGGCTACGGCAGTCCCGCTTACAGCGTTTGTGATAAAATGCCATGGCATGAGCCTTCTGCAAAGATAGAGTATGATCCGGAAGGGGCAGGGGCATTGCTTGATGAGGCAGGCTGGATCATGGGCAGCGACGGAATCCGGGTGAAAGAGGGAAAACGGGCGGAGCTTCATTTCCTCTATACGGCAGGAGATTCCGTAAGGCAGGCCCTTGCGGCGGATACCATCAATCAGTTAAAAAAGCTGGGAATTGACGGACAGATGGAAGGAGCAGGCTGGGATACTGCCTATGACAAAGCCCAGACACAGCCTTTGATCTGGGGCTGGGGCGCCCACACTCCTATGGAGCTTTATAATATTTACCATACCATGGAGGAAACAGGGCTGGCTTCCTATTCTCCTTATGCCAGCCAAAAGGTAGACCAGTACATGGATGAAGCTCTTGCGGAAAGTGATCTGGAAAAATCTTATGAGTTATGGAAAAAGGCCCAGTGGGATGGGGAAACAGGCATTACCCAGAGCGGAGATATTCCCTGGATCTGGCTTGTGAATATCGATCATTTATATTGGGTAAGAGATGGATTAAAGGTTGCAGATCAGAAGCTTCATCCCCACGGGCACGGCTGGACCATTGTTAATAACGTGGATCAGTGGAGTTGGGAACCATGAAAAGCAGCCTGTCTGGAAGGAAAAACCTTTGGTTTTTACTGAAACAGCTTGGCCGGATGGCAATCCTTCTTTTTCTGGTAAGTTTGGCGGCTTTTTTTCTGGTAACAGTTTCTCCCATTGATCCTTTAAAGGTCAATGTGGGTCAGGCTGCTCTTGGCTCCATGAGCCAGGAGCAGATCGCAAAGCTTTCGGAATACTGGGGAACTGACTTACCGCCGATAGAACGCTTCCTTTCCTGGGCCGGCGATTTTCTGAAAGGGGATATGGGAACCTCTCTGTTATACCGCCAGCCCGTATCCCATGTGATCGGAGTGAAGCTGTCAAACTCTCTTTGGCTGATGGCAGTTTCCTGGCTGGTTTCCGGGGCGGCTGGTTTTGCCCTGGGAACCCTGGCAGGCGCAAACAGGGGAAAAGCAGTGGATAAGGTGATCTCCGCTTATGCTCTCATGACTGCAAGCACGCCTGCTTTTTGGCTGGGCCTGGTGCTTTTGATGGTGTTTGCTGTCTGGCTTAAGCTGCTTCCTATCGGCTTAAGCGTTCCCATAGGCATGGAAGCGGCAGAGGTTACGTTAAGGGATCGGGTGGTGCATGGGATTTTGCCCTGCCTGACCCTTTCCATTTCCGGAATGTCCGGCATTCTTCTTCATACAAGAGGGAAAATGATTCAGGTTATGGAGAGCGATTATGTCCTTTTTGCAAGGGCAAGAGGTGAGTCCAAAAGCCAGATCGTATTCCGGCATGGAATCCGGAACGTTCTTCTGCCTGCCCTGACCCTTCAGTTTGCTTCGGTCAGCGAAATTTTTGGAGGTTCGGTCCTGGTGGAACAGGTATTTTCCTATCCGGGACTGGGACAGGCGGCTGTGACAGCCGGACTTGGCGGTGATGTCCCCCTGCTTCTGGGAATCACGGTCATCAGTGCTGCCATTGTATTTACAGGGAATTTTACGGCAAACCTGCTTTACGGCGCGGTGGACCCAAGAATGAGGAAAGGGAGGAAAAGCGCATGAAACAATGGAATGGCCGGAAGTCCATGATCTGCCTCCTGGTGCTTTTTACCGTTCTTTTGGCGGCTGTGGCCATTGCCGGGCAGTTTTACAGGACAGAGGCCCTGGTCACTGATTTTTCTAGAAAGAATCTGCCGCCCTGCTTTTCCCATCCCTTTGGTACGGACTGGATGGGCCGGGATATGTTTGCGCGGACCATGACAGGCCTTTCCATGAGCATCCGGATTGGTCTTCTCACAGCAGCGGTCAGCACAGTGATCGCTTTTTTTCTGGGGCTTTTTGCAGCTTCCATGGGAAAGGCGGCGGATGGGCTTGTAATCGGGCTCATTGATCTTGTGATGGGGATTCCCCATATTCTTTTGCTGGTTTTGATCTCCTTTGCCATGGGAAAGGGCTTTAAGGGCGTTGTGGTGGGAATCTCCCTGACCCACTGGACCTCCCTTGCAAGGCTGATCAGAGGGGAAGTTCTTCAGCTTAAGGAGAGCCAATACATAAAAATTGCCCGTAAGCTTGGCCACGGCGGATTTAAAACAGCCCTTAAGCATATGACGCCTCATTTGATCCCACAGCTTTTGGTGGGGCTTGTGCTGTTATTTCCACACGCGATCCTTCATGAGGCCAGCATTACGTTTCTTGGCTTTGGGCTTTCTCCTGAGCAGCCTGCTATCGGCGTGATCCTGTCAGAAAGCATGAAATACCTGGCAATGGGAAAATGGTGGCTGGCCCTGTTTCCGGGGGTGTTTCTGGTTGCTGTTGTTCTGCTGTTTCATTTAACAGGAGAAATGGTGAGCAGGCTCATGGATCCGGGCTTTGTGCATCAATAGGAGGGAATGGATTGGAAGAGAAGAAAACGGTTCTGTCGGTAAAAAACCTGTCAGTTTCATTTACCCAATATGAACGGTGGATCCAAAGGACAACTCTTTTGGCTGTCAAGGACGTGAGCCTGACTGTAAAAGAAGGGGAGCTGGTGGCTGTAGTGGGTTCCAGCGGCTCGGGAAAGAGCCTTCTGGCTCATGGAGTGCTGGGAATCCTGCCTTATAATGCTTCCTGGTCAGGGGAGATATCGTATTATGGGGAAAAGCTTACGGAAAAACGGATGGAGAAGCTTCGGGGAAAGGAGATCGTTCTGGTTCCCCAAAGCGTTTCCTATCTGGATCCTTTAATGAAAGCAGGTCCTCAGATCAGAAAAGGAAAACGGGATCAGGACAGCAGGAACGAAAGCATTAAGACCCTTAGGAGATATGGACTTGATGAGACTGTGGAAAAGCTCTATCCCTTTGAACTGTCGGGGGGAATGACCAGAAGAATCTTAATTTCCACTGCGGTCATGGAAAGGCCTAAGCTGGTCATAGCAGATGAGCCTACCCCAGGTCTTCATCTGGAGGCGGCAAAAAGGGTATTGTCCCATTTCCGGGAAATAGCTGATGAGGGAGCAGGTGTGCTTCTCATCGCTCATGATCTGGAGTTGGCACTTAAAGTTGCGGACCGAATTGTGGTATTCTATGCAGGAACCAGCGTTGAGGAGGCTTCTGCCGCTGATTTTAAGGAGGAAAGATCTCTTCGCCATCCATATTCAAAGGCTCTTTACAGGGCTATGCCTGAGCATGGATTTTGGGCGGTGCCGGGAACCCAGCCTTATTTAAAGGACCGCCCTTCAGGCTGCCCCTATGCCCCCAGATGTGAGCTTCGGGAGGAAAGGTGTTTAAGGGAAGTGGAATACGTTGGCCTGGCTGGTGGAATGGTCCGGTGCGTAAAGGCAGAGGAGGAATAAGGTGAGGTTGGAAGCGAAAAACATATCATTTCGGTATGATAATGGGAATAAGCAGATATTAAACAATCTGTCTATGTACATGGACAGCGGAGAACGGCTGGGGCTGGTTGCGCCCAGTGGTTTTGGAAAAACCACCTGCTGTAAAATTCTTGCCGGATATGAAAAGCCGGACAAGGGAGAGATACTTCTTAATGGAAAGCCCCTTTCTTCCTACAAGGGCTATTGTCCGGTTCAAATGATCTGGCAGCACCCGGAAAGCTCCGTAAATCCAAGGCTTAAGCTTAAGGAGGTTTTAAAGGAGGGGGACGGGGTGGAAGACCGGGTGATAAAAGGGCTGGGTATTGAACCGGAATGGTTAAACCGGTACCCTTCCGAGGTTTCGGGAGGTGAGCTTCAGCGCTTTTGCATAGCCCGGGCACTGGGCGGAGGAACCAGGTTTCTCCTTGCGGATGAGATCAGCGCCATGCTGGATTTAATTACCCAGAGCCAGATCTGGAATTTTCTCATGTCAGAAGTGGAGAGACGGGGAATCGGCCTTTTGGTAGTCAGTCATTCCCAGGGCCTTTTAGAACGTGTATGCACAAGAAAACTTGATTTGGGCGGGCAATGAACCAGGAGTTGGCTTGCCGTCATTTGACCAATGCAGCGCAGGCTGAGAAAAAACCGAAATGTATGTTTTTCTAAGCCGAAACGGAACACCGTAAGAGGAGGGAGTCGGGATAATGGATGTTAGAGATATGCTTAACCTGGTAAAATCAGGTGAAATGGAAATCCTGGAAGCAGAACGGCTGTTAAAGGATCTTCCTTATGAGGATCTGGGCTATGCAAAGCTGGATCACCACAGGGCGCTTCGTTCCGGCTTTGGTGAAACAGTTTTTTGTCAGGGAAAGCCGGATCAATACCTGGTGGAGATTTACAGGAAATTTTATGAAAGAGACGGTGAGGTACTGGGGACCAGGGCCTGCAAAGAGCAATTTGAGCTGGTAAAATCCGCTGTGCCGGATGTCCTGTATGATCCTATATCCAGGATCTTAAAGGTGGAGCGGCCGGGTAAAGAAAGAAAGGGGTGTGTGGCGGTCTGTACAGGCGGTACGGCAGACATCCCGGTAGCGGAGGAAGCGGCACAGACTGCGGAATATTTCGGCTGCAATGTGGACCGGATATTCGATGTGGGGGTAGCCGGAATCCACCGCCTTCTGTCCCAGAGAGACAGAATCAGGAATGCCAGATGTATTATTGCGGTGGCAGGGATGGAAGGAGCCTTGGGAACGGTCATCGCCGGGCTGGCAGACTGCCCGGTCATTGCGGTTCCCACCTCGGTAGGCTATGGAGCCAGCTTTCATGGGTTGTCTGCTCTTCTTACAATGCTTAATTCCTGCGCAAATGGAATTTCTGTTGTAAATATTGATAATGGATACGGGGCCGGGTATATTGCAACACAAATCAATCGACTGGCGGTGAGATAAAATGGGAAAAGTGCTGTATTTGGAATGTAATTCAGGAATCAGCGGCGATATGACGGTAGGCGCTCTTTTAGACCTGGGAGCGGATAAGGAAGCTTTAATAAAGGCTTTGCAAAGTCTGGGGGTGGCTGGCTATCATCTTTACTTTGGCAGGACCAGGAAATGCGGGTTGGATGCTTATGATTTTGACGTTCTTCTGGAAGATGAAGGGCATGGACATGAGGGGGATCGCGGACATGACCATGGTCATAGCCACGAGCAAGGTCACGAGTGTGACTATGGTCATAGCCATCAACATGATGACAGCAATAACCATGAGCATTGTCAAGAACATGATGACAGCAATAACCATAAGCATTGTCACGACCATGAGTGTGGCCATAGTCATGACCATGACCACCTCCAGGTTCACCGGAATCTTCAGGATATATATACTATCATCGACCGGCTGGATTCCGGCAGCAAGGTAAAGGCAATGGCAAAGCAGATGTTTGGTATGGTGGCAGAAGCAGAGTCAAAGGCTCATGGAATCCCTGTGGAAGAGGTTCATTTTCATGAGGTAGGAGCCATTGATTCCATTGTGGACATCATCAGCGTGGCGGTCTGTGTGGACAGCCTGGGAGTGGATGAGATCGTGGTATCTCCTCTGGCGGAAGGTCATGGCAGTGTCCGGTGCCAGCATGGCGTTATCCCGGTTCCTGTTCCGGCTACGGCCAACATTGCGGCGGCCCATGGTCTGAAGCTTCGTTTCACGGACAATGAAGGGGAGATGGTGACTCCCACCGGAGCAGCTATAGCGGCGGCTCTTGAGACAAGAAAAAATCTTCCCTCCTCCTTTCAGATCTTAAAGACAGGGATTGGTGCAGGAAAAAAGGACTTTAAACAGGCAAACGTTCTGCGGGCCATGCTTCTTCTGGAAGAGGAAGAAGGCACAGGAGAAAATATGTGGGTTTTGGAAGCCAATATTGACGACTGCAGTGGGGAAGCCTTTGGCTTTGCCATGGAATCCTTATTGGAGGCCGGAGCGGCTGATGTCTGGTATACCCCTGTTTTTATGAAAAAGAACCGGCCTGCCTATATGCTCAGCCTGATCTGCCGGGAAGAGGAGATAAGCAGAATGGAAGATATCCTGTTCATTCAGACTACCACCATAGGAGTCAGAAGATACCCGGTATTGAGAACCATTCTGGACCGGAAAAAAAGGAAGGTCATGACAGAATTCGGTGAGGCAGAGGTGAAAGTCTGTACCTACAAAAGCAGGACGTTCTGCTACCCGGAATTTGAAAGTGTAAGAAGTATCTGCAAAGAAAATGGACTGGATTACCAGACCGTATACAATGTCATACGCAGGGAGGCGGAGAAATAATGGAGGAGAACATTCTGAAAATGAAAATAAGGCTGGAACAGATGATGGCGGATTATGCCAAAGAGGATATCTGCCTGGCTTTTTCTGGGGGAGTGGATTCCAGCTTATTGCTGAAGGCAGCGGCAGATGCTGCAGGAAAAACGGGAAAAAACGTTTATGCAGTAACCTTTGACAGCCGTCTCCATCCTTCCTGTGATTTAGAGATCGCAGCCAGAGTGGCAAAGGAGCTGGGGGGCGTTCATAAAGTGGTTTCCGTCAATGAGCTGGAACAGGAGGAGATACGCTATAATCCGGTAAACCGGTGCTATCTGTGCAAAAAGAAGCTGTTCCAGTCTTTGAAGGATTTTGCACAGGAAATGAACATTCCTTATATCATGGATGGGACCAACGAGGATGATCTTCATGTTTACCGTCCTGGAATCAAGGCTTTAAGGGAACTGGGGATCATCAGTCCCCTGGCTGAGCTTCACATTACCAAGTCCCAGGTCAAGGAACTGGCTTCATGGTACGGAATCTCCGTGGCGTCCAGGCCTTCTGCTCCATGTATGGCGACCCGTCTTCCTTATAATACGGAAATTGATTATGATATCCTGAACCGCATTGGAAAAGGAGAGGAATTTGTAAGTTCTCTTGTGAAAGGAAATGTGCGGCTGAGGTTTCATAATGACATTGTCCGCATTGAGGTGGACCGGGACGCAATGGGAGAAGTGATGGAAAAGAGTAAGGAAATTATCTTTTATCTGAAGGAATTGGGATTTACATATATTACCATGGATTTGGAAGGATTCCGGTCCGGAAGCATGGATGTGGGAATGGAATCCATTGGGTAAAATTGATTGTGCTTCTTATGAAGTTACTGATATTGCTGTGTTAATTTTTGATTTCATACTGATACGAAAAAGTGCGGTTCCATGTTCGGGAACCGCATTTTTTTTCGTGTATTTAGTATTCTCTGTTCCAATGATATAGAGCTATCATGAATCAAAAGTTCCTTGTAAGCTTATTCATGCTTCTGCTTGCCTTAAGGCAGATTATGTTTCACAATATGGCCTCCTTGTCTGATGCATCAGGACGATTTTCTAACCTCAATTCCTGGTAGCTGTACCATAGACGCTGAATTTTATGATAGGAACCGGAAAATGCTGTATGAGGGCTTTAGGCAATGGGGTTTTCCTGCTGCATTATAGAATGGTGTACATAATTCAACAGTATTCTTAATCAATGTCGGTTTATATCAAGGGATATGGGAAATATCGAAAAGATTGGACGGCATGTCCAAAACAAATTTATTAATTATAACCTAAAATATAGGATATAAATAAGAATAAATGTCGAATTATGATATAAAATGTAAGTTTATGAAGAAAGTTAATGTGAAAATGCACAATGAATTCTATTGTACTTTGGGTTTGTTTGTGCTAATATATTAATGGGTTTTTTGCCCATAAATCCTGTTTTTTTAAACACATGGAGGGCAAATTTTTTAGTAAAGGAGATAATATACCGTGGGTAACAGAGCATTGGAAAACATGGAACCGGTGGAAGTGTTTCAGTATTTTGAGGAAATTAGCAGTATTCCCAGGGGTTCGGGAAATGAAAGAAGAATCAGCGATTATCTGGTTTCTTTTGCCAAGGAACACAAGTTGGAGGTCATACAGGATAAAGCGCTGAATGTGATCATCAAGAAACCAGGCTCCAAGGGCTATGAAGAAAGTCCCGGCGTTATCATTCAGGGACATATGGATATGGTATGTGAGAAAAGGCCTGACGTAACCCATGATTTCATGACAGACCCCATTAAATTGAAAATCCATGGAGATATGATTTACGCAGACGGTACAACTCTTGGAGGAGACGATGGTATTGCGGTCGCCATGGGGTTAGCGGTTATGGCATCGGATACACTGGAACACCCTCCCATTGAATTGTTAGTTACCACCGCCGAAGAGACCGGAATGGATGGTGCCCATGCGCTGGATCCTAAAAACATATCGGGCAAAACCCTTATTAATATCGATTCAGAGGAAGAAGGAATCCTGACGGTAAGCTGTGCAGGCGGCTGTTCCTCTAAAATCAATATTCCCATAATATGGGAAGGTGCAGACAGCAGCAGGGCTGCTTATGAAATTGAAATTACGGGCCTGCAGGGCGGCCACTCCGGAGTGGAAATACATAAGGGCAGGGCAAACGCCAATAAATTGATGGCCCGGCTGCTGAAACGTGCATGTTCGGAGACAGATTTACATTTATGCTCCATAAACGGAGGTTCCAAGCATAATGCCATTGCCCGTGATGCACAGGCTGTTGTGTGTGTAAATCCAGAGGAAGTCCCAGAGTTAAAAGAGCATATCTCCAGCCTGGAACAAATATTTAAGGATGAATACAAAGCAGCGGATCCGGATATCAAAATCGAGCTAAAGCCGGTTGATCATATGCCGGAACGAATCATGTCGAAAGATACAAGGGAAAACATCGTTAATTTTATGTATCTGATTCCAAACGGAGTCCAGAGCGTAAGCATGGATATTGAGGGCCTGGTAGAGAGTTCATTGAATCTGGGGGTAGTTGAGACAAAGGGAGACAACATTGAAATCATCAGTTCCATAAGAAGTTCCGTGGGAAGTATAAAGGATAATATTTTCCATATCGTAGCCGCTATTGCCGGCCTTACAAACGGAAAGGTGATTGCTGAGTCGGATTACCCGGAATGGAAATATAATTCCGATTCAAAAGTAAGACTGCTTTTTACAGAATTATACGAGAAATTATTTGGTGAAAAACCGCTGATCAGCGCGATCCATGCCGGACTCGAATGTGCGATTTTTGATAAAAAGTTTGAAGGAAAACTGGATATGATATCCGTTGGGCCTACAATAATCGGGGTGCATACTGCGGAGGAACATTTAAGTATCCCATCAACCCAGAGGACGTGGAAGTATTTGACAGAAGCACTGAAAGCCCTCAAATAGCAGCAGATAGACCGTTAATAATAAAAGTTTAAATTTGTGCCAATAACTGATCGAAATATGATGAATATAAGGGAGTACTGTGTATGAATCAAAAATTATCTAAAGGCGCATATGGCGGTGTAAAAGGGCAAGATTACGTACCATATGTTTCCCCAAAATCCGGATCGGGTGGAAATATTGCGGTATTAATCATTGGTATAGCTCTGTCTGCATTGTTCGCCGCATCAACAGCTTACTCTGGCATGAAAGCAGGCCTTACTGTTGCTGCCGGAATACCTGGCTCCATATTAGGTTCTGTATTTATTGCCATGTTTGCCAGGGAAAAAGGAATTCTTGGAAAGACACTTCTTCAGGGAATGGCCAGCGGCGGGGAATCCATTGCCAGCGGCATGATATTTGTTTTTCCTGCAATTCTTTTGATCGGTTCCCGGGTAACATTTCTGGAAGGTCTTGTGATCGGTGTGGGCGGTGCTTTATTTGGCATAGGTGCAGCTTCTCTGGTCTACAATTATTTGATTGTGGAAGAGCATGGAAAATTAATGTATCCTGAGTCAATGGCTATTTCAGAAACCTTAGTCGCCTCGGAAGGGGCCAAGGATTCCCTGAAATTTATGGGAATCGGATTTGGAATCGGCGGTTTAATAACCGCGGTAACCAGCTCATTCTTAAACATCACCAACAACGTGATCAGCTTTGTGCATGAGCCCTTTTACAAATGGAAATTTCAGCTGGAAGTGAACCCCTTGCTGCTTGGGATAGGATTCATCGTGGGAATGGAAGTATCCTTGACCATGTTTGCCGGTTCTATATTATCTAACTTTGCCATTACGCCTCTCATCGGTTATTTTGCTTCTTTAGGCAGTGGCGGCCCGGCCGTGTGGAATAATCCTTCTGTAAGCGTAAACGCTATGGGAGTCGGCGATATAGCAGGCAGCTACGTAAAATATATCGGTGCAGGCATGATGCTTTCCGGCGGTCTGATCGGTGCTATAAAACTGATTCCAACGGTTATCGCTTCCATAAAGGAAACCATGAATGCCAGAGGAAAAGGCTCCGGCGGCGCTGGATCTTCTGTTGAAACTGTTATTTTACTGTCAGGTATCATCGTAGGCTTTATCGGCGGTTTCCTGGTATCAGGCGGCAACATTGCCATGGCTGTACTGGGTTCTGTTTTATCCATGGTGCTGTCTTTGATGTTTGTAATTGTTTCCGGCCGTTTAACCGGTACCATCGGAACTTCAAACCTTCCTGTATCCGGTATGACAATTGCTTCCATCGTTATCGTAACATTACTATTTGTGGGATTAGGCTGGAAGAGCGTAGATGATAACAAGGCTCTGTTGTTATTCGGTTCCTTTATTGTTACTGCAATCGCTGCAGCAGGCGGTTACTGCCAATCACAAAAAGTTTCTTTTATCATTGGTGGAAGCAAGAATGAAATGCAGAAATATTTTGCAATATCTTCTATTGTAGGTGTTGTGGTAGTTACCTGCGTTATTTTATTGCTTTCCAATCAGCTCTCAATGACTGGTGACAATGTTCCGTTTGCATTGCCTCAGGCGAATTTAATGGCAACATTGACAGCCGGAATCATGTCGGGTCAGTTGCCCTGGGTCATGATCATCTGCGGCATTATAATGGGAATCGTTTTATTTTTACTGAAACTCCCTGTAATGACAGTTGCAATCGGGTTTTATTTGCCCATATCCACAACTTCCATCATTTTGCTAGGAGCCCTGGTTCGTTTCTTCGTTGAGAAATATTCCAGAAATGAGAGAGAAAAGGAAGCGAAAGTTTCTAACGGTGTAAGCCTGTCGTCAGGGCTTGTTGCCGGCGGATCAATCATTGGACTTATCGGAATCGTTTTACAGGTAACTGGCATCATCAGTGGTGCAGGCCCAAGCGGATTTGCAAATTCAAATGGAATGGCATTTATCTTATTGATCATTCTTGTAGCAGCGACCGCTATCCCGCTTATTAAGAGTGAAGTGAAGAATGCGAAATGACAATGATGAGGTTTTAAATTTAATATTTAAAATTTCCGATAAACTGGAATACGAGGTTGATAAAAACGGTATTGTGACCATGCTTATAAAACAGGATCACAAGATTCAACGGGTTTTTAGAAAACTCGGTTTCAAAATTCCGGAATATAAAAGAATTGCAATGGATGAGTATGGAAGCTGCGTCTTTCTACAAATTGACGGCAGTAAGACCATTAGGGAAATTGGAAAAAGCCTTGAAGAAACGTATGGTGACAAGGTAGAGCCGCTGTATGAAAGACTGCTGTTATTTGTCAGTCACTTAGAGCAGCAATTTCACTATATCGAAAATACCAGCAAGGTGTAAGAAAGAGTCTGTAAAGCAGGCAGATCGGTGCCGGGAATTAATTCCTGGCACCGATCTTTTAAGGTGGGGCATTTTGTCCGCCTGCGAAAGCCAGTGCCATTCAGGATATTGAGAAGTATCATTCCCTTTAAGGGAGTGATTATGACTGATGCCCCCAGTATGGATGCTATTAAGAACAGTACTTCGGATGCGGCTGTCCTGGCCATTATTGTAAAAATGCGGTTCACAGTGAACCGCACTTTTTAAGTATAACAAAACATTTTATTGGGTTTAAGCACCATCAACTACTTTAAAAAAGTTACTAATTTCCACCTTTCCATATCCCCATATGTTATTTGGATAAGCATTGTTATCGTCGCGCATTGCATTCCAGACCAACTGCCGGTTAATAATGTTGCCGGTCATCTGGATATAATTCCCTCTGACAATTGCCCATTCAAAAACCATTGCCATAATTCCTGCCGTGTGGGCCGCCGCTGTTCCTGTTCCTGTGGCAGTGCCGTATCTGTTTCCCGGAAGCGCACACGGAATACGATAGCCCGGAGCTGCAATATCAGGCTTAATTAATCCTAGTCTTGTGTAGCCTCTTCCTGATTCTTCCAGAATGCTGTCATTGAACTGATCATAGGCGGTAATGGTCAACAGGCTTCTTGTGTTTCCCGGAGAAGTTATAGTAACGTCCGGATCTGAATTTGTAAAGTATGTTTCGTCTGAGATCAAGTCTCCTGTTGGGAGCCATGCATGAAAGGAAAAAGAATCCTGATTAATATTTTCCGCATGAATATGCCAGGTTCCTGGTATGGTGTTTTTGAAACGCAGCAGGATTAGCTGGTCTCCGGTGTTTTGCTCAAAAATAATATTATTTATCCAGACGTCTGTCTGGCTTAAATGGAAGGTATAATTTATGCAGCTATTTATTGCCGGAGGAATTAATTGGGTAGACTCATGGTTGGGTGAGGTGATACTGACGGAGACCTGTGCCGGTGAATATGCCCAGATTTCCATGGAGAACATACTGTCATCATTTCCCACATTTAATTCAAAATCATTGTAAAAGAATTGGGGTACAGGGGCATGGAAATAATGTCTTCGTTTGTTTCCTTCATTTCCGGCTGCAACTGCAACCCCAATCCCGGGAATCTGTGCCAGGTCATCCAGAAAGCTGCTTAAAGGGCCGTTTCCGTCGTGTCCGCCCTGACTTGATCCAAGGGCAATGCAGATAACGATTGGCTTATTCAATCTCTGGGAGACAGAAACCAGATAACGTGCGGCAAGCATAATATCAGATTCCTGAAAACACAGAACATCGTCCGGTACTAAAAAAATATCTTTTAAATTTTTTTTGGCTTCTTTTAGTTTTACCACTACCAGATCAGCTTCCGGGACAACACTGTGGAGTCTTTGGTCATTGGTTGAGGTACCGGCCACAATACTGGAAATTGCCGTGCCATGGCCATTGGTATCAACCGAAGGAACGATGGATAAAGGATCGTTCGACTGTAAAGCTTTGTTTATTAAATCCCTGCTGTATTCGGAACCGAATGTAAAGCTTTCAGGGGAGGAGCCGCTTTGTATGGTCTGATCCCATATTGATTGAATGCGGGTGGTTCCGTCTTTGTTTTTAAAAGCTTGGTGCCGGTAATCAATGCCGGTATCTATAATTCCTATGAATACATCTTTTCCAAACAAGCTTAAATCAGGATTGTTCTGAACCGCTGTAATTCCGGATTTGTCTATGCTTGCCAGTGAACTCAGGGTATAAATTGACGAAAAGCGGCTGTAAGGATACAGCCCTAAGTCGCAGATGTTCATGGATTCTACCGGGATATGTTCCAATGAAAGCGTTTGATTAAGGTGAGTAAAATCATAGTAAGTTGGATATAGTGGAATGAGAGCGTTATTTATGAATAGATCATAATAATTATTATCAAGTACTTTTTGCAAAAGCAAGCCCCCCCTTTTATATCTAGTGTCTCACATAAATTTATGCAAATAGATACAAATTATGAATAAGAAGCCTTTACTGCGGAATAAGGCATTGATTTTTGTCAAAGCCCCCTGCATTCATGCTGTCCTGATATATGTTTTCCAACTCATCCAGGTAAAAGGTCCCTTCCTTTACCTGGTAATATTTTTTTGTATCCGGCAGATAGAACATGCCCATTTCGTCTACATTCACTGCTCCGGTCTGGCCGTCAGAGCTGGAAAAATAGATCTGGTAGGTGGTGGCGCTGTCCAGGCTTCCGTCCGGGACCTCCTTTAAAGAAAAGCCGTGAAACAGATCCGCCACCCTGGCTATGGTTTCCTTGTTCTCGTCATAAAAGGAATAACAGATGGAACCATAATATATGGAAACGGATTCGGTTTTTGATATGTCAATGGGAATGCCTGCAAGATCCTTTGCCGTCTCTTTTTTCTGGCTCTGGCATGAAGTAAGGGATAACAGAAGCAGGATAATAAGGAAAAAAGTTTTTTGTGTTATTTTAGCCATAGGAAACCTCGTTTTTAATCGAATCAAGTAGGGGCGCGGATTACGAATATCCGCTTGACTCTATATTACCATAAGTTCCGGGAAAAGCAATGATAAGGAAAGGAAAGTATTACCCATGTTTTGTCTGGTAATAAGCGGCCAGAATATTTAGATAGGCCTTGGCGTATTTTGGCAAATACCGGTTTTTCTGGTAAGCGGCTATAAGGGTGTTTTCAATTCGTTCTTTTCCAATGGAAAGGCAGACAGAGGAGCTAGGTTCCCTGTCTTTTAAATAATGATAATAGCTTTCAGGAGCAAAGGCGGCCCCCAGGCCTTCCATGGCAAGGCGGATGGACATTTCACTGCTTCTGGTGTGAAGCAGGACATTTGGTTCCAGGCCGTAATCCTCAAAGAATTTAAGAGCAAGTCCTCCCGTGTTCTGATCCGGGTAGAGAAGGATAAAGGGTTCGCCAGCAAGAAGTCTTAGATCGATCCAGGGGTATTGAAAGCCTTCTTTCATTTCAGCCTTTTTAACCAGAGGATTTGAAGCGGACAGCACCAGAACCATCTCTTCCTTTCCTATGATCTGGTAATCCAGGCCGGTGGGAAATTCATGAACATTGTAAAACGTCAGGTCAACGGTGTGGTCGGTCAGGGTATGCTCGGCCACAAAGTTGACTTCCTCCATCATATTGACCGTGACATTGGGATACAGCTGATGGAATTTTGAAAGAGTGGGACCGATCAGGCTGTTTCCAAGCATAATGGGAATGGCAATATTTAACCGTCCATGGTTTTGATGCATAATGTCATCAAATTCCATGTCCCATTCCATGCCGTATTCTACGATTTTTTCTGCATAATGGATGTAGCGTTCTCCGATGTAGGTTGGAAAATAACTGCTTCCGATCCGGTCAAAAAGGCGGACTCCAAGCTGATGCTCTAAGTTTTTTAAATATTTGCTTAAGGATGGCTGGGAGATAAACAGGGACTCCGCTGCTTTGCTGATGTTTTTTTGTCTGGCAATGGCCAGAATATATCTTGCTTCTTTCAGTTCCATAGGTATTCCTCCTTTTGCACAGGTGATAATATGCTCTATTATAGCTTTACTGCATAAAAAATATAGATTATATGTATTTGACGTACAGTATATCATAAATTATAATAAAAGTATAGATATAAATTAACACAGCTTATAAGTGATGATAAGTGTTGACAATGAATGGGTGTAAAACCCATGGGGAGGTCAAGATGAAGAAAAGTAGTGCATTTATAATGGTCGTGCCAGGGCTTGTGATTCTGGCAGTGTGTCTGTTTCTTCCGCTTTTAAGGGTATTGATCCCGTCTTTTCACACCGGAGATTATCCTTTCAGCGCCTATGTGGAATTTTTCCGGGATGAGTATTATCTTAAGATTTTCATGAGGACGGTTAAGGTTGCCTTCATCACTACGGCTGTCTGTATGGCAGCAGGAGTTCCAACTGCGTATTTTATCAGCCGGTGCAGGAAAAAATGGAGAGGGATTCTTCTGTCTGTCTCAATTTTTCCTCTGATGACCAATTCTGTCATCAGAAGCTTTGCCTGGATCAATATTTTAGGCAGCAACGGCATCATCAACCGGTTCCTTTTGGCAGCCGGCTTTTTGGAAAAACCTGCCAAGCTGTTATACACGGACTTCTCCATCATCATCGGCTCGGTTTACTTATTTCTTCCCCTGATGATCGTTACGGTGGCCGGTGTTATGGAAAACATTGATAATGACATGATGGAAGCAGCCCTCAGTCTGGGAGCGGACCGGTTCAAGGCTTTTATGAAGGTGATTTTCCCCATGAGCCTTCCCGGGATCATTGTAGGAGGTATCCTGGTGTTTACCGGGACTTTGACGGCTTATACCACGCCTCAGCTTTTAGGAGGCAATAAACATATGGTCCTTGCCACATTCATCTACCAGAGAGCCATGAGCGTGGGAGACTGGAATGGGGCCGCGGTCATTTCCCTGATCATGATCGTCTCTACTCTGGTTGTTATAAAGGGACTGAATGCCCTGTCGGCCAGACTGGACAGAAGAGGAGGAAGCCATGCGTAAAAATAAAATGCTTACGGTTTTTGCAGTGCTGGTATTTATGTTTTTGATCCTGCCCCTTGTGATCATTACTGTGACTGCTTTTGGAGAGGGCAGTGCCATCACCTTTCCTATTGAATCTTTTTCATTCCGTTGGTTTATCAATGTGTTTAAACTAAAATCCTTCCGGGTTTCCTTTTTGACCAGCTTAGAAATTGCCCTCCTTGCCACCGTAGCCGCTCTTATTGCAGGAATTCCGGCTGCCTATGCCTTGGCAAGGTCCGGTATGAAGGGAAAGGGGATCTTAAAATCCATATTCCTTTCACCGACCATTGTGCCTGGAATCGTAATCGGCTTTGTTCTTTATCAGTTTCTGGTGCTGACCTTAAGGGTTCCGGTCTTTGCAGGACTTTTGGCAGGACATTTCATGGTGACTCTGCCCTATGTGATCCGGGTAGTGGGCTCCAGCTTAGACCAGTTTGATTTTTCAGTGGAAGAGGCGGCCTGGAGTCTGGGCTGCACAAAAACGGGAGCATTTTTCCGGGTGGTGCTGCCTAACATTACATCGGGAATCTCGGCGGCTTTTATGCTGGCATTTATTAACTCCTTTAATAACATTCCGGTTTCCATGTTTCTCTCAGGTCCCGGGGTATCCACATTCCCTGCGACCCTCATGAATTACATTGAATATAATTATGACCCTACCGTGTCTGCGGTTTCCGTGCTTTTGATGGCCATAACGGTCCTTATCATGGTAATTGTTGACAGGACCCTGGGAATTGCCGCTTTGGCGAAATAGGAGGAAAAACCATGGCATATATGAAACTGCAGGATATTGATGTCTGTTATGATAAGAAGAAACAGATTTTAAAAGGACTTAACCTGGAGGTACAGGAAGGGGAACTGGTCTCTCTTTTAGGACCAAGCGGCTGCGGAAAGACCACGACTCTTCGGGTAGTGGCCGGGTTTATCGAGCCTCAGAACGGAGTTTTCTCTTTGGATGGGTCGGACCTTA